>DATMXS010000201.1:0-3608 GCA_035561355.1 Bryobacteraceae bacterium | reverse complement strand
CGCCCAGGCGTCGCCTCGATCGCCCCGCCGCCATCCTCCTTCCCGGCCTCATCAACGCCCACACGCACGTCCCGATGTCTCTCTTCCGCGGCATCGCCGACGACATGCGCCTTCAGGACTGGCTCGAGAAATTCATCTTTCCGGCCGAAGCGAAGAACGTCTCGCGCGATTTCGTCACGTGGGGCGCCCGTCTCGCCTGCCTGGAGATGATTCTCTCCGGCACCACGACCTTCGCCGACATGTATTACTTCGAGGATGCAATCGCCGAAGCTACGAAGGCTGCGGGAATGCGTGCCGTGCTCGGCGAAACCATCATCGGCTTCCCCGTCGCGGACGCGAAGACACCCGCCGATGCCCTGAAGCTCACCGAAGCCTTCCTCCAGCGCTTCAACAACGATCCTCTCATCACCGCCGCTCCCGCTCCGCACGCGCTCTATACCAACTCAGAGGAGACCATCCGCGCCGCCCGTGCCCTCGCCAACAAGTACGGCGCGCCGCTCGTCATCCATCTCTCGGAGACGAAGCGCGAGAACGACGACATGCGCGCTAAGTACGGAGCCAGTCCGACCCAGGTCCTCGAGCGGTGGGGCGCATTCGAAGGCCGCACGCTGGCTGCGCACGGAGTCTGGCTGGATGATGCCGACCTCGAAACTCTGAAGCGTCGCGGCGTCGGCCTGGCCCACTGTCCCTCCAGCAACACTAAGCTGGCAAGCGGTATCGCGGCGGTCACGAAATGGCTGCGCCTCGACCTCGCCGCCGGACTCGGCACCGATGGTCCGGCCGGCTCCAATAACGACTTCTGGATGTTCGAAGAGATGGACCTCGCCGCCAAGCTCCAGAAGGTCGCCACCGGGGATCCCCAGGCGCTCTCCGCCTGGGAGGCTCTCGAGATGGCGACCATTCGCGGCGCTCGCGCCCTCGGACTGGATAAACAGACCGGCTCGCTTGAACCCGGGAAACGCGCCGATCTGATCACCGTCCGGATTACCGCTCCGCACGCTGTCCCGCTTTACGATGCGGCATCGCAGCTCGTCTACGCCCTCAAAGGCAGCGACGTGCAGGACTCGATGGTAAATGGCCGCCTGCTCATGCGCGACCGCACGCCGCTCACACTCGACCGAGCCCTAATTCTCGCGAAGGCCCGCGAGTACGCCCGCAAAGTCCGCGCATCACTAAGCGCGAAGTAAGCCTTATTTCACTCCCACCACCATCGACTCCTGGCCAAGCTGTTCCACCCGCGTGTCGCGGAACCCTGTCTTCTTCATCCACCCGGTACAGTCCGCGCCGGTGTAGTCGAACCCGCCTTGCGTTTCGAGCAGCATGTTCAGACTCATCAGCAACCCCGGTGGCGTGCGCCGCTCGTCGTCGATCATCATTTCGTACACGATCAGCGAGCCGCCCTTCGGCAGCGCCTTCCATGCCTTCTCGAGCAGCATCATCTTTGTTTCCAGGTCCCAATCGTGGAGAATGTGCCCCATCACCAGAACATCGGCCGAAGGCAGCGGGTCTTTGAAGAAATCGCCGTCTGTGAAATGCACCCTGTCCTGAAGCCCGAACGATTGCACGTATTCCCGGAACACCGGCTCCACCACAGGTAAATCGAATCCCGCGCCCGTAAGGTGAGAGTTGCCCAGCGCCAAATGGACAGGCACCGCACCCTGCGCGCATCCGATGTCGCAGAACGTGCGGTATCCGTTCCAGGGGAATCTCGCGGCAATCGCCTGCGCCGTCGTCACGCTCAAACCCGTCATCGCGCTCAGGAAGTGACGCATCCGCTCCGCGTCGGCGTACATATCGGCGAACGTCTTTTCCGGGGCGTTTTCGCTTTGCGGCTGGCCTGTGCGCAGCCCGTCCGTCAGCTTCCCCCAGATCGGGTACAGGCGTGTGTTCGCCATCTCGATAATGCCGCCGATATACGTCGGCTTGTTCTTATCCAGAAAGGCGTCCGCCTCGGTGCTGTTTGAGTAAACGCCGTCCTCCCGGTGGAGCAGGCCCGTGGCAACCAGCGCGTCTAGAAAGTCACGCGAAGCCCGCGAGTGCAGGCCCAGGCTCTCTGCGAGAGTGTTGCCGTCCCGCGGGCCCTTCGCGAGCTCGGTGAATAGCCCTAGTTCGACCGCGCTCAAGAGCGTCTTGGCCGCCATAAACCCCAAGGCGGTCTGCATGATCCCGTCCGGCGTGACCGTTACAGCGCTGCGTGCAGCAAGCATCCCTTCCCCTCCTGACTGGATACGCGCAGGATGCCGCCCTCCAGGGCTCACGCGCTTCTCAGGAGGGCATTACCCGCAGCAGCGCCGCCACTGCATCCAGGCACAGCGCCGCCGCGTGCTTGGAATGGCCCGGCAATCCGCCGAGTTCGGCTTCGATCGCGCCCGCGTCAATGCCGGCAATCTCCGCGCGGGTCCGGCCCGCCATCAGCTCAGTCAGAGCCGATCCCGCCGCAATCGATGCCGTACACCCCCGCACCTTGTACCCGACGCTTACCGCCCGCCCTCCGACCCATTCAACCGAGAGCCGCAATACGTCCCCGCACGCCGGATTCGTCGCTTCCACCGACACTGCCGGAAGCGGCAGTTCGCCGGCGTGGCGCGGGTTACGAAAATGGTCGAGCAGGCGTTCACTGTACATATCCGCTATCTTGATACACGTGGGTCGCCCATTACTTGTTGTGGCCGGGGTCATCGAGCGGGACGGAGAGATCCTCGTCTGCCAGCGGCAGGCTGGTGACTCCCATGAGTTCAAATGGGAATTCCCCGGTGGCAAGGTTGAGATCGGTGAGACTCCCCGTCAAGCGCTGGAACGCGAACTGCAGGAAGAACTTGGCGTTCAGGCCACGGTCGGCGAAGAGATCGCACGCTACGAGTACCGTTATCCCAAGCGGCTGCCGATCCTGCTGATCTTCTTTCGGGTCGTGGATTTCAAAGGCGATCCCGCCGCGCTCGCCTTCGAACAAATCCGCTGGGAACACCGCGACCGCATCACCCAATACGACTTCCTCGACGGCGACCTCGACTTTGTGAGGCGGCTCGCGCGCGGCGAGTATCTCCCCTAGCGCTTAACCCTGCGCCGGCGGAAGCCGGAACGTTACTTTGCGCCCGCGGTTCAGCTTGTCCGAAGTGGCGCGGTCTACAAGGTCGATCGAGACCTGATTATGCTCGCCCTGCGTGGTGATGTAATGCAGCGTCTCACCCTCCACCCAGTAGGCAGACGCTGTGTAGACCGAGCTGTCCTTCAGCGCGATCATGAACATGATGCGGTCATCAGCGGGCGCTGGAGCAGCTTTGGTGACCGGAGCCCTGTACGTCCGAATGTTCCCGGATTCCTCGGGTGTCTCGCGAGTAGTCTCCTCGCCATTTGGGCCGTACTCGCGCACTTGCGGCGTGGCGCCTTCTCCGAAATACTGTTGAATCGTTACGGGAGGCGCTGATGGCTGCGGCTGCACCGGAGGCATCACGATCGTGACGTTCGGTGGCTGCTGCTGCTGTTGATCGTAACCGTAGGGATCGGCAACGAAGACCGGGTAGGCCATCGGCCAAACCGCCCCGCCCCCGCCACGCCTTCCGCGGCCGAATGTGCCCCCGTAGCCAGGGTTGCCGCTGATTGTCGCTCCG
>DATMXS010000200.1:0-45987 GCA_035561355.1 Bryobacteraceae bacterium | reverse complement strand
TCACGTCTTGTAGTTTCATCATCCGCTCCAGTTGGGCGGCGCAGATGCTCTCGGGAACCTTCAACCTCCAGCATCCCGCCGTCGTTCAAAGCGGACATTTCACGTGCTAATTGGACCGGACATTTAACATGCTACCGACACACGAAATCGTGCCCGCCTTTACCTTGCACCCCTTTCCTGATACTTTGAGAGGCTATGAAGCGGCTTCAGCCGGTAATCTGGGCCAAGGGCACGTTCCTGACCCCGCAGCACCTCCAGATTCAGGACCGTTACATTGAGAGCACCCTGGAGTTCAGCCTCGGCTCGCTCAACTACCGCCCGTGGGGGTTCGGCCAACTGAGCATCGATCAGGCGGCCCTGGCCGGAGGCTTCTTCGCGCTCGCGTCCGCGTCCGGCCTTTTTCCGGACGGGATGCCGTTCGAAATCCCGGCCTCCGATGCTCCGCCGCCGCCCAAGCCGCTTGCCCAGTACTTCGATAACGAGACGGACACGCTCGACATCTGGCTCGCGATCCCGCATTATCGCGAGCGCGGCCTGAACGTCTCCGTATCGCCGCAGGGGGCTGACACGCGTTTCGTCGCCGAAGTCGCAGTGGTCCGCGATGAAAACTCGGGCATCGGCGAGAAGCCGGTTCAGCTTGCTAGGAAGAATTTCCGCTTCCTGGTGCAGGGCGAAAACCGTGAAGGAACTTCCGCCATCCGGGTCGCCCGCGTGAAGCGCAGCGCGGCCGGCACGCTCCAACTCGACCCGCACTTTGTGCCGCCTCTGCTCGACATCTCGGCAAACGAATATCTGGTCGCGATCGCCCGCCGGCTGGTTGAGATCCTGTCGGCGAAGAGCAGCATGCTGTCTGGGATGCGCCGCCAGAAGAACCAGAGCCTGGCAGATTTCACCTCATCCGACATCGCCAATTTCTGGCTACTGTATTCGGTGAACACGCACCTGCCGGTCCTGCGGCACATCTTTGAAAGCCGGAAGGGCCACCCGGAGGCGCTCTATTCCGTGATGCTGTCGCTCGGCGGTGCGCTAACCACCTTCTCTCTTAAGATCCACCCGCGCGACCTGCCGGTCTACGATCACGACGAACTGGAGCCCTGCTTTACAGACCTGGACGAGAAGCTCCGCTACTTACTGGAAACCGTCGTTCCGAGTAACTTCGTCTCTCTGCCGCTGAAACTCGTCCAGCCGTTCATCTACGCGACGGCGCTCGCGGAAGACAAGTACCTCACGAACACGCGGATGTACCTCGCGATCAATGCTGAGATGACCGAGGCGGAGCTGATCAATCGGACGCCGCAGCTCATCAAGGTCTGCTCTGCCACTCATATCGAGCACCTGGTCCGGCAGGCGTTGCCGGGTTTGACGCTAACGCACGTATCGCGTCCTCCGAGTTCCATCCCGATGAAGCTGAATTTCCAGTACTTCAGCCTCAACCAATCCGGCATGGCGTGGGAAGCCGTCCAGCGCGCCCGCAACCTGGCGGCATATGTGCCGGCCGAATTCCCGAACCCGCAACTGGAGCTCGTAATTCTGCTGCCCCAGGCATAGGCGACCTGTTCGCCGCTTGACAACCTTCGGGCCGAAGGACTCTAATCGGAGCGCTATGCCCGAATTGTCCCGCCGCAGTTTTACCCTGTCGCTTTGCTCCCTGCCCTTTACTTCGCTCGCCGAGGAATACAAGTCCGCACCCTGGAACGAACCGGCGAATGTCGCAAAGGTCTACCTGGCGTCTGACATCGTACACTGGCCCAACACGAAGCTGGACATCCCACGCGAGATCGCCGAGGTCGAGACCCGCCTCGCCGAAGTCGAACGGGCCAATGCCCACAATGTCCGGTTCACCGGCGGACAGGTGATCCGCAAGGCTGCGGACGTTCAGCCCTGGCTCGCCCGAAACTCCGATGCCGATGGCGTCCTGATCCTGCCGGTCACGCAACCGGTGCCGGGGCTGCGCGAACTCGTGGATGCCCTGCCCGTACCGGCCCTGTACTACTCGCGGCCTTACGCCGGTCATTCATGGGCTTCCATCGGTGACATGCAGAAGGCGGGACGCAAAATCGACGTGGTCGCCACTTCGAGCTACGGCGATCTCGACCCCTATTTGCGCGCCTTCCGGACCATCCGGCACCTTCGCAAGAGCAAAGTGCTCGTCGGCGCCGCCACTGCGAGCGGCGGCCGTCAGGCCCAGATGGACGCCTACGGGAAGTACTTTGGGACGGGGTTCAAACTGATCACCGGACCCGACTTCAAGAGCGCTTTCGACGCTGCCGACGACAAGCAGGCTCAGAAGGAAGCCGACGCTTTCGTGAAAGCCGCCCTGCGCGTGGTCGAGCCATCGCCCAAGGAGATCCGCGATGGTCTGAGGTTCTATCTCGCGCTCCGGGACATGCTGAAGCGTGAGCAGGCGAACGCCGTCACCATCGATTGCTTCGGCTCCCTCGCGGCCAATACTCTGCCTGCGTATCCGTGCATCGCCTGGTCGAAGCTCAACGACGCCGGACTCTACGGCGTCTGCGAGGCTGATCTCGCATCAACCATGACCCAGATGCTCGTCACCTCTATCACCGGCATCCCGGGCTTCGTGTCCGATCCTGTGTTCGATCTCAGCCGCAATGAGGTGATTCACGCCCACTGCGTAGCAGCCACCAAGATGAAGGGCATCGACGGGCCGGCCTCGCCGTACATCATCCGCAACCATCTCGAGACCGCCGAAGGCGCTGTGCTCCAGGTGCTCATGCCTTCCGCAGAGACGATCACGTGCGCCCGGTTCACCAGCCCGACGAAGCTCCTGTTTTCGACCGCCGAAGTCACCGGTGCGGTTCAGAGCGAGAGCGGATGCCGCACGCAGATCCGCACGCGTGTTTCAGATGCCGGCAAATGGCTACGCAACTACACCGCCGGATTGCACCGGGTGATCTTTTATGGTGACCACTCCGCGACAGTGGAGCGCCTCGGCAGGCTGATGGGTTTCGAGGTAATGCGCGAGATCTGAGTTGCCGCTTCTAGAGGCCGTTAGGGGCGCGAAACTGGCTATAACTCCGGCGGCGGTTGGGGACGGACGGGCTGAATACGGCGCTCGAGCCTGACTACGACGGACAGGATGGCGAAGGTCAGGAGCACCGTCGTACCCGCGATGACGTACGCCCCGGAGCCGCAGGCGACACCTACCGCGCCAACCACCCAGATGCCGGCCGCGGTAGTAATGCCGCGAACCGTCCGGCCTGACTGCATGATGGAACCCGCACCCAGGAAGCCGATCCCCGTCGCAATACCCTGAATGATGCGGGTGGGATCGCCGCCGCCCGTGGCAGCGGGGTACCGGCGCATGAGGTCGATCATGATAACGGTGAAACTCGCCGAGCCGAGCGAGACCAACATGTGGGTCCGCAGCCCCGCCGGCTTGTCCTCACGCTCGCGGTTCCACCCGACGACGCCTCCCGCTATGGCAGCGACGAGCAACCGCAGGATGGTATCCGCCTGGTAGGCCACGTCGATCATAGAACCCATTGGCGCAAGCACGCAGGCAGCCGCGCTCCGCTAACCCTTTTCCGCCGTCCGCTTCCTGATCTCGATGTTCAACCGCTTAATCTTTTGGTTTAGAGTCGAGAGGGGGATGTGCAGGTTTTCCGCAGCTTCCGTCTGGCTCCAGTTCGATTGCTCGAGCCGCTCAATAATCACGTGGCGCTCAAAATCCGCCACGATCTCGAAGAGCGATGCGTCCTCCGCCAGGGATCCGCTCTCGTCGCGCCGAATCCGCATGCCGCCCGCCTGAAGCAGGTAGTCCGGGAACACATCAACCGTCACGATCGGCTGCGATGCCAGCACCACCGCACGCTCCACCACGTTTTCGAGTTCGCGAACATTGCCGGGCCACGCGTGATCCATAAGGATCTGCATAGCGTCAGGTTCGAACTTCAGGACAGACTTATTGGACGCGTCCAGGAACTTCGTTTCCTGCTCGCAATATTTGGTGAAGAAGTGCTCGATCAGCAGCGGAATATCTTCCTTCCTCTCGCGCAGCGGCGGTAGCGGAAGGTTGATCACGTTCAGCCGGTAATAGAGGTCCTCGCGGAAGCGCTGCTCCTGAACCATCTTTCGAAGGTCCGCGTTCGTGGCAGCCAGGATGCGCACGTCCACGCGGACGACTTCGGCGCCACCAACGGGCCGAAACTCTCTTTCCTGGATCACCCGCAGCAGCTTGGCCTGCATGTCCATGCTGAGCGTGCCGATCTCGTCGAAGAAGATCGTGCCGCGGTTCGCGATCTCGAAGTAGCCCTTCTCCGATGCAATCGCGCCGGTGAAGGACCCCTTCTTGTGGCCGAATAGCGTGGACTCGAGCAGTTCTGGAGGCAGCGAGCCGCTGTTCACCGCAAAAAAGACCTGCTCGGCACGAGTCGAGTTGGCGTGGATCGCCTTGGCGATGAGTTCCTTGCCTGTGCCTGTTTCGCCGGTAATCAGGATGTTCGTGCGGCTCGAGGCGACCTGGGACACCAAGTCCAGGATCTTCACCATCCGCTCGCTCTTGCCGACGATGTTCGGGAAGCTGTACCGCTGCTTCAGCGCACGCTTGAGCAGCCGGTTTTCACGTTGCAGTCGCCGCGACGAGATCAGGCGGTCGATTTCGACCAACAGCTTCTCAGGGTTCCACGGCTTCTGAAAGAAGTCCGTCGCACCGGCCTTCAGGCTCTCGACGGCAGTGTCGATGGAGCCGTACGCCGTAATCATGAAGACCGGCGTGTCGCGGTCCCGCTCACGGAGATCGTGCAGCACGTCCATACCGGAGCGATCCGGCATCATGAGGTCAAGCAAAACGAGATCGAAGTGGCCAGCCTCGATCTTCTCGAGCCCCTCGGTGGCGTTGGACGCGAGTTCGATGCTGTAGCCTTCGAGAGACAGGAAGTCCTCGAGACTCTCCCGGATGTCCGGCTCGTCGTCGATGACGAGAATTTTGCCTCTTGAGGTAGTCAGGTCTTCGTCGAACTCGATTTCAGGCATGCACCGCTTTCCTTGCCAACGGGAACTCCAGGTGGAACCTAGTTCCTTCGCCCGGCTGGCTCTCCACATCAATGACGCCCGCGTGCTCTCGCACGATGCCATACGTCACCGAGAGACCCAGTCCGGTTCCCTTCCTCTCCGCCGCTTTGGTGGTAAAGAAGGGGTCGAAGATGCGATTGAGGTTTTCCGGATCGATGCCGTGGCCGGTGTCGGCCACTTCGACACGAATGGCATCGCCTTGAACTCGGGTCAGCACGGTGAGCGTGCCGCCCCGTTCCATCGCATCGCGCGCGTTCAGGAATAGGTTGAGAAAGACCTGCTGGAGCTTCCCGGTATTTCCCTTGATAGACGGGAGTTGCTCTTCAAGGTCCAATCTTACCGTAACTCCAGCTTTCTCAATCTGATGCTCGATGAGCAGCAGGCTTTCCTGGATCACGCGGTTGAGGTTCACCTCATCGAAGGCCGTTGGCGAGGTGCGTGAGAAATTGAGCAGCGAATTCACGATCTCGCTGGCGCGGAAGGTTTGTTTCGAAATCTTATCGAGCAGGCGCGTTTTCTGGTCGTCCCCGGAAACCTGGCGCGATAGCATCTGCGCGTAGGTGGAGATCACCGCCAGCGGGGTATTCACTTCGTGCGCGACGCCGGCGGCCAGCAGGCCGATCGAGCTGAGCTTGTCCGCCTGGATCAGGCGCCGCTCCAACTCATCGCGCTCCGTGACATCATCCATGATGATGAGGCGCCCGATGCGTTCGCCGTCACGCGAGACGAGCGGGGCGATGGACAAGTTCACCACCGCTTCCTTGATCTGCGGCGGCTGAGCCGCCGGAGTCCCGTTCGATTTGACTACGGCTGGAGGCGCCAGTTCAATGACGTTGGTCGGGGCCGGACGCAGCGCAAAACGGTAAATGTGGTGTACTTCGCCGTCGCCAGCGGCCGCGAGTTGGACCACCAGGTCCTCCGGGAAGACGTCCGCCAAGTGCCGGCCGGCTGCCTGTTCGCGCGTCACGCCAGTCAACTGCTCCATCTGGCT
Source organism: Bryobacteraceae bacterium (assembly GCA_035561355.1). Classification (GTDB taxonomy): domain Bacteria; phylum Acidobacteriota; class Terriglobia; order Bryobacterales; family Bryobacteraceae; genus DATMXS01. The sequence continues at coordinate 39,962 of DATMXS010000200.1, read as the reverse complement.
GTTCCAGCTCTCGATCCGGTCTTCGAGATCGACGGCCAGAATGCCGACTTTGATCGATTCGATCAGGCGCTCGTACTCTTCCATCTTGCGTTCGAGGGAGCGATACAGGCGGGCGTTCTCCACCGCAATGCCAACGTAGCCCGAAACCGTCATCAGCAGTTCGATATCGTCGCTGGTGAGGAAATCGCCCTTATCGGTGCGGCTGACACCGAGCCAAGCGATCGCGCGGCCTCGGACGGAACACGGCAGGTAGTAGGTGAAGTCGAGTTCGCCGATCGTGTTGCGGATGGAGGCCGGCCACTGGTTAGAGAGCACGTCGAGAGAGTGGCGGGTGGACTCGAAGAAGAAATAGGGCCGCTCCGGCGTGGTGGTGAGGAAACTCACATCCAGCGCCACTTCACCGCGGTGCGCCGGCCGTAGTGCGCCGCCGGCGGTCTGGGCCAGTTGAAACTTGTTCTCGTCGTCGAGCAGGAAGATGCCCATCCTCTGAATCGACAGCGTATGCAGCAGCCGGTCGGAGAACGAAGCCAGCATGGTGTCCAGATCCGTCTCCGAACCCAGTTCCCGAGCGAACTCGATCAACGTCAGGCGGTAATCGTACCGCTCGCGGTAGAACACGTGCCGGTCCAGCAATTCCTGAATCCAGTTCCGGATCGGCTGGAAAATCAAAGCCGCCAGGAGGATCAGCCCGCCCGCTGCTGTCGCCCCGAGGTCCTCGAACCTGCCGAGCGAGAAGATCAGGCCGTAGAACATCGCGAGCACGCAGATGGTCGCGAGCGTGTAGACGTACCCCTGCTGGAAGATCAGGTCCACATCCATTAAGCGATACCGGATGACGGCCCACGCCCACGTGAGGGGGACTAGCACCAGTGAAAACACCGCGGTATCCATCCAGGCGGCCGGCACGTAACCGAGCAGGTAAGGGATGACGTACAACACGGTGAACGGCGCTACCCCGAGCACGGCTCCATTGCGCATCCACTTCATCTGCTGGCGGATGATGATGTCATCCGCGTGCCGGTAGGAGCGGTGCAGGATCAAGCCGCCGAACAGATACATGAAGCTCAGGAAACCGACCCAAATGCGGTCAAGAACCCAGTTCACCTCGACCAGAGGCACCGAGACCCGCAGCCGCCCGGATGCAAATCCGAACGCCGCCGCGAGGAGCAGTGCCGCCGGCGCATAAAGCAGGGCCTGCCGGACACGCTTCCCGCGGAACCAGCTCCGAGCGCCGGGAAAGGTCAGGCAGTAGTGCAGAAAGATGGTGGGGGCGAACAGCCCAGCAGCCATATTGCCCCAATACATCACCCTGTCGAAGTTGTTCAGCTTGCCCGTGAAGTGGAAGGTCGAGTAGACAAAGGAAGCCAGGCAGAGGACGTAGAAGTGGAGCGCCATGGGAGCGCTGCCGCGGCGGAAATAGACGAACAGTCCGATACCCAGGTAGGCCACGCCGATGATGTACTGGAAATACAGAACCAGATAATCCCGAGGCGCTTGGCCGACGATGAGCGACGATTGAAAATCGACGCCCTTCCGCCGCAATTCATAATTAGCCTTGCCCCAAATCTTGACGGCGACCAGGACTTCGCTGACCTCGGTGGCCTTATCGATGGCAGCTCCGTTGATCTTGACGACGACGTCGCCGGCGCGAATGCCGTTGCGATCCGCAGGGCTATCCTTGGCGACGTGCATCGCCGTTACCGCGCCATTACGCTCGCCCCAGACGACTCCGTCGTCCGGTAACCTCCAGTGCTGCTGCTGGAGATTGATATAGGCACAAATTACGGCCGCTGCTGTGAGAATCATCAGCAGCGCGCCGACAAGCTGTGCCCGGAATTCTTTCATGCCACCCGCCACGGTCTCCCGAGATGCCGCCAAGGCAAGACGAGACTTACACGTCTCCCACGCCCTTCGCTAGCACTTCACGTTCCAATTCTAGCGGACGTGTGTGCACAAAGGTTTCTGTTTATTTTATCGTCCGTTACGGGCGGAACCGGGAGGCTTCCCTCCGCTTTTCGGGATGATTCTACGGGAAGGCATAGCCGGGTGGGTCCTGGCTCCCACCCGGCGGAGACACTGGGTCAGCCGGCGAAGCGGACTGACTGAACCATCTGGTGGAACGCGGCCTCGATTTGTTGGAAATTGTTGGAAGGCGCGACGAGGACCATATAGAAGAGTCCCTCGGGCCTTGCCACCGTGACGAGGACGTCCGTTTCCGACTGCCCCCGCCCGAGCGGCGACTGGCTCGAGAGGGTCGTGATTAGCCCCGGGCTGCCGCCTACTTGTACCTGTCGTGCGCGCGAACGCACCCTTATGCTGGGGTTGCTTTGCTGCAGTCGCTTGATTAGCTCCTGGGTCGCGCTGCCGAGGTCGTTTGAGGATTGGGGGCTGAAATAGCTGACCACAGCGCCGTAGCCGACCGCGACATCGCCGCCGGTGTTCTGGACGAGTCCCTGACGGGGCGCCAGAGTCACGACTTGCGAGTTTTGATCTCCCAGCGCCACCCAATCGGCCGGGTACGCGAGCGCGAAGCGGCTGGACTGCAACTGCCGGAACCCGCCGGAGGCGCCATCGGTTTGGGGTCCGCCTTGAGGCGCAGCCGATGCCACCTGCCGAGGCTCGGGCGCGGGACCCAGCGCTGCCACCTCTTGCTTGGCGCGTTGGAAGTCTCCCGTACTGGCGTTGTATTGCCGCTGGGGGAAGGTCCGGAGCTCAGCCTCCACCGCCTGTACGCGGTTACCCGGGTTGGGGTGGCTGGACAGGAACTCCGGTGAGCGGCTGCCGCCGGTTGCTTCAAGTTTTTCGAAAAAGCGCGCCATTTCGATGGGGTTGTACCCTGCTTCCGCCATGATCCTGGCCCCGAGCGCGTCTGCCTGATTCTCCGCATCGCGGCTGTACTTGAGGAAGAGGCCATTCAGCCCCACGCCCAATCCGAGCTGCACGACCTGCCCGAGCGCGCCGTTGCCGATGGCCGCGCCAGCCAAAGCTGCGGGAATCTGCATGAGGTTCGCTTTGGAAACCTGGTTCGTTCCGTGGCGCAATGCAACGTGGGCGATTTCGTGCGCCAACACGCCGGCCACCTGAGCCTCGTTGTCAGCTTCGGCGATCAGCCCCGTGAAGACGAAAACCGGGCCGCCCGGGAGTGCGAACGCATTGATTTCCTTCTGATGCAACAGCGTAAACTCGTATGGATAGCCTCCGGCGGCCGACGTTGAGGCAAGCTTGCCGCCAAGCCGGTCCACATACGCCTGGAGGTTTTGATCCTTGGCGACAGGATATTGCTGCAGCACCTGCGCCGCCGCTTCACGCCCCAATTGAACATCCTGTTCCTTCGAGAACAGATTGATTCCAGGCCGGATCGCCGATCCCGGCTTGCGTGCCGCGCAGGCCACGGTGACGCTCAGAACACCCAGCAGAGCTCCAGCGATGAATTTGCGACGTAGCATCCCTCCCCCTCCTACCTATGATTACGAAGGCGGGAGTTAGGACGTTTCGGCAGAAGAATAACAAATATTAATGATGGCCTGCCCCGGAGGCTTACCGGACAGTGAACTCGGTCCAAGACTGCGAGGGCAGATCCCGTAGAAAGGGCTTCTGCCACGCGAACTGCGGGTGCTTCTCGAGATGCCCGGCAGCGTTGAAATTTATCCCGCACGAGTGCCCCATGGAGGCCGCCATAGTCATGCGCTCCGCCATTCCGGCAGTGGCGGCCTTCGACTGCACCGCTCCGGCGGCGCCGTAGGGCGGCTGCCACTCACCGCTCCCGCGCGGGGAAAGGTCTATGTGGCCGCAGAGGGTGCGCTCGTTCGGGTCCTCCTTCTTTGCGAAGGAATCATAGTGGTCGGAGAGAAATCGCTGAGCGAGTCCCAAGTCGATTCGGCCCTTGTGCTCAGCCATCAACTGCTCCCAGCGCACGCGGCGAGCGGACGGGCTGGTCGAGAGATCCTTCGGGTCGAAGTTCGTCTCTTCTTTGATCAACTGCTCGTTGACCGGGAAGTTCGAGCCCGCGAAATAGCCGTCTTTCGTGCGCCGCAGGTTCACGTTCTTGAACCCGAGTTCGAGGCTGGCGATCTCTCCAGTGTTGCGATCCGCAATCAGCCAGTTGTTTGCGTACCCTCCATTGTTGCCCTCGGTCATGAGGCGGGCGAAGTCGTCAATGGACTCCGCGTACTGCATGGCCTTGCGGGCGCGCACGAATTCGGGGACGCCCTTCGGATCGAAGCCGCCGCGAAATTGAGAGATGGTGGTCTCCGTGATGAGAATGCCGGCGTCGTTCATGCCGAAATCGTCGCCGCTATGGATGAGCCCAGGATAGCCATCCATCAGGATGCGATGACCGCGGGCCGGCTGGATATCGAACACAATACTCCAGCGCTGGCCCTCCATGTACCCGGTCCATGCATTGTGGGCGATGACGGGCCTGCCATCCTTGGTGTAACTGCCGGTCGCGACGAATGCACTGCACCGTTCGGGGCGGGGCGGCTGAGGGCCGGACCTGTCGGCCCAAGCGATGTAGTAGGGCACAAACTCCGTCATCGCATTGAGCGCAGTCACGTCCCACACATCGAGTTTCACCCCTCGCGCCGCGAGACCGGCCGCGATTCCCTCGATCTCCTGGCGGTACTCGGCTTCGACATGGGGCCAGAAAGTTTCCCGCGCCGCGTCGCGATAGAATTTCCAGCCGCGCTTCGTATCATGTTCGAAGCCGGCGGCCACGACGCGAACAGCATCCTGGATTTCGGGGGCGAGCAGGTACCCGTGTTGAAAGCCGACCTGGGCCGGCGATCCTTTCAGGTGGACGGCTGTCCAGCCGTTGCGCACGGGTTCGCGGAGCGCACCACTGAGGCGCGCATCTTGCGCGGGCTGCCGCGAAACCAGAGAGGCAGCGAGGGCGACTGTCAAAACACCAACAGCTAGACCGGAGCGGTTCATAAATGTGCTCCCCCGAGAGCAACGATGTTCGTGATTGTACAACGCCGGCTTGCGGCGCTGGGGTACTGTCGACGCATACCGGCCGCGAGTCGTTCAGCGCTTGATCGCCACACCGACGATCTCGAAGCGCCCTCCTCGCAGCAGCGGCCCCGAGCCGAGAAAAGCGCGGGCTGGGAAATTCTTACTGAAGTAGGTCCGGTAGACCGCATTGAACTTGTCGTACAACGCAAGGTCGGGGCAGTGCACCTGGACCGAGACGACGTCATCGAGCGTCATATTGGCTTGCGCGAGCACCTTCTTCCAAGTGTCCATCGCCAGGCGTATTTCCGTCTCAGCGTCAGCCGGCGGGTTGCCGGTCTTCGGGTCGAGCCCGATCGTGCCGGCGAGGTAGAGCGTGTTTCCGACCAGCACTCCGTTCGAGTAGGGATTCGTATCGGTCCGGCCCGGGACGTTGATGTAACGCCGGCCGGGGGATTGTGCCGGGACGAGCACCGCGATCGCGGTGAGTCCGGCGAGGACGGCAGCGACAGGAGCGAGTCTGCGTTTCATGTACATTTTCTCCGAACGTGAGCCGAATGATAACAGGCCTGAGCCCAGATGTTTCACTGGCGCCAAACGGGCGACCAAACGATGGACACCAGCCTGCCCGGTATGCAACACTGCACGCCAAATGTGGCTCACATGCCTGATGCTTGCCGCCGCACTCGCCGCCGACGACCTCCCGCGCGTTGACCTTCACGTGCATATTGATAGCGAGGAGAACCCGGCGAAGTCGATTACGCCTGCCGCGGCAGCGGCGCTCTCGCAGAAACTCGGCATCAAGTTCGGCGTCCTCGCTGAAGGCGGGTGCGCCGGCGACATCCGCGACGACCGCACGCTTGAGGAGTTCCTCCGCGGCTTCGAAGGGGTGCCGCTCTACCGCGGCCTCCAGGTCTACGGGTTCGACTGGCCCCGATGCCTGTCGAAACAAAACCGCGCGCACCTCGACTACATCGCGGCCGATGCGCTGATCTTCCCCGACCGCAGCGGCAAAAACGTTTGGCTCTGGCTGGCGGGCGTGAAGTTCGACGACGCGCAGGACTTCATGGAGCGGTACGTGGACTTCAACGTAAAAGTGCTGTCGCAGCCGATCCAGGTCTGGACGAACCCGACGTATCTCCCGGAAAGCCTGGAGGCCCGGTACGCCGAACTCTGGACGCCGGAACGGATGCGCCGCGTCATCACGGCCGCGGTGAAGAACAGGATCGCGATCGAGTTGAACACGCGCTTCCGCATTCCCAGCGCCAGTTTTGTACGTATGGCTAAGGACGCAGGCGCCAGATTCACGTTCGGCTCGAACGGGCATGTCACCAGCATCGGCGACATTTCCTACGGACTTAACGTCGCGCGCCAATGCGGCCTCACGGCAAAGGACTTTTGGCAACCGGCCGGGCGCTAGATCAGGGCGTCATTCGGTCGGTAATCGTGTCGTTGTGGAACGCGACGTGATTCCGAATCTCGAACCAGTCGCCCGCGCCTTTCTGCGTCTCCGCGGTGCTCTTGGCGTTGCTTGTGGCGAAATCCCCCCAGGAGTTGTAACGGGCGACGGACAGGTACTGCCAGGGGCCACCTTCCAAGTGCTGGAGGAGCACGTTTCCGGCGGCGCCGCCTCCTGCGCGAGTGTCAGCCAGTACCTTTTCCAATTGCTCGCGATGGCCTGGCGCGGCGCGGTACACCGAGACGACATAGACTGACCCGGCCGCTTTTGCGGCGGCCTCTCCCTCGAGCGCCATGGCGCGTGCGAAGTCGGCCCACGGCGGACCGCTCACGAAAGTGTCGGTGTGCCAGTCGGTCGCATCGCGCGCGGCCGGAGGTGCCGGAGTGCCCGCCGCGTCGATCGTGACCGACTTGGTTCCGAGATGCTCGATCGCCACGAAATCCCACGCATCGCCTTGCTGATGCCGGAGCACGAGGTAATGTCCAGGCATGGGTGCCTTAGGATTTTGGGTCTTGAGGAAATCGGCAAGCTGCGACGCCTGCCCAAGCGCCGCTTTGACGAAGTGCACGTGATACACATCGGTTCGCGCCATGGGTTTGGGCGGCTGCGCGGTCTGGGCCGCGGCAATGGACAGCAACAACGGCAGGACAAGAATGCTCCTGGTCTTCATAGCATCCCTCCGAGTGTCAATCTTCAACCAGTGTACCGGCGCAGACGGCGAGGCGGTGTAAGTCTATAACACGAGCTTGTTATCCAAACCTCACCAGACTGGCCCAGAGCTTACACAATCTTACGCCTGTTGAACAATGATTGCCCAGTCGCGTAGCGCGGCATGCAGGAGGCCGCGTATTGTGTTCCTCCCGGCGGGTATTCCCTACCGGTCGAGCGCATTGCGGATTTGGCTTAGCAATGTGTTTGACGTGAAGGGCTTCTGGAGAAAGCTGCCATCGAGACCATCGCGCACGGCGAGGGCCGTACCGGTGTATCCGGACATGTAGATCACACGAATGCCGGGGCGGGCAGTCTGGATTTCGCGGGATAGCTCCACGCCGTTCATGCCGGGCATTACGACATCCGTAAGAAGCAGGTCGATTGCGTCCGTAGTTTCGGTTGCGATCTGCAGCGCATGTTCGCCTGTGGGCGCCTCAATCACGCGGTAGCCGCTGGTTTCCAGTAAGTGGCGAACGAATGAGCGTACGCCGGCTTCGTCTTCCACCAGCAGAACCGTTTCGGTGCCCTTGGCACACGCAGGGGCGGACTCTTCGGGCGCGGAAGCGGATTCCGGCGGGACGGTGGGCAAGTAAATCTTGAACGACGTTCCGCGTCCTACCTGACTGTTGAGCTCGATGGCGCCGCCCGCCTGCCGGACAATCCCGTAAACGGTAGCTAAGCCCAGTCCCGTCCCCTCGCCGGGCGCCTTGGTGGTAAAGAACGGTTCAAAGATGTGCTCGCGCAAATCCTCCGGTATACCAGTCCCGCTGTCCGTGACGATGATGGTGGAGTACGTTCCGGGATGCAGGTTAACGTGCATGGCGGCGAATACTTCGTCAACCTCGATCGTGCCGGTCTCGATCGTAAGTCTGCCTCCGCCGGGCATGGCGTCTCGCCCGTTTACGGCCAGGTTAAGCACGATCTGCTCGATGTGGCCGGGATCGATGTGAACGTGGCCGGCCCCTGAATGCGGCGCCAGGACAAGGCTGACCTGCTCGCCGATGAGGCGCCGGACAATGCTCTCCATGCGGGCGACCGCATCATTAACGCCGATGGTCCGCGGGAATGAAGGCTGACGGCGGCTGAAGGCAAGTAACTGGCGCGTCAACGAGGCGGCGCTCGCCGCAGCGGCTGAAATCTCCTCGACCTGGAGGCGGGCCTCTGGGATCACGGCGACGTCGGTTTTCAGCATCTCGGCGTACCCGGTGATGACGGTAAGAAGGTTGTTGAAGTCGTGTGCGACGCCGCCCGCCAACTGACCGACAGCCTCCATCTTCTGTGCCTGGCGCAACTGTTGTTCGAGCGCAGCGCGCTCAGAGATGTCGCTGATGAAGGCCAGGGCGACGCCCCTACCGTCCATTTCGGCGTAACCGAGGCTGAGTTCGATGGGGAACTCGGCGCCGGACTTGTGGAGCCCGGCCAGATCGCGACCGGAGCGGTGCGTCCGGGGCCGCGGCATCGAGAAGAAGGAACTCCGATGCTGCTCGTAGACGGCACGCGAGCGCTCAGGGACAAGTGCCTCGGCATTCATGCCGATAAGCTCACGCTGGTCGTGACCGAACATATCCTCGGCCCTCACGTTTGCAAACACGATCACGCCGGAGTGATCGACAGCCAGAACGGTCTGGGGCGCGGCATCGACGAGGGCGCGCACACGGGCCTCGCTGTCACGGAGCGCAGCTTCCGTGCGGGTAAGGGCGCTGACTTCTTGCTCCAGTCGCGCTTTTGCGGCTTTCAAACGCCGACGCGAGCGTTGCAGGCGAACAAGGAAAGCCGCGCCGAGGAGGATGACCACGAGGCCGGCGGCGAGGCCGATGCGCCAGACGGAACGGGCGTACCCCATTCGCAGCGTCTCAGCCATTCGGGTGGCCTGCGGCGTTGACACCGGCGGATGCCGCGACGCGATAGCGGCCAGTGTGCCGTCAGCCGTGATTTCGTCAAGGCGGGTGCGAAGGGCGCGCGCAGGTTCCGCAGCTCCATGGCGGGCGACCAGGACGTAATCGATCGCCGCTCGCGAATTCAGCGCGCGCAGACCGACATCTCTGCAGGCGGACGAACCGGCGAAGAGGAGTTCCCGGATGAACATACCGGCGAACAGCGCGGCATCGGCTTCACCGCTGCAGGCGGCCTCGGCGGCGTCGACGGCGGACCGGCGCGGGACTACTGAGGCAGTTCCGTATAGCGAACCCACGATTAAGGACAGGTTCGCAGGCACAGCGAGGCGCTTGCCTTCAAGATGGGATTCGAGGCGGATGGAACTCAGGGCGGGGACGATCGCAACGATCTCTGAAGACCACCAGGGCTCGGAGACAAAGAAGAGCCGGCGGCGGGCGGGGGTCGCAATGCCGGTCACAATCAGGTCCAGATCGCCGCTCAGGAGCGCGGCGTCGTTATCCGCCACCTCACCCGATGGCACCCAGGTGAGGGCAATGCCCTCCCGACGCGCCGCTTCCTCGATCGCATCGACCGCGAACCCGACAGGCTGACCATCGGGGCGGGCCTGAATCATCGGCGGCATGTTGCCGAAGCCTACACGAATGGGCTCAGAGCCTTGGGCGGCAAGACCTTGGGCGCACAGCAGCAGGAGCGGGGCCAGAATCGCATTCAGAGAGTGGCGGAGCCAGCCCCGGAGTATGGTCGAAAGATCCATTACGTACTACGGGCGCGCAAACCGACGTCCCGCAGTTTGCAGCGCAACTCCTTACTCTCACCATAGCGGAATGCAGGGCTTGCGCAAATTCTCCGGAAGATGAAGAAAACGCAATACAAAACCGCGGGGCGTCCTGCGGTGGCACGATCGTCTGTGTTTAGATGGTTTTTCCCGGCCAATGGCCCTCGCCGGGAACCCAACCCTAAAGGAGTTGCACGAATGAAACCTGAAGTACTCGCGGACGAGAAGAATACATACGAACTTGCAATGCAGAACTTCGAGGCCGCGGCTGACGTCCTCGAGCTATCCGACGATGTTCGGAATATGATCCGGTCGCCGGAGAGGGTCCTGGCCGTGACCGTCCCGGTACGGATGGACAATGGGCGGATCCACTGCTTCGAGGGGTACCGTGTGCAACACAACACCTCGCGCGGTCCTGCGAAGGGTGGCATTCGGTACCACCCCAACGTGACGCTTGAGGAAGTGAAGGCGCTCGCGACGTGGATGACGTGGAAGTGCGCGGTGGTCGATATCCCGTTCGGCGGCGGCAAGGGCGGTGTAACATGCAACCCGAAGGCCATGTCGATCGAAGAGATCGAACGGCTCACGCGACGCTACACGACGGCGATTCTGCCGATCATCGGACCGGGCCAGGACATTCCGGCGCCGGACGTGTACACGAACTCGCAGATCATGGCGTGGATCATGGACACGTACAGCATGACCCGCGGGTACCTGGTGCCCGGCGTGGTGACGGGCAAGCCTATCAGCTTGGGGGGTTCTCTAGGGCGGGACGAGGCAACGGGCCGCGGCGTATTTTACACCATCGAGAGCGCGTGCCAGCACCTGAAAATGCGCCTGAAGGGATCGCGAGTCGTGATCCAGGGCTTCGGCAACGCGGGTTCGGTATCCGGCCACTTGCTCGATGGCGCGCAAGCCGACGTGATTGCAGTGAGCGATTCTCGTGGGGCGATTTATAGCAAGGACGGCCTGCACATCCCGAAGGTGATGCTCCACAAGGAGAGGACCGGCACCGTCGTCGGGTTCCCGGGCGCCGAGGAGATCTCGCCCGAAGAACTGCTGGCGACGGAATGCGACATCCTCATTCCGGCAGCCCTCGAGAACGTGATCAACGGGCACAACGCGGGCCGGGTTCGGGCGAAAATCGTGGCCGAGGCCGCGAATGGACCGTTAACGCCGGAGGCGGACGCAATCCTGGAGTGCAACGGGACGTTCGTGATCCCCGACATTCTGTGCAACGCCGGCGGTGTGACGGTTTCGTACTTCGAGTGGGTCCAGAACGAACAGCACCTGAGGTGGGATCTGGCGGAAGTGAACCAGCGCCTCGAGAAGATCATGAAGCGGAGTTTCAGCGAGGTACTCGAAATTTCGTTGGGAAGAAAGGTCGGCCTTCGCAAGGCTGCCAACATGCTGGCAATCACACGCGTGGTGGAGGCATCCAACCTGCGAGGGTTGTACCCGTAGGAAGCGCCAGGCGGTAGGGCTCGCCCGGGCCCTACCGCCTCAATAGGGCCGCCGCTCAGATTGGCTTGGCAGCGGGCTTTGACGTTGCCGCCTGATGGCTGTTCCAGAGGTCTTTGATGCGGGCGTAGCTGTTGCTGAAACCGTTCTTGACCTCGTGGGGCGCAGCGGCTACAACGACGCGGGCGGCGTGCATGACGTAGGGCGCGACGCACGAGTGGGCGACCGAGGTCGGAGGAGACTTCGGCGCAAAGGCCATAAAGACGGTGACCAGCACCGCTCCCACGAGTACGCCCCGAAGCACGCCGAACGCGCCTCCGGCTAGACGATCCAGCCAGGAAACCTTGGCAACCTTCATCAGTTTGCTGATGCCCCACCCGATGAGTCCGCCGGCAAGAAGCACGGCGACGAAGATCAGCATGAAGCCGACGAAGTTAGCCAGTTGCTGCGAGCTGAGGTATTCCCGGAGGACTCCGCCGGGCATGCCATAGAACCAAAGCCCGCAGAAGACGGCGAGAATGAGCGTTACCAGGCCTATAGCGGCCCTGGTGAAGCCCTTCAAGAGTCCCGCGACGATCGACACGGCGAGAATTGCGATGAGGACGACGTCTAGCCAGTTCACGTGTGTTCCCTACCCCGTAGAGGATACGACAGGTGGAAGCGGGAAGTTCCCTGGGGCCAGGACTGGGGCACGCGTGAGCATGCCCCCGTGGTGCACGGTCAGGCCGGCAGGGGGCTGCCGGTCAGGATCTTATAAGCTTCGCGGTACTTTTCGCTGGTGCGCTGGGCTACCTCGGGCGGGAGCGGCGGTGCGGGGGGCCGCTTGTTCCAGTGCACGGATTCCAGGTAGTCGCGGACGTACTGCTTATCGAATGACGGCGGGGCGCCGCCCGGCTTGTACTCGGCCGCCGGCCAGAAGCGGGAGGAATCCGGCGTCAGGACCTCGTCGGCGAGCACGAGCTGCCCATCTACAAATCCGAACTCGAACTTGGTATCTGCGATGATGATGCCGCGGGTGGCGGCGTAGTCGGCCGCGCGCTTGTAGACCGCCAGCGTGAGATCGCGAAGCTGCGCCGCAAGCTCGGGACCAATGAGTTCGGCCGTATGCTCAAAGGAGATGTTCTCGTCGTGGCCGGACTGGGCCTTCGTGGAGGGCGTGAAGAGAGGCTCGGGGAGCTTAGCGCTTTCCTGGAGTCCGGCGGGCAGAGGGATACCGCAGACTGTGCCGGACTTCCGATATTCCTTCCAGCCGGAGCCCGAGATGTACCCTCGCGCGACGCACTCGATGTCCAGCATCTTGGCGCGCTTGACCAGCATGGAGCGGCCCTCGAGCTGGCTGCGATAGCGGCGCAGGGCTTCGGGGTACTCCTTCACGTCCGCAGTGAGGAAGTGGGTGGGTGTGACGTCGCGAAGAAGGTTGAACCAAAAGATCGAGAGCTGCGTCAGCACGCGGCCCTTATCGGGAATCCCGGTGGGGAGGATGTAGTCAAACGCCGAGATTCGGTCCGTCGCGACAATCAGCAGTTGGCCATCGATAGCGTATACGTCGCGAACTTTCCCGCGGGCGATGCGTTCGACGCCGGCCAGATCGGTTTCAAGAAGAACAGGGGAGCTGTCAGCCATTCCTCACAAGCATACGCGAATGGCGCGGGTTTCGAACTCCCGCCCGAGGGAGTCGAGGGTGGCACGCGGCAGACGGCGCTGGACGTCTTCGAACAACTCGTTCTCTTCGAGGCGGATATGCGCACGAAGCAACTGCACGAACTCCGCCAATACAGCCGCGGTGGGCGCCTCACGCAACGTCGCGACCAGGGCTTCCATTCGGCGGTGCTCGCCGATGAGCCGCGTTACGAGTTCCGAACGGCCGCAGGCCGGAAACAGCAGGGACTCTTCCAACGCGATGTGATTCGCCGTTTCGAACTCGAAGCGCGCAGCGATGCGGGCTGATTGCCGGGCAACGTTTTCAGGGGAAGAATCCAACCCAAGCGCGCGCTCGGTAAGGATGCAAAGCGCGAGTCCGTTGTGGTGCTGGTGCGATAGCGGAACGAGGCTGCGATCGCGTAGCATGACGAATCGGCCACCCGCAGCGTCAATTATACTTGGTTTTGCCATGAAGCTCTCCATTTTGATGCCGGTTTACAACGAGCGCACAATGATTGAGCGCTGCCTGGCGCAGGTGTTATCCGCACCGCTTCCGGAGAACCTGGAAAGCGAGGTCATCATCGTTGACGACCGCTCAACCGACGGCACCTGGGACATTCTCCAGCGGGTTGCGGAACAGCACCCGGCCATCCGGCTGTTCCGCCACGAAAGAAACCAAGGCAAAGGCGCCGCGGTCCGAACCGCGATCCAGAAGGCTTCCGGCGATTACTCGCTGATCCAGGATGCGGACTTAGAGTACGACCCGAATGATTATCCGAGGCTATTGAAACCATTGCTCGACGGGCACGCGGACGCGGTCTTCGGGTCGCGGTACATGGCCGGCGTCCAGACCCGTATCCTGCCGTTCTGGCACTCGATGATCAACAAGGGCCTGACAACCATGTCCAACATGTTCTGCAACCTGAAGATGACGGACATGGAGACGTGCTACAAGGCGTACAAGACCGACATCCTGAAGAGTATTCCGATCCGCTCGGACCGATTCGGCATCGAGCCGGAACTGGCGATGAAATCGTCCAAGCGGAAGCTGAGAATCTACGAGGTTCCGATCAGCTACCACGGCAGGACGTACGAAGAAGGCAAGAAGATCGGATGGAAGGACGGCGTTAAGGCGCTTGCGACGGTCTTTCACTTCTGGCTGATCGATGATTTGTACGTAGAGCCGTACGGGCGCGGGCTGCTGAATAACCTCACGGGGACGCCGCAGTACTTGAGCTGGGTGGCGGGGCTGATCCGGCCGCACCTGGGGGATACGGTAATCGAGATCGGGGCGGGAATCGGTCACATGACGGGGCGGCTGATGAGCCGCCGGCTGCAATACCTCGCGTGCGAGAAGGACTCGCTGTACCTGCACGCGCTCCGGAACCGGTTCCTGCGGACTCCGAATGTGTGCGTGCGGGCGCTGGACCCCGGGTGCGCGGACGACCTGGATCGTGTGGACGGACAGTTCGACACGCTGCTCTGCCTGAACGTTCTGGAGTACCTCGACGATCCGCAATGCAGCCTGACGGCGCTCCGGCAGAATGTGAAGGTGGGTGGGCGGATGATCGTGCTGGCGCCTCACAGGCCGGGATTGATGGGGCGCATTGACCGCACGCTTGGACACCGCCGGCGGTACACACGCGAGGAACTGGCTGCGCTCCTCGAAGAGAGCGGGTTCCGCGTTGAACGGATGCGCGACTTCAACAAGGCTGGCGCGCTGGCGTGGTGGACCTTCGGGAACGTGTTCGGAAGGAAGTCGATCAGCAAGATTATGCTGAAGCTCTTCGACAAGACGGTGTGGTTCTGGCGGCGTGTGGACCCGCTGCTACCGTGGCGCGGGCTTTCACTGCTGGCTATCGCGACGCGGACCGAATAGCCCTCATGCGCGCGGCAGGACTGGATTTCGCTCAGAAAACACTGAAGGCGTTCGAACTGCAAGAGCCGAGACGCCAGGCGCCGGACGAGGTGCTCTTCCGCGTTCACAACGTGGGCGTGTGCGGTACGGACCGGGAACTGGCTCGGTTCGCCTTCGGTTTCCCTCCGCCGGGCGAGATGCTGCTGGCGCTGGGCCATGAAGCGATCGGGCAGGTGGTGGAAGCAGGTCCCGCCGTGCGCGGATTGAAGCCGGGGGACTGGGTGGTGCCGGCGGTCCGTCGTTCCTGTTCCCCGCCCTGCGCATCCTGCGCACGGGGCCGCCGCGACCTTTGCCTGACCGGGAAAGTGCTGGAACGCGGGATTTTCGGTTTACACGGGTACATGACGGAATACGCCGTGGACACCGCGGCGGACCTGTTCCGCGTGCCGGAAGCAATAGCGGACGTCGCGGTATTGGCGGAGCCGCTGAGCGTTGTGGAAAAGGCCGTGGATAGGGCGCTCGCGATCCATCCGGGCGAGCCGCGGACGGGGCTGGCGCTGGGAGCGGGACCGATCGGCATCCTGGCGGCTCTGCTGCTGCGGTTGCGCGGATTGGACGCGGCGGTGTTCTCACGAGAGCCGGAAGATCATCCGCGGGTGCGGCTGATTCGGCAGTCGGGGCTGCGGTACACAAGGCGAGCGGAGCCGGGATCGGCAGACATCATCATTGAGGCCACGGGCTCGGCGGAGGCGGCGTTCGCCAGCTTCAAGGCGCTGGCGCCGCTGGGAGTCTACTGCATCCTCGGCAGCCCGAACGCGACGGGAGAGATGCCCTTCATCGATTTGCTCGTAAAAAACCAGGCGGTGTTCGGCAGCATCAATGCAGGTCCGCGGGATTACGAGAAAGCGATCGAGGATTTGGGCCGGCTGGAGGGCAGCATCCTGCACAAGATGATTCACCGCGTGCGCTTCGACGACTTCGAGACGGCGATTCCGAACGCCGGGGTCGCGGTCAAAACGGTGCACGTGCTATAGGCGCGGAGGCGACTGCTCCAACGCATTCGACCGGCGCTGCCGCCATTTCCGTATCGCCTCCGCGTGCCTCGGGTAATGGCTGTATGTATCGGAGCGCAGCCGGCGAAGAAAGCGGGCTTCAACCAGTTGGTCCTCCGGAGTGTTCGCGACCAGATCGACGACCCGGCGGTGCGTATCTTCCAGTTGCCGCAGCACCTCGGAGAGGGATAGGCTGCGTTTCCGCTCCGTCGCCTCGGCATTGAAAACAGCAATCCCCTGGGAGTACCGCGTCGGCCTGCCACCGCTGAGGATGAGGGGCAGATACTTTAGAACCTCCTCTTCCCAGGTGGTGACATGCGCCAGAACGTCGCGCACGGACCAGGCGCCGGCGACGCCGGGTTCCATCAGTCCCGAATCTGATAGGCCGGCGTAGGACTCCTGCAATGCCGACCATGCGTTATCGAGTCGCTTCAAGAGTTGGCGTCTATCCATACGAACTCCTTCGCCGCATCACCTAAATGCGAGGCGCGGCGCAGCCACTAAACACAGTATGATGTCCGTTCCACAGCGGAGTCCTTTACACTGGAGTCATCCATGTCCTACGTGTTCCGGCATTCCATTTGCAACGAGGTTTATGAGAAGCGGCCGTTTGCCGAGACGTGCCGTTCGGTGCGTGCGGCCGGCTATACCGGCATCGAGATCGCTCCGTTCACGCTGGCCGAGGATGCGACAACCATTCCGGCATCGCGGCGGCGCGAGTATGCGGACGCGATCCGTTCGGAGGGCTTGCAGTTCGCGGGCCTGCACTGGCTGATGGTGAGTCCGAAGGGGCTGCACGTGACAACGGCCGACCCTACCCTACGGAACCGGAGTTGGGCTTACGTCCGCGGATTGGTGGACCTGTGTGCGGACCTGGGCGGCCCCGGCGGCGTGATGGTGTTCGGATCACCGAAGCAGCGCGGTTCAACGGGTGGGATCAGCGCGGCGGATGCGAAGCGTAATTACATCGACGGCCTCGCGGGAGTCGCTCCGCACGCGGCGGCACGCGGCGTGACGATTCTGGTCGAGGCGCTGCCTACCACGGACACGGACGTGATCACGACGCTCGACGACGCAGCGGAGGTGGTCAAGCAGATCAGCTCGCCGGGCGTGCGCACGATGTTCGATTCGCATAATGCAGTGCTCGAGAAAGAGCCTCACGCAACACTGGTGGAACGCCACTTCGACCTCATCCGGCACGTACACGTCAACGAGATGGACGGTAGGCATCCAGGCACGGGCGAGTACGATTTCAAGCCGGTATTCGAGGTTCTGGCGCGGCACGGGTACAAGGGCTGGATCTCACTCGAAGTGTTCGATTTTTCGCTCGGGGCTGACCGGATCGCGGCCGAATCCTTGCGGTACCTGGAATCGGAGATCGCGAAGCTGCCGGCTGAAGTGAATCGCTAGGCTGACGAAAGGGGACTTGTGGCGAAATACGTCGTTACGGGTGGGGCCGGCTTTATCGGATCGATGATTGTCCGCGAGCTTCTGCGACAGGATGCGACGAAAGTAACGGTGATCGACAACCTGTTGACGGGGCACCAGAGGAATCTCGACGAGGTGCGCGAGGCGGTGGATTTCCGGCAGGCGGACATACGTTGCTACGACGCGATCGCGCCGGTCGTGGAGGGCGCGGATATCGTATTCCACCTCGCGGCGATCCCCTCGGTGCCTCGCTCGATTACCGATCCGGTGCCGTCGCACGAAACGAACATCGACGGTACGTTTCAGGTGATGCGCGCATGCGCCGACGGCGGCGTGAAGCGGGTGTTCTATGCCGCATCCTCATCGGCGTACGGCGACACGGACGTCCTGCCGAAGACGGAAAGCATGATGCCGCGACCGAAATCGCCCTACGCGGCGCAGAAGCTGCTGGGCGAATATTACGCGAGCGTGTTCTCCTCGTGCTTCGACCTGAGCACCGTCGCGGTCCGGTATTTCAACGTGTACGGACCGCGGCAGGATCCGTCGAGCCCGTACTCCGGCGTGATCTCGATCTTCATGAAGTGTCTGCTCGAGGGCACGTCGCCAGTGATTTACGGAGACGGCGAGCAGTCGCGGGACTTCACTTACGTAGAAGACGTCGCGGCGCTGACAGTAAAGGCGGCGCGTGCGACGCACACCACCGGTGAGGTGTACAACGGCGGCAACGGGAACCGATACACGCTGAATGAGGTGTGGCGGACGCTTCAGAAGATCGAAGGCGTTGCCATTCCGGCCACATACGGACCGCCGCGCGCGGGCGACGTGAAGGATTCTCAGGCGGACACGACAGCGGCGGTGCGCGAACTGGGACACGCTCCGCAGTTCTCGCTCGAGGAGGGTTTGCGGCGCACGCTGGAGTGGTACCGGAGCTCCGCGCGTTAATCGGGCCAAGCGCGCAGGGGAGGCACACGTCCTCCCCTGCGCATCCCCCTATCCTTCTTCGATCACCTTGATTCCGAGCATAGCGGCGAGGTTGTAGGCGGGGCGCTTCAGGTCACCGTAGAAAGTGACGCGGTGCCAGCCCCAGCGGTCCCACTCGCCCAGGATCTTGTCCACATCTCTCACTTCAGCGGCGAGCTTGGTCCGGCACGCTTTGTCATCGTCGATGTTGGCGACGGCGCGCGCCTGGTGGAAGACCATTTCCTTGCGGGTGGGACTGAACTTCAGCGTTGTTGTCAATTCATTTACGGGCAGGAGCGCGCGGACGGCGGCGCCCTTGCGGTCTTCCGAATGGCTGCGGATGTGATACGGCACGGAGATGCCTTTGGGGCCGTACACCTTGGTCGGCGAGACGCAGTGGGCGTATATGATCTGGTTCTTCGATGTATCGATGACGGGGTCTGAGATGAAGCCGGGGCGGCCGGTGAGATAGCTGATTGCGAGCATGGATATCGCTGAATCGAGATCGGCTTCGCAGGCACCCACCTGGCCGTCGTTATTGAGCTGCATCAACCCGAGGCAGGGATACGACGGCAGTTTTCCGCCGTAGAAGAGGCTGAGGCAGTCGATCGTGAGGGCGTCTGACTTGTACTGCTTCATCAGGTCCTGCATGGCGACGTACATCATCCCGGAGCGGCCGATTTCGTCCCGCGTGGGCTCGACAATCTTCTTCGCGGCCTTCATCCAGCCACCTGCGGCTTGGTGGGCCTCGGGGCGGTCGGCTTTCTTGTACGCCGCCAGCAGTTCGGCGGACGTGATCTTGCGGACCTCGCAGCCGAAAACGTCTTTTATTGCTTCGGCAGTGCCTCCCGGTTCGCCGTCGAGCACATCAAGGATGACGGCATGACGGAGCCTGTGGGTGGCTTCGAAAGCCTTCACCGCGTCCGTGACGTCACTGAAGCGCGAGGAGGAGACGGGAGCTACTTTGAGGCCTTTGCGCCGCGCCGCGGAGTAAGCCATGAGGAACTCGCCCGAGCCGCCATAAAGATCGTCCACAAAGAGAGTAGGTTTGCCTGCCTCGGCGATGGCGAGGGCTCCGCCGCCGCTCCACAGGCCGATCATGTAGATGAGATAACCGTCCACTTCGGCATCGCCCTCGAGCAGTTTGACGGCCTGCTGCCGATTCTGAACCGTTGCGGGAAGAGTGAACTCGACGCCCGGGCAGCCTTCGCGCAATCTGGCGGCGAGTTCTTTTTTGCGGTCCTCGTAGTCGTACCCCTGGTAGGGCCAGGTGGGTTTTTCAGGGGTGATGTGAGTAAAGACGAGTCGGATTTTAGGTTTAGAAGAATCCGCCGTCTGGGATCTGGCAACGCCTGGACAGGCGGCGCACGCGGCACACGCCGCGCAACGCGCGATGAATTCGCGCCTGCTGGTTCCAGTGGTCTGAACACGAGCAAAAGCTTGCATGAGCGCCTCCGGAATGCGTTGCTTACGATACGCCCGAGCGGGGGCGGCGCACAAGAGCGACACAAAAATAGCCCGCTTGCAGCCTGGGAGGTGTAGTCCTGTGCTTTAATACCCTCTGGCCGGAGTGCCTATGCCCTCTTCCCTAGGTGATATCCAGATTGATGTCCTTGCCGGCAGGCAGCGCAGCAAAGACAAACCCGAACCCGAAACACCGTTTCGCATTGCCGTACTCGGCGACTTCAGCGGGCGCGCGAACCGGCGTGTTCGGGAGACCGGCCTCGCGGCGCGCAAGATCCTGAGAATCGACCGCGACAACTTCGATCAGGTCCTCGCGAAGATGCGACCGGAGCTGTGCCTGCCCGGTGCGGGCGCAATCCGCTTCTCCGAACTCGAGGACTTCCATCCCGACCGGCTGTACGAGCGGCTGGACGTGTTCCGCAATGTGACCGCGGGGGAGCTTCCGGAATTGGCGGAGCCCGAGCCCGCACCGGGGAGTACGGAAGCGCGGCGGCACGTGAGTCTGGACGACCTTCTTAATTCGCCGGAGGAACCGCCGGCGGCCCGTGCGAAGGACGATTTCAGCCGGTTCGTAGAGAACCTTGTGGCGCCGCACCTGGAGCCGAAGTCCGATCCCCGCGAGGCTAATGCTCAGGCCGCGAAGGACACCGCATGCGGCGCGCTGATGCGCGGCATCCTGCACCATCGGGATTTTCAGGCGCTTGAAGCGGCGTGGCAAGGCGTGTTCTTCCTGGTGCGCCGGATCGAAACGGGGCCGGAGCTTCAGATCTTCCTGATCGACGCCTCAAAGGAGGAGTTGGCGGCGGACCTGCTGCCGGCGGAGGACCTGCAGGATACGCAGGCGTGGGAACTGCTGGTGGAATCGACTGTCGGCACGCCGGGCGCGCAACCCTGGTCCGTTCTGGCGGGAAACTACACGTTTGATTCCAGCCTGGACGACGCGGACCTTCTCGCCCGGATGGCGATGTTGGCGTCCGCGGCGGGCGCGCCGTTCCTGGCGGGAGCGAGTCCGCGTATTCTGGGCGCCGAATCTCTAGCGGCGCAGCCGAGGCCGGAGAACTGGAAGCCGGACCCTGACTGTTCACGGATCTGGGCGCACGTGCGCGCTCTGCCGGAGGCGTCCTGGGTTGGGCTGACCTTGCCGCGGCTCTTGCTGCGCATGCCCTTTGGGGAGCACAGCAGCCCCATCGAGCAGTTCCGCTTTGAGGAGTTCACCGGTGTGCCGACGCACGAGCAGTATCTTTGGGGCAACGGAACATGGGCCTCGGTTTGCCTGATCGGACAGGCATTCGCGGAGGCCGGCTGGCGGATGCGGCCGGGCATCACGCTGGAACTGGATGACATCGCGGCCCACCTCTATCACGATGACGGCGAAACGAAGCTGAAGCCCTGCGCGGAGATCTTGTTGACAGAGCATGCGGCGGATACGATGTCCGACTTGGGCCTGATGGCTCTGGCATCACTCAAGGGCCGCGACGTCGTGCGGCTGGTCCGATTCCAGTCGATTGCGGAACCGGCGAGTGCGCTCTCGGGAAGGTGGGGCCGCTGCTCCTGACAGCGAGCGCGTTCGGAAGTCGGAGGGACTAATCTCTTCAGGCGGTCAGAGAACTGGTACCTCGGGCGCCGGACGCGCCGGTATTGGAGATGACGGATCGTGGCAGGCGCGACCACGGTTTGTGCGGTCTCCTCCCTCCGTTCCACCACCCCACCTTCTATACTTGGACCGATGACCGAGCATAAATCTTCGCTTGCCAGACGGGACTTTTTGGGTGCGGGGCTTCTCATTCTTTCCCCCGCGATTGTGAAAGGTAGCCAGGCCAACTCCGCCGTGCGCGTCGGTTTGTTGGGCTGCGGCGGCCGCGGCACGGCTGATGCATCCGGCATGATGGAAAGCGCCGGCGCACGCGTGACCGCGGTCGCGGACCTGTTTGAAGACCAGGCGACCCGTGCGAAGCAGCACTTCGACGGGCTCGCCGGGAAACTGGGGCGCGCCGGAGTCGAGCGCGTCTATACCGGGCCGAAAGCGGCGCAGGAGATCGCGAACTCCAAGGAAGTGGACGCCGTCGTGATTGCGACGCCACCCTACTTCCACCCCGAGCACCTCGGGATCGTGATCGACGGCGGGAAGCACGCCTATTGCGAGAAACCGGTCGCGGTAGACGTGGCCGGCACGAAGGGCGTCGCCGAGATCGGGAAGAAAGCGAAGGGCAAGCTGACGCTTCACGTCGGCTTTCAGATTCGCAAGGCGCCGCCATTCGTGGAACTGGTTCGCCGCATTCACGGCGGCGCGTTGGGACGGATCGCCTCGGGTGAGGCGTTTTACTTCTGCCCTTTGATCGAGCGGCCCGCTTTCGAGAAGGCTTCGCCCACGGAGCGGCGGCTGCGTAATTGGATTTACGACCGCGTACTGTCGGGCGACATCATCGTCGAGCAGAACGTCCACGTGCTGGACATCTGCAATTGGACGCTGAACGCGCATCCTATCAAGGCGGTCGGCAAGGGCGGCCGCACCGGCCGCACCGAGCCGGGCGACGCCTCGTCGCACTTCAACCTGGTTTTCGAGTATCCGAACGGCATCCATGTGGGTTTCAGTTCCTGCCAGTTCGGGAAGGTTGCGTTCGACGCGAACGAGCGCTTCATGGGCACGATGGGAAGTTCGTCCTCGCCGTACGCGGGACCGATCGGCATTACGGGCCAGAACGCATGGCAGTTCGGCGAATCGAAGGCCGCGCCCGCAGGAGGAGAGTTCTCCGCGACGGGTTCGTTCTCCGATAACCTCGCCCAGGCCGACCCCGAGAAGCATCGCGCCTTCATCAGCAGCATCGCCGAAGGCCGCTTCGACAACGATACGGACGCCGGCGTCGAGACCGCGCTCACGGGTATTCTGGGCCGCACGGCTGCTTACACGGGCCGCGAAGTGACCTGGGATGAACTCGTGCGCTCCAACGAGAAGTGGGACGCCAAGCTCGATGTTTCGAAGCTGGGTTAGTTTACTTGTCCTGGCCGCCGCGCTGTGCGGCGGTCAGGCTGCCCCACCCGCACGGGTCCGCGTACTGACGTACAACATTCATGCCGGCGTCGGCATGGATAAACGCCTCGACATCGAACGCATCGCCGGCGTCATCAACGGCGCGAAGCCGGACATCGTCGCGCTTCAGGAAGTCGATCGCAGCACCAGGCGCTCCGGCTCGCGCGACCTCGCGGGCGAACTGGCGAAGGCTACCGCGATGAAGGCCGCTTTCGGCAAGGCAATGGATCACGATGGCGGCGAGTACGGCGTGGCGGTGTTGGTCCTCGGCGAGATCGCCGGGAGCCGGGTGCATGCAATCGGCAACTCGCCGGGACACGAGCCGCGGGTGATTCTGGAGAGCGTGGTGCGGCTGAAGAAGCTTCTAAACGCAGAGGACGCCGGGAAAGGCGTCGTGCTCAGAGTGTTCTCGACGACGCATTTCGATCACCGCTCAGCCGAAGATCGAAAGCGTGGCGCGGAACTGGCCGTCCGGCTGGCGGCGGAATCGGATGGACCGGCGATCCTGGCGGGCGATCTTAACGCGGTGCCGGATGCGGCGGAGCTTGCGCCGTTGAAGGCACAATGGCGCTTCGCCGGAGAAGGGCAGGCGCTGCTGACGATTCCGGTGGTAGTGCCGAATCGGCAGATCGATTACGTCCTGTACCGGCCGGCGGCGCGTTGGAAAGTGGTTTCCGTGGAGGTGATCGACGAGAAGGTCGCGTCGGATCACCGGCCGCTGCTGGCGGTGTTGGAGCTTTCCGCAAAGTGAGACTCGCGGCCGCGATGGTCCTGCTGGGAGCGGCCGCGCAAGTCCTGCCGGCGCAGAAGCCGGTTCCCATACAAATCACCATTGACGGAACGAAGCCCGTGCGGACGATGCAAGGCGGCATCGGCGCATCATGGCACGCCATCGAAACTCCCATCCTGCGCAGCGTCAAGATCCGCACTCCCGGGCAGGTTCCTCCCGGCGGCAGCGCCTGGGGCGCGAATCCACATCCCGACGATGACGCGGGTTGGGCCGAGGTGTTCCGGCATGCCGACTGGCTGGGGCTCGACTGGTGCCGCGTCGAACTCGAGCAGCGGATGTACGAGCCGGAGCGGCGCCGCTTCGACTGGAACAATCCGGAGATGCGCATCCTCTACCGCATCCTGGACTGGACGGAACGCCGTGGCGTCGAGGTCTTCCTTCAGCAGATGTGGTCCAACGTGGATTGGAACGCGCACCCGGAGTTGCGGGGCACGGACCGGAGAGTCAACAGTTCGCCGCATTCGATGGACGATTTTACGTACGGTCTGGGCGAGTTGGTGGAACACCTTTCGAAACGAAAAGGCTATCGCTCGATCCGCTGGCTCGGCCTAACCAATGAGCCGGGCCAGAACTGGTCATGGTGGCAGGGACCCGACGGGAAGGCGGCGCCGCTCGCGCCCGGTCTGGCCGCGGTTCGCAAGGAGCTGGACCGCAGGGGGCTCGACGTGAAGCTCGCGGCGCCCGATTGGTCCGGCCTTCCCGAACCTGTGCCCGCCGGCTACGATTGGGAGCCGCACATCGGCGCCTATGACCTGCACACGTACGGCGTGGCCTTCGACGGAATGGGCTGCGGGGAGATGCAGTTGTCGGGAGCCGAGTACCGTCTGTGGCAGTGGTCGGGATACGCGCATGATAGGCGCAAGCCGTTCTTCCTTTCGGAACTGGGCACGTCGCTCTATGGGACGCACGGGCGCGACCCGGGTCCGGGGATATATGACTCGGCGTTGAAGGACGCTGCTCTGGTTGTGCGCGGCATACGCTCGGGCGTGGACGCGTTCAACCGCTGGAGCATGTTGAATCGCGGGGACCTCGACGGCCAGTGGCAGCTCGTGGATACCTGGGACTTCGATGCGAACAAGCTACGGGGGATGTTTACGCCGCATCCGAACAGTTACTACTTGTACGGTCTGCTGAGCCGGCTGACAGCGCCGCACTCCGAGGTGCTCGAGACGAAGGTGGAGGGCAATCCTGAGGAACGCGAGCGCAGCCTGATAGCCGCGACGCTGCGGAGTGCGGACGGTCACCTGACCGTGATGGTCGTAAACGAGATGTACTGGAATGCCGATGTGACGGTACAGCTCACCGCAGCGGGGAAGCGCACGCTTAGGCGCTACGCTGTGACGCCCGCCGCGCGGGATCGCGCTGACGTTCTGATCGAGCCCACAGGCGCGTACCCCGAAGCGGGCTTCAGCGACCGTGTCCCGGGGCTCAGCGTGGTGGTGTATTCAACGTACTCCCTCCCGCCCACGGCTCCCGGGATTGCGGGGAAGCCGCGGCAGTAAGCCTCCGCTTACCGGGCCACCAGCGTTTTCTCCAGGGCAATCGCACGGAACTGGCAGCGCTGGCACTCGGGCTTCTCGCCAGGTTGCGGTTCCTCGCAGCATTCCTGCGCCACAGGCTTCAGACTGAACCCCTTCGCCACGTCCAGCAGTTTCGCCGGCCGCTGAAGCGCGAGCGCCGCAGCGACTGCGCAATAGAGCATGGTGAATACGGGGTGGATCTGCTGCGATCCGAGGCCGAATGCGAGAGACGGGAACCATTGAGAGAACACGGGCAGTATGAACTGTCCGATGAACAGTCCGAACAACAGCAGCGCGCCGCCAATCGAAAGCCGCAACTCTGCCAGCAGCACCACCGCCATCAATGACTGAGCCGCCGTCAGCAGCAGTTCAGACATCTGAAAGCTCCCCATCGGAATCGGGTGCTCCAGCGACCCGCTTGAAATTGCGAACACTCCGGGAATGGTGCCCACCAGCAGTGTCCACTGGTTGAGCTTCGCCGAGAGCAGGCTGCCCAACGCGATGCCCGCTTGCCCGCGCCACGCGAACATCAGGGCGACGACGAACTCAGGCGCTTCGGACGCGATCGGCGCGAGCCATTGAACCAGCAGAAACTCGCTGACGCCAAACACGCGGCCCGTGCCGATAAGGCCCTCGGAAAACGGCTCGGCATTGGCCAGGATCACCGAGGCCGCGAAGGCGAACGCCGCGCCGACCCCGGCCCATTTTGCGCGACCGGTGAGCGAGTCCAACAATTCCGCGGGACCTTCCACTTCCCCTTCGCCGGCCGGCCGCCGGCTCGCCACAACGATGTACCAGATGTAGATCGCGAGGAACACGACGCCGTCATACCAGGCCAGCGTGCCCTTCAGCGGGATGAAGAACGCGTAGGCCGTGGCGAGGGCGAGAAACGCCAACTCGGTTCGCCGCTCGGCTTCGATCACCACATCCTTGCGGTACCGCGCCCAGAACAGCGCGACAATCGCTCCCCATGCGACACCGATCAGGAGCCGGTTCGCGCCGGTCATGTTCGCGATCGCGTAGTGCGCATAATCGCTCGCGGGGTTCTGGCCGGCCTGCCAGGTGAAGTACATGTCCACCGAGTACTCGGGCAGCACAGCAATCAGCGCTACCACCGCCAGGGCCAGGGCCTGAGAGATGAGCGTCTGGGCGGCGTCGCAGGCCCACAGGAGGAGGAAAGAGGCGGCGAGAATCGCAGCGCCCGAGGTCAGGGCCTGGACGGGAGGCTCGAGGTGAGTGCCGGTCAGGCGAACGATCAGGCCGGGGAGGGTGACCGCGATGGCGATCAGGAAACTCAGAACATGGCTTCGTTTCATCAGTAAGGGTGCGTGGCGCGATCCATCGGCCACGCGTTACGCGATCCTTCAACGCGCAGCCAAAGGTCTGACACCCGGTGGGAGCCGGTCAGATGGACCAGAAGGCTGAGCCTTCGGGATTGTTGATCCACCCGGGACTGGCATAACCAGCTCTGCTACTCCCCTTTGGCGAAACCTTTATCATGATATCGCTCGTGCTTAAAGTACTGCAAATTAAGGGAGTTTCACGAAAGCGCCTATCCACCGATGATCAGTTCAGCCTGCGCACAAACGTCCGGGCATCGCCGTAACCCTTGGGCGCCGGGGTGCGTAGCTGGGTCCAACCGGAGGTGTCGGCCCAGCCAGGGACCATGTCGGCGACCGCATATTCTGCGCCTTGCGCGCGCATAAGCTGAAGCACCCGATCACGGACACGGGGAGGACTCTTCCAGTAGCGTTCGATCTCGGCGGTGCCGTCGCGGCCTCCGCGGCTGAGGCCATGCTGGCGAACGTACTCGATCGGCACCTCGCAGATGGTCCGCGCACCCGCTAACCGCACCCAGTATGCGTTCATCGCCAGCCCGATGTAGCCGAGGCGGGTGCCTGGCCCGATGCCGAGCAGCCGCATCTCGGATGCCAGGTCAGCTTGCGTGGCTTCCGGATGCCCCTCCACCCACGCGCGGATCACGGACACGTCTTCGGCGAGGTCGCCGCGCAGCACCCCGATCGTGGCGATCGCGGCGGCGGCCACAATAGCCGCTCTGCGGCGGCGGCCGGACAGCGCCGGCGTGCCGAATGCCGGGATCAGAATGCTTACTCCGGCAACAACAAGGAAAGGCGCGATATACCGGCCTTCAACGAAGACGGATGAGTACATGGCGAAGGCAGCGGCGCAGGGCGCCAGCAGAGGCCACAGGCGCCAGAGACCGGCGCCGTAAACCGCAAGACGAGATGGAAGCGCTCCCCACAGGCCGCGTGAGAGCAACATGGCCAGTGCGGCAGCGATGGTTGCAGGGCACAGGAGAAAGAGAACGAGAGTGTAGCGGCCGTTGAGGTACAGCGATTGAGCCTGCCTGGCGGCGTTGAAGTGCGGCTTCACCCCTTCATACCAATACGACGGGTCGCGCCACGGCGGAAAGGAACCGGGCACCGGCTTTTCAAACTCGGCGAGCAGTGGTTCCCGGTGCAGCACTCGTGTGGGATGAACCGGTTCGCCGTAGCCGGGAGGGCCGCCCTGCCAGTGGGTGGAGCGGCGCACCGGACCGACCTCCCACGCGTAGTTGAGCCGACCGGATTCGCCGGTGGTGAAGCGGCCTTTCGAGACGCTGAGCGCAATGACAAACGGTGCGCACACCGCAGCGAACGAGGCCGCGGCGATCGCGGCTCGGCGCAAGCGGCCCGAGCAGGCAATGAAGACCAGGGCTAGCGGCAGCATCGCGGCTTTGGTCAGGTAGCCGATGCCCAACACGATCCCGAGCAGCGCGGCGGTCGCGTTGCGGCGCGGCGCGGCCCGCATCCTGAGCAGCAGTCCCGCTGCCGCGAACACGATTCCTGCTGCAGCCATGTCGGGAAGCGGGCGGAAGAGCCCGATCAAACGGCCGGACAGGCACCCCCACGCGAAGGTGAGCCAGGCAATCGCGTGGAACGTCTTGTGATACGGGCCGGAGGCAACTGGCGCCAGGTGGTCTCCGTAGGCGCCGGACGCGCTTCGAAGCCGCAGTTCGCGGAGTAAGTAACCGAAGGCGAGGGCCGCGGCGCAGAGCAGCAGCCAGTTCACCGCATGCAGCCACGCGAGTTCGCTGGTCAGCGGCGGCCTGAACACGCTGAAGACCGCGGCCAGGATCCAGGAATAGAACGGGCTCCAGTAGGCGTTTATGGCCTGGCCCCACTCGCCGCGCGCGTAGGCATCGGCGATCTCGAGATAAGAGATGCCGTCGGAGTAGATGATATCCCTGCGGCACCACGCGTCGATCGCGCCGAACGCGAGAATTGCCGCGGGTAGGGTAGCTCGGGCGCCGCGCTTCGACTCAGAACCCATTGGCTGCCGTCACTGGCCGCTTTCAGGTTATCCCAACCGGCTCTACAGTTCGCCCGCTGGCTGCGCTTCTGCGCCGGGCGTGTCGGGCCTGAAGAGTGGCGGGGCTTCTACTTTTCGACCACTTGCAGTTCGCGTGTACGGTCGCGGACCAGGTCAGCCTGTTTGAATGAATCGGTGGCCGGCAATGAGAGGCGGAGTTCCCGCTTGATGGCGATCTCAATCTTGCCTTCCCGTAGTATGCCGCCGAGGACGTGCCCGCCTGCCGTCTCGTCACTGTTCAAAAAGTGAAGGTGATAGCCCGGCACATTGACTCCCTTTGCGAACTCGGGGCAGCGGAACCCGGCCAGAGTGCCCCTGACATCCCGCAGATGGAATACCGGCTGCACCTTCACCACGTCGATCAAGGGCTTGTATGGCCGCTGCTGACGGGGGACGCTGCGCGTCGTAACGGCGTCGAAACGGCCGGTCACGCGGACAGCGTAGTACCAGTTCACGCTCGGCAAGGCGGCGTCAACTCGTTTTTGCAAGTCCTCGATGGTCAGGCGCTCCGGTGCCACGATTGTGATGTCCGGGACGAAGTCGGTCACGGACGCAAATGGCGTGCGCATATCATCGCGTACCGGGTGCGCCTTACCGTCAGAGGTGATCTGGAAGAAGCGCCCGCCAACTGCGATCATCTCGCCATCCACGCCGTTGAACGTTCCGATGCCGAAATCGCCGTGCTTCCGCAATTCGGCGAAGGTCATCTCGCCGTCGTACACACCCTGCAAAAGTGCATCGATCGTCGAAGTCTGAAAAAGCTCCTTCCGTGATTGCCCACAGAGTGCGCCGGCAATCAGCACGACGACCTGAAGCACGCGACGATACTGGCGGATCCGCATCCTCTTCAGATTAAGTCAGTGCGGCCCCCGAAGAGCGCTCTGCATGGGCGCTTAAGGTCAGGGCACGGCGGGGCCGCCCGTCAATTGCGGACCGTGCCGTTTTCGGGCGCGCAGGTTCAGCGCCTCTACGAGCACGGAAAAAGCCATGGCAAAATACACATACCCTTTCGAGATGTGCTGCCCAAGGCCTTCCGCGATGAGGGTGACGCCGATCAGTAAGAGGAAACTGAGCGCCAGCATCTTCACCGTCGGATGCCGCTCCACGAACGCACTTACGGGGCCGGCCGCGAAGATCATGAAGCCCACCGCGAGCATGATGGCGGTAATCATGATCCCGACCTCGTTCGCCATCCCGACAGCCGTGATCACCGAATCGAGTGAGAAGACGATATCGAGCAGGGCAATCTGCACCAGCGTTCCTCCCATGGTGACGGCAACACGGGCGCTCCGTCCGGCCTCGGGTTCGCCTTCGAGACGCTGATGAATCTCGTGAACGCTTTTCCAGATCAAGAACAGTCCCCCGCTCAGGAGAATAAGGTCACGCCCCGAGATCTCGCGCCCGAGGGCGGTGAAGAGCGGGTCCGTGAGGCGCATCATCCAGGTGAGCGACAGTAGCAGGAGAACCCGCGTGATCAAGGCCATCGTAAGACCGAGCGTGCGCGCGCGGGCCTGCTGGCCGGCCGGCAGTTTGCTCGCGAGAATACTGATGAACACGATATTGTCGATCCCGAGTACGATCTCGAGAACGGTAAGAGTGATCAGCGCGATCCAACCCTCTGGAGAGGAAATCCAGCCCATGTCTCAGCTTAAGGGTTTAGGCCACCGCCTCGGCGTGCCGCCACTCACCGTCCTTGAAGCCCACGGGCAGGGCCGCAAAATGGGCGCTTTCCGGCTCTATTAGGTAGTAAACTTCGTCGTAACATGCTCCTCGGAAGACGTTCCTGGATCAAGTCAGCGGGCGCGTTGGCGCTCGGCGAATCCCTTTCTGCTGCTCCACCGGTCACGGAAGGCGACTCGCTCATAGCATCCGGCTCAGTCGCGGTGACCGAAACCGCATCCGGAAAAGTGCGCGGCTTCGTGCGTCGCGGCATTCATACATTCAGAGGCATCCCTTATGGCGCTCCGACGGGCGGCGAACGACGGTTCATGGCGCCTGTAAGACCCGCGCCCTGGAAGAGAATCCGAAGCTCGCTGACATACGGCTATGTCAGTCCCCAGGAATCGAGGACGATCTGGGACAAGGACGAGGTCGCATTCGTATACCAGTGGGACGACGGCTTCCAGCATGAGGACTGCCTCCGGGTGAATGTCTGGACACAGGGGCTCGATAACCGGAAGCGGCCCGTCATGGTGTGGCTGCACGGCGGCGGCTTCTCTACCGGTTCGGGTCACGAGATGAAGGCCTACGATGGGGAGAACCTGGCGCGGCGCGGCGACGTTGTGGTGGTCTCGCTGAACCACCGGGTAGGTGCGGTCGGGTTCCTGAATCTCGCATCCGTAGGAGGCGAGAAATATGCCGCCTCCGCCAATGTCGGCCTACTGGACATCATCGCCGCCCTCGAGTGGATACGCGATAACATACGGAACTTCGGCGGGGATCCGGGAAATGTAACCGTCTTCGGTCAATCCGGAGGAGGCGGCAAAGTCACGGCACTCATGGCAATGCCGCGTGCGGCGGGACTGTTCCACAGAGCCATTGTGCAGAGCGGTTCCATGCTGCGCATGCCTGGCCCGGAATTGACCGCGAAGCTGGCGGCCGCTGTTCTCAAAGAACTGGGGATCACGAAGGCGAACCTGGATCAACTGCACTCGCTTCCCGTGGAGCGTATCGTTGCCGCCGGAGTCACAGCAGCCAAGGCTGTCTTCCCGGCAGCGGGTTCTCCCGAGCCATTCGACTTCGAGCGCCACGCTGAACTCGTGGCATGGGCGCCGACCGTGGATGGCGTCATCCTCCCCGAATCGCCCTTCTCGAACGGAGCGCCCGCACTCTCGGCGAAGGTGCCCCTCCTGGTCGGCTCGACGCGCACCGAAATCGGAACGGGTTACGATTGGCCCGAATTCGAGTATTTCCCAATCCGCGAACTGACAGCCTTCATGACGAAGGCCCACGGAAAGGAAAAGGCTGCACGGGTGCTCGAGGCCTTCCGGCGTGGCCATCCCGGCGCCAAGGCGTGTGATCTGTTCGCGCTCTGGATGTCATCGGGTTTCCGTCGGGCCACGCTCCGCCAGGCTTCGATCAAAGCCGCGCAGGGTGCGGCTCCGGCTTACGTGTACCTGTTCGCCTGGAACACACCCATCCTGGACGGCAGGCTACGCTCATCCCACTGCGCCGAGTTGCCATTCGTGTTCGACAACACCGACCAGTGTGATACAGCAACCGGCGGGGGACCCTTGGCACGCGCCCTCGCCGCAAACATCAGTGAAGCTTGGATCCGCTTTGCCCACACAGGCGACCCGAACCACCAGGGACTGCCGAAGTGGCCGGCTTTTCACCCCGAGAAGCAGGCGACTATGGTCTTCGACAATACGTGTGCCGTAACGTACGATGCCGATCGCGAGGAACTGAACGTGCTCGCCGCGTCCTGACCATTGATGGTGCGTCGAAGACCATAGTCGCTTGCAGTCGCGCCATCACGGCAACGGGCTGGTTTGATTCTCCTCGACGGGCTTGAGCCCGGGTGCGCGCAGACGATTCAACTCCTCCACAATCATCTGGCGGACTGAATCGCGCAGTGCCAGAGCTTGCGCGATGTTGCAACCCTCCACTGGCACGGCCCCTAAGATCCGAAGGTGGATGTCCTGGGTCCCACCGAAGATCCAGGAACTGCGTGGCAGAGCCGCCCCTGTACCCTCCACCACAATCGGCAATATCGGTACCTGCTCACGAACAGCCAATCGGAATGGGCCCTCGTTGAACGGCAGGACCTCCCCGTCAGGCGACCGGGTTCCTTCCGCAAAGAAAACCACCGAACAGCGCTGGCGCAGGTATCGAGCACAGTGCAACATCGCTTTCGCGCCTTGGCGGGGGCTGAATCGGTCGACCGGGACGTCCCCTGTCATGCGGAGCATCCAGCCCACCAGCGGCACTCGGAACAATTCCGCTTTGGCAAGCCATTTCGTATCCGTTTTCAGGTGGGCGAGAAGCGGAATGTCCGCCAGGGATTGATGATTGCTTACGATGACGTAGACCTGGTTCGGGTCCAGGTTCTCGCAGCCTGAAATATGAAGCCGCCAGGGATTTACCTTTGCCAGAGCGCGTCCGAGCCTACGGAACCAGCGTCCTGTCCGCAGTCGATTGGAATCACGGTCAAACAGTCGTATGCTGCCCAATAAGGGCACCCAGACGATAACAAGCACAGCACTGGCCGTCCAGATCCAGACGGATCGAACGCACCGGACCAACTGAGTCAAATTTCCCCCATGTTCACCGCGCGGCAGTCTGTCGTCTTACGCAATTCCATCGCCTCAATCAATTCTAAACGGGGTTTCGGGAGGACCGGGGGCACCCGCCATATTGCGCTTTCTCCCCCGCATCTATAATTGACAACGGTGCGATACATGTGGCTGATCTCAGCGCAATCAATGGCATTCTTGGTCATCACTCTCGCCGCGGTCGCGGAGCCTCAGTTTGTAATCCGAGTGCGGAATCCGCAGCCCGCAAGGTATTACCTCACCGACAGCGATGGCAAGGTGTGGATGCCCGGCGGCGCAGTCGTCTATGAGAAGCGAGGCGAAAAGCATTTTGTCACCGGCAACGGTTTTGAGATCCGGTTGCCACCCGGCGCCTACACGCTCGTCGCCGAGCGCGGGCCGGAATACCGGCCTTTCCAAGCGACGATTGAGGGACGCGCAGGCGAACAGAAGATCGTGCCGGTTGAGGTCGCGCGCTGGATCGATATGAACAGGCAAGGTTGGTTCTCAGGCGATTTACACAACCACCGGCGCCCGGAGGAGATGCCGCTTCTGCTGCTGGCGGAGGATCTCAATCTCGCACCCACGATTGCCGATTGGGTTTGGGATGACGGCCAGGTCTCCAATCCGCCCGACACGACCGATGCTGTTCGGCAGGTTGACCGGACTCACGTCTATAGCCTGCTCGACAAGGAAGTGGAGCGGCTCAAGAACGGACCGGGCGCTGTGGACCTCCTTGGCTTGCGCTCGCCGATTCCCTTCGAGGGCTACCTGCTTTACCCTCCCAACGACACGTTCGCAAGGAAGGCGCACGCCCAGGGAGGCTGGGTGGATGCCGAGAAGATTGTGTGGCGTGACGTGGTCGCGCTCGTTGCACTCGGCCACGTCGACTTCGCTGGTATCGTGTTCAACCATTTCAACCGCCAGGACGTAGAAACCGAAACGGACGAGTGGGGGATGATCCCGAAGTCCCGGCCGGAGTTCAACACGCCCGCCGGGATGCCCCTCTGGGCTATGGAGGTGTACTACCGGTTTCTGAACTGCGGCTTCCGCCTACCGGCTTCGGCGGGAAGCGCCGCAGGCGTGAAAGCCGCTCCGCTTGGCTACAACCGCGTGTACGTCAAGCCGCGCGGTCCGTTCGCCTACGACACTTGGTTTCGCGCTCTGAAGGAGGGCCGCAGTTTCGCCACGAACGGCCCGATGATTTTCCTGACCGTTGACGGCAAGGAACCCGGTGATGTCTTGCGCTTCTCTGAAAACGCGGCGCGCCGGGTTAAAGTCCACGTCGGGGCCTCATCGGCGAACACAATGAACCGCCTGGAGGTCCTGTTCAAAGGCAAGACAATCCGCACCGTTACCGGTGCGGGGCGACTGACCGCGGACTTCACGACCAGCGTGGCGGAAACGGGATGGTTCGCGGCGAGGGCCTTCGAAAAGCCGGATCGCACGATCCGCTTTGCGCACACCAGCCCGGTTTACGTCGAGTTCTCCGGAGACCGCGGCATCGTAGGACAGGACGCGCAATTCTTCGTCGACTGGATCGATCGCGAGATGACGTTCTACAAGAACGCGCCGGGTTTCCGGCAAGCCAGCCACCGTGCCGCAATGGTCGCACTGTTTTCGTCCGCGCGAAAGATTTTTGTAGAGCTCGGAAGGATGTAGCTGATCGATTTCAGCCCGATCCCCGTGGCGTTTGGCCGAACCGCAATGAGTAACTTTACTTCTTGAAGCTGATCGACATGCCGTTCGGGCCGAGGGACAGAAACTCGGTTTTTAGCGCCGGGTTTGACTTGATACGCTTCAAAAATGTTGCCATCTCCTTCGCGTAAGAGGTCGTGTCGTGCGCTGCAATTGCGCCCCCGCTCCGGACTTTCGGAAAGACCATGTCGAAGTAGGCCCCATAATCCTCTTTCCAGGCATCGATGAACACCAGGTCGAACGGGCCTTCAATGCGGGGCACCTCCTTCAGAGCATCGGCAAACCGCAAGTCCGCCAAACGATCCAAACCCAGCTTGCGGAAGTTTTCGACAGCAAGATCGTGGCGGCCCTTGTCGAACTCGATGCTGACGATCTTGCCGCCGGTCTCCTCGAGACCCATTGCCATCCAGATGGTCGAGTAGCCATTGGATGTTCCGATCTCGAGCACCCGCTTCGCATTGAGTTGGCGGACCAGTTGGTACAGGCGCTCTCCTTCTGCCACATCGATATTCATCGTCCGCTGTTGCTTGTCGCG
This sequence comes from Bryobacteraceae bacterium, assembly GCA_035561355.1. Classification (GTDB taxonomy): domain Bacteria; phylum Acidobacteriota; class Terriglobia; order Bryobacterales; family Bryobacteraceae; genus DATMXS01. Next base: position 5,111 of record DATMXS010000200.1, on the reverse strand, counting down.
GATGTCAGTCAGGTAGGCCTTGATCTTTTCGTGGCGAGCGTTGCGTGCCTCCTGTGGGCGCTGGATCGCCGGAAACGAGGAACTGGCGAGAACGACTGCAGTCAACGCGATCACAACCGTGTTTGTCCCAGGCATGTCCGAATTGTCCTATTTTCCCCTCCCGCCTGTCCTCCCCTCACAGCGACTTCGCTGCGGCCAGGACTGGCTACTCGTTCCGAAGCGCTTGCACGGGATCCACTCGCGTTGCACGGTACGCCGGGATGAGACAGGCGACGAATGCTACGGATGCCAGCAGCAATGCAACCGCCGCGAATGTGTACGGATCGGTGGCGCTGACGCCGAAGATGAGGCGCGAGAGTATCCCGCTCAGCAGCCAGGCTCCGAATGCGCCGATCGCGATCCCGAGGAGGGTCGGCTTCATCCCTTCCGTAACGACCAGTTGCAGCACGTCGCGAATCTGAGCGCCCAGCGCCACCCGGACCGTGATCTCGTGCACACGGCTGCGCACACTATACGCAAGTACGCTATAGATCCCGACAGCTGCCAATAGGAACGCCAGTCCCGCCAGCGAGACGAACAGCAGCATGCTGAAGCGTTGCTGAGAGAGCGAGGTCGCCAGCCGTTCGTCCATGGATGCGACATCGCGTACGGGGAGTTCGGGGTCAATCTGCTGAAGTACCCGGGTGATCGCCGGAACCAGGGCGGAAGGATCGCGCCCGCTGCGCACCACCAGGGAGACGTCTCCATCGGCTTCCTGCGCCAGCGGAAGATACATCATTGAGACCGGCTCCAGCACATCCAGGCCGAGCTCCTTGACATCACCGGCGACGCCAACCACTTCCCTGAGGATGTCGGGAGTAAACGAGATTCGCAGGCGTTTCCCGACCGGACTCTCGCCGGGCCAGAACTGCCGAGCCATGGCCTGGCTGATCAGCACTGCGCCTCTGTTCCCCTTTGGGTTCGTGTCGGCTTCTTCGAAATCACGCCCGGCGATCAGCGGGATCCTCATCGTCCTCAGGTACCCCGGCGTGGCCTGGCGCACCGCTACGTTGGGCTGCAGCGCGAACACCTCGGCCGGGCGGCCTTCGATTACCACCGGCTGCTGAGAACCGCCGTCAGACAGCGGCAGAGTATCGATCGCGGCAGCGGATACGACACCGGGTAACCGTTGAACCTGTGGAAGGAACTCGTCATAGAACCTGTTGCGTTTAACTTCCTTCGCCGATTGCGGGATGGGCACTGACATGGTTACGACGCCGGAGGGCACAAAGCCTGGATTGACCTGGCGAAGGGCCCATAGGCTTCTTAGCATGAGGCCCGCCCCAACCAGGAGGATGAGCGATAGCGCCACCTCCGAGACCACAAGCGCGCCACGCGTTCGCATGCCACCCGAGTAAGAGTCCGCTTTGCCGAGCCCCAGCTTCAGCGACTCATTCACGTCGGCTTTCATCAGCCGCCAGGAGGCGATCAGCCCGGCAGCCAGTCCGGTGAGCACGGAGACGAGCAAAGTGAAACCGAGAACGCGAAAATCCAAATGGATTTCGGTTGCGTTCGGCATCCTATCGGCAAGCGCGCCTACTACAAGCGACTGTCCGGATTGCGCCAGGAGCAAGCCGAGTGCACCTCCTGCCACCGAGAGCAGCGTCGTCTCGTAGAGAACGGGCCGCACCACCTGGCCGCCGCTCGCGCCGAGCGCGGCTCGGATCGCCAACTCTTTGCGCCTTGTAACGGTCCGCGCAAGTACGAGGTTGGCGGTATTGGCACACGCTATGAGCAGCACGAATCCCACTGCGCCCAAGAGAGTCAGCAAAGCCGGGCGCACATCTCCGACGAGATGATCGCGGAGTCTGAAGACCACCGCGCCCCAGCCCTTATTCTCCTCCGGGTACTCGCGCGCAAGGCGTTCGGAAATGACGTTCATCTGCACCTGGGCCTGATTCACAGTTACGCCGTCCCGCAGGCGCGCGATCGCCATGTGGTTATGATTCCCGCGAACGGCTGCCTCCTCGGGAGTCCATGCAACGGGCACCCACGCGTCCACCGCAGCGGGGAACCAGGATTTGACCTGGAACTTCTGGGGCATCACACCGATAACCCTGTGGGTGCGCCCGTCCAATTCGAGGGTACGGCCGACGGAGTTCTTAGGCGACCCGAAATGGCTAACTGCGAGACCGTGGCTGAGGACGATCACATCATCACGACCCGGTTGGCATTCGTCAGCCGCGAATCCGCGCCCAACTTCCGGAGTAACTTGCAGCACCTTGAAGAAGCCAGGCTCGGTCCTCGCTGCGAGAACAGACTGCGGCCGGCTGCCGCCGCCCAAACGGAAGCCGTGGAACCCGATTACCGCCATCGATTCGAAGACCGTATTCTGCTTGCGCCAATCGAGGTAGTTGCCGGCGGATACAGCGAAAATCTTCATCCCCGGGAACGCCCTCGGCGGAGGCACGTGGAAAACCGTGACAATCGACTCGGAATTCGGGAACGGCAGCGGCTTGAGTAGAACGGCATTGACGATGCCGAAAATTGCGGTGTTCGCCCCTATGCCGAGAGCGAGTATGGAAAGGGCGGACAGGGTAAAGCCCGGGCTCCTGCGCAAGCCTCGCACCGCGTACGCAATCTGCCTGACGAATCCGTTCATCGTGACTCCTGCTGGGCAGTAGGCACTCGCGGTGCCAACGCCGTTCGCCTGAACACATGGGCTTACGCGCGGCAGGCCCGTGACCGGCGTTCACTTTTGGGAATGGCGTGTTCGATGCCGCGCGGGCGGCGGGAACATGCCAAACCAGATCGTTCCGGTCGTACGAATAGGGCGGCGGAGGAAGTAGCCCGCAGGAACCGCTAAGTGTTCGCTAATTGACGCCGCCGCCAGTCGGCGCTGCGACCGGAGCGGCATTCGCCACGGCGGTGGTCGTCGAGCGAAGCCCTTGGTCGAGCAGGGCTGCAAAACGGTCGCGGTCCGCAGCGAACGCTGCCATCCCCTCCGCGCCGAGTCTGGTCGCGCGGGGCGGCTTCAAGCGCTCGAAGTCCACGTAATTCCCATTCCTGCGCAAACGGAAGTCCAGATGCGGTCCGGTCGAGAGGCCGGTCGAGCCGACCGCGGCGATCCGCTGTTCCTGCCTGACGCCTTGCCCGGCTCTGACGAAAAGGCGAGACAGGTGCAGGTACATGCTCTCGTATCCGTTCTCATGCCGTATCCTGACCATGTTTCCGGCGCCGCCGGACCGGCCGGAATACGTCACCCGGCCCGAGCCGACCGCCTGCACGGGAGCTCCCACGGGCGCGGCGTAATCCGTACCCAAGTGGGGCCGGTAGATCCTCAGCACGGGATGAAATCGCCGGCGCGAGAAGCGGGAACTCACTCTAGCTTCGAACTTCAGCGGGGAACGCAGGAAAGCCGACTCCAGGGAACGGCCGTCCGCGGAGTAGTAACGTGCCTTTCCGCTACGATCCGGGAACAGGTAGCCCTCATAGACCGTCCCGGCATTGTTATATCTCGCGGCCAGAATACGGCGGTACGCCGCAGGCTGGCCGTTCGCGTACTCCTTCTTCTCGAGCAGCAGGCAGAACTGGTCACCCGGCTGGGGGTCGCTGTAGAAATCCAGGTCCCAGCCGAAAATTTCAGCTACCTGCATGGCCACTTCAGCCCGTTCCCCAGTTCGCTCGATGCTCTCAAACAGCGAACTCTGCAAGATCCCGCAGACTGGGACCACGCGAAGGTCGCCAGGGATTTCCACGACTGCCGCTCGAAACGTTCCAGCCGAGCATGAAAGCTTGAGCTTGCGATCCGGATCGATGACGTACTCCAAAGATTCCGCGGCGCCGGTGTTGCCGCGGGTCAGCGTGAGTTGCGAACCTGCACGGAGCTTCTTGACGTTGAAGACGCCTTTGACGGCTGAAATCATCCCCACCCGATCGGCCGCGTCCAAACCACTGCGTCCGAGTACGTCATCAAGCGTGTCGCCACGCTGGATAGTCACACTCTCGGTAATCGATTCCGGCAGGAGTGCCGCCGCACGCACCGGAGGCGCTTGCACGGGCACGGGCCGCGAATCGGGAGCGGTGCTGCGCATTCGGTAAAGAGTGACGAAGGTCCCGAGTGTTCCAATCGCCAGGACCATTCCCAGCGCCCGCGTGCTCAAATTCACACTACAAATGTAATCGGGCGAGTGTTGCAGGTCAATTTTCCGGATCACATCAAGAGTTTTGGGGTTCAAACTTCGAAACTCGGGCCGACCCGTCCGCCGGTGTGGCACGCAACGCCGTCCGTTCCTCTCCGCCCGCCACCCATCCATCGTCAGCCGCCGGCCATTCGATTCCCATTGGCGCTTCCGCCGCTTCACGCTAATTTCGGCTATGCCAATACAGATTTACGTACCCAAAAGGATTATCCTCGGTGTTGCGATGCTCGCATGGCCGATTTTGGCGGCGGAGGATCACCCCAGGGCTGAGGTTTTTGGCGGCTTCCAGTACATCCGGGTGGGCGCAGCACCTGGCTTGGGCGCCAACGGTTTTAATGCGGCGATCACGGGTAACGTGAACCGGTGGCTTGGCCTAACTGCTGACGTCAGTGGCGCCTACCGTGGTGTCGGCGGGATCGGCCTAACCGCCAATACGTTGGGTTTCGGACCGTCTGTCGCTCTGCGCGGCGAGCGCGTAACCCCGTTTGCCCACCTGCTGCTCGGAGGCTTCCGCGGCGCCACCGGGTTCGGGGACTTCAGCGTGGGACTGACTGGCTTCGCAATGTTGGCCGGCGGCGGCGTGGACGTACGGGTCTCGAAGCGGATGGCAGTACGCCTGTTTCAACTGGATTGGATCGTGTGGAATGGCGCGGGCATGACGGAAAAAAAGAACGCGCGCATCTCGGGCGGCGTCGTCTTCCGGATCAACTGACCTGCGGGCTCGCCGCGAGTTGCATGGGGAGAGGTGAATGGAAGGCTATTACCCGTTGAGTGCCTATTACCCCTTGCTGGAGATCCTCGTCCTTTGCTTCAACGCGATTCTGTTCGTGCTGCTCGCCTTCCTCATCCTCCGCGATTGGCGAAAACACCGCACCCGATGGGGAGGCCGTCTGTATCCCGCCAGCATCTTTGCGCTGGCGCTTTTCTTCG
>DATMXS010000199.1:0-39385 GCA_035561355.1 Bryobacteraceae bacterium | reverse complement strand
CTGGCATGGTGGGCCGCGCGCGGCCTGTCCCGTCTCAGCCTGCCGCTGCCCATCCCGATCACGTTCGACTTGACGCCGGATCTGCGCGTAATGGCGTTCACAGCTGCGCTCGCCGTGCTCACCGGCATTCTGTTCGGCTTTGCGCCCGCAATCCGCGCGACTCGCCCGAACCTCACGGGCGCGCTCAAGGGCGATTCCGTCGTGTTCGGAAAAACGCGGCGCTTCAGCCTTCGGAACGGACTCGTGATCGTCCAGGTGGCGCTATCGATGGTCCTGCTGGCCGGTTCAGGGCTGTTCCTGCGCAGCCTCGGCAACGCGTCGTCTATCGACATCGGCATGCGGCCCGGCAACGTGCTGATGATGGCTGTCGATCCAAAGCTGCACAACTACTCGCCCGAAAAGAACCGGCAGTTCGTTGCGCAACTTCGCGAACGCGTCCAGGCGCTTCCGGGCGTCCAGAACGTGACCTTCCTGGACAGCATTCCGTTAAGCATCGGCGGCACTTCCTTCGACTTCAAGGCGGACGGCAAGGAAGCGAAAAGCGCCAATGCCGACGTCTATAACGTGGGCGCGAACTTTTTCAAAACGATGGAGATCACGCTGCTGCGCGGGCGCGACTTCAGCGCGGCCACTGACGGCAAGGCCGCGATTGTCAACGAGAATCTCGCGCGGCACCTGTTCGGAACTGACGACCCGGTGGGACGACAGATGACCGCCAACGCGGGTCAGCCACCCAAGGATGTATATACCGTCGTCGGCGTCGCCCGGAACACCAAGTCCCGCACCCTCTCCGAAGCGCCGGCAAACTGTGCATACCTGTACTTGGAATCGCGGCCCGAAGCCGTCATGAGCTTTTACGGCATCTCTATCGCCGCTAAGACTTCGGGCAACCCGCGCCGTTTGGAGCGCGCCATGCGGCAGCAGATCGCCATGCTGGACCCGAACCTGGCGATTTTCAATACCCGAACGATGGAGGAGCATCTGGAGGGTGCGCTGCTGGTGCCGCGCCTCTGCGCGACATTGTTGACCATCTTCGGCGCGGCCGGCCTCACACTCGCCGCCATCGGACTGTACGGGGTGATGAGTTACTCGGTCCGGCGGCGGACACGGGAATTCGGCATCCGCATCGCGCTCGGCGCGCATGCGCCCGGCCTCCTGAGAATGGTGGTCCGGCAGGGTCTGGTCCTGGCCGGCATCGGCCTGGCGATCGGCTTCGCGATCGCGTTTTCGCTGAGCAAGTTCGCGGCCTCGATGCTCTACGGCATCGACGCCCACGATGCGGTGACGTTCACGGCGGTGCCGGCGATCCTGCTGGCAGTCGCGCTGCTCGCGATCGTGGTCCCGGCCCGCCGCGCGGCGGGCATTCAGCCGATGCAGGCGCTGCGATCCGAGTAAGCCTCAACGGGCGGGGCAGGGGCTCAGAACACGTACGACGTGCTCAGAAACATGCTCCTGCCCGGCTCCGGAGTTTTCACGCCCATCCGGAAGGGGTCGCGCTGGTACGAGAAGGACTCGTAGTAGAACCGGTTCAGCAGGTTGTCGACGCCACCCGAGATCACAAACTTCTTCGTGTGTACGCCCGCCTTCACGTTTGCGACGGCGTAGCCCGGCGTCGGATCCTCGCGCAAATCGGTGTCGGTTCGCCGTTGGGCGGACGCAGCCAGCCCTTCGGCTTCCGCGAAGAACCAGCGGGTTCCGTAGCGCAGCGTTGCACGGCCCTTGACAGGCGGCATCTCGGACAGGCTCGTCGAGAAGATCCGGCGCTCGGGGCGTGCGTCCTTCGACCCGCGCGACCACGATGCTCCGCCCGTGAGGAGCCAACGTTCGCTCAAGCCCAGCCGGTAGCCGAGTTCTCCGCCCCACATTCTCGCAGGGACGTTCTCATATGAGCGCGCCACGGCGTTCATGATGCCGGGCATGGGGGTCAGCAGCGGCTGGTTGTGCACCGTGATGTAGTTCTCCAGCCGGCTGTAGAAGAGCGTTGGGCGAAGCTGGAAGCGGCGGATGCGGAATACCAGGCCCGTGTCCGCTTCGGTGTTTGAGACCGGCTTCAGCGCGGGGTTGCCCACCCAGTCCGAGCCCATCCGCCGCAGGCCGAAGTACCGCTCCTGGGGGTCCGGCAGGCGGACGGAATGGCCGATAGCGGAAAAGACCTCCAGACCGCGCGGGAGCGACCAGGATAACCGGGCGTTCGCACTCGGGTAGGTATCGGTGGCCGGCTCCAGCTTGGCGTTCTTGTAGGCCCAGAAGAGATCGGTGTTCGGCCGCCCCTGCACGTCGCTGCGCGCCGTATCGAGCCGCGCGCCCGCGCCCACCCGGATATGGTTGCGGAAAGCCTTGTCCCAATCGGAGTACACTGCGCCCACCACTGTCCGCACCGCCGGGATTGCGTGCTGGTCCGTATAGGCGCCCATTATCCGCATCGAGTTCGCGACGTCCCAGCCGCGGCTGAACGCCTCCACGCCGATCGTGACACCCCGCGTATCACCCTCGACCTTGCCGCCGACGGCACGTGTCGCGGCATAAGAGGCCATGCCGTACGGCCGCGCGGCGCCGGCGGAAGACGTGCGGAACTCATCCGTCATCCAGTGCTTCACCCGCGTGAAATACGCCTGCGCGCGCAGATGCCGGGCGTTGTAGGCCACTCCGGCGCGATCCGCGTTGTCGTACATGGCGTCCATCTGAAGGTAGGGATAGAGGGTTTGGCCGCCGTTCTGGTGCGTAAATGAGAACTCCAGGCGGTCCTCGCCGCGCACTGCGAGACCGAATCGTCCCCATGTGGTCTGGATGTCGAACGCGTCGCCGGGGTCCCCGCGGTAATTCGCGTACTCGGTAAAGCGGCGGCCTGCGCCGTCCCGGTATGGATCGGAGCGCCTCCATGAGTGGCCTGCCGAGAAAGCGGCACGCTCATTCGAGGCTGTCGCCGTCAGAGAAGGGTTGAGGAACCCGAACGAGCCGATGCCCAGGTTGGGTGTGATGCGGAAGCCGGGCTCCGCACGCTTGCTGATGATGTTGATCCCACCGCCGAGACTCCCGTGGTTCCGCACATCGAACGCACCCTTGCTGATCTCGACCTCCTGGACCTCCGAGAAATCCACGTGGAAAGCGGGCGGATCCATGTTGTTGGGGCACGCGCCGTAAATGCGGGCGCCATCGATCTGGACGTTGATGTTGTCCTGCTGGAAGCCACGCAGGACCAGATCGTTCGCCACTCCGCCTTTGCGGATCTTCGACATGCCGGTGAGCTTCGCCAGCGCCTCGCCGACATCGCGGGCCGAGCTTTCCCGGACCTCACGGATTTCGAGTGCGTCGCGGAACGGATCGCGGCTGGTCTGTTCCTCAGAGCGGTTCGGCTGCTGGCCGAGGAGGGGAAACGCCAATAGGACGACGATAAAGGCGCGTGTGGTCATGTGATTCGTCAAAAAGAACCCGAATCACTTGTTTAACAAAGTTTAATTAAAATGTCTATAGAACGTTTCCCGATCCCGTAGCCGGTTCGTCCTGGTACCCAAGTCGCTGGGTTGGCGATTTAGGCGTATGGGCGGCGCGAGCGCTGTTCGAGGATCTGCACCGTCTCCGTGTTGAGCAGCACCCACAAGCCGTAGATGCCGGCGGCCGTCCCGATGGGGATGTTAAGAAGCTGGAACGCCGAGACTACGATCCCCAGCACGCGCGCCCACGGCTTGAAGTTCAGCAGCCCCCAGCCGGTCAGGATAACCGGCACCGACATCACCAGCATGACGATGAAGACCACGCCGCCGATGGCGCCGAGTATGGGAAGCGCGATGTGGGCGTCCGGATCGCCTGAGGTGGTGCCCACGAGCATGCCGATGCCGCCGAACATGAGCAATAGCCCGATCGCCATCAGCGCGCCGAGCGCGCCGAGGATGATGTTCAGTATCCCGAGAGCCTTGATGTGACTTTCCATGATATCTCCAGCCTGTTACGCGCTCTCCGCCCTTGACAGGGGCCGCAGCGTCCGGGCAACCGCACGCGCCATGTCGGTGGTCCGCGCCGTGCCGCCCATGTCGTATGTGCGAACCTCGCCCCGCGCGATCACGTCGGCGACGGCCGCTTCGATCTCGGCCGCCTTTTCATTCTGGCCCAGCCAGTCAAGCATCATTTTGGCCGCGAGAATCGTCGCCAGCGGATTCACCTTGTCCTGGCCCGCGTACTTGGGCGCCGAACCGTGCGTTGGCTCGAAGACCGCGTAGGCATCCCCGATGTTCCCGCTGTAGGCGAATCCCATGCCACCTACGAGTTGCGCGCAGAGGTCGGACAGTATGTCCCCGAACAGGTTCGTGGTGACGATGACGTCGTAGCTACGAGGATTCTTGAGGAGCCACATGCACATGGCATCCACATTCGCGGTGTCGCATGTGATGCCCGGAAACTCGCGAGCAACTTCGTTCGCGGCTTCCAGGAACACGCCGCAGGTGGCACGCAGCACGTTCGCCTTGTGGACTGCGGTGACCTTCCGGCGGCCATTCTTCACGGCGTACTCGAATGCAGCTCGAACGATGCGGCGCGAGGCTTCAGGCGTGATGGAACGGATCGAGATAGCGGCGTCCTGCGGGATCCGCGCCATGGCCTTCTCCGCATAGAACGCTTCGGGCGTCCGGGAAAACTCTACGCCGATGTACATGCCCTCCGTGTTCTCACGGAAGACGACGATGTCAATGTCCTCGCGGTAGTTCAGCGGATTCCCCGGGAACGCCTTGCAGGGGCGCAGACACGTGTAAAGGTTTAACTGCTGCCGCATCCGGACAATGGGGCTGCGGTACGCGAACCCGCGCTCCTGAAGTTCGGGCGCAAGCTCGCGAACGGCGTCAGCGGCGGGCTTGGAAGTGATGGCGCCAAAAAACGCGCAATCGGTGGAACCGAGCAGTTCGACGGTCCGTTTCGGGAGCGCATCGCCTTCGCGGCGCCAGAATTCCCAGCCGATATCCCCATGGATGTACTCCGCGGGAAACTCAACGGCTTCGAGCACGACCCGCGCGGCGTCGCAGCACTCGCGTCCAATGCCGTCGCCGGGCAACCAGGCAATGCGGTAGTTCATGCGCGTGCATACCTCTTTTTCAGATACGGGATCAGCCCGCCGGCTTCCAATAACTCTACCGCCCGCGCGTCGAGAGGGGCAGCCGGAAAGGATTGGTCCGCGTCAAGGTCGAGGATGCGGCCGGCCAGGAGATCGATCAGCAGATCGTCGCCGGACTCGAAGCGATCGGCTTCCGGGCAGACCACCACGGGCAAGCCCAGATTGATGGAGTTTCGGAAGAAGATACGCGCGAAGGACACCGCAATCAGGGCGCCCACGGCGTGGAACTTCAGCGCGGCGGTGGCCTGTTCGCGGCTGGAGCCGCAGCCAAAGTTCTTCCCGGCAACCACGAGGTCACCGGGATGAATCTCGGCCCGCAACTCGGGGTAGGAGAGTTCGAAGAGATGCTCCGGCGTCTTCTCTCGATCCGTGACGTTCAGGTAGCGCCCCGGATAAATGATGTCCGTGTCGATGTTGTCTCCGAGGCGGGCGGCCACCCGGCCCCTGAGCCTGAGAAGCGAGCCGCTCATACGTGTGCCTCCTTCGCGATGCCGCTCATCGCGGCCGGGTGCGCGATGACACCCGACACCGCCGACGCCGCCACTACCGCCGGCGAGGCCAGATAGACATGCGAATCCTTGCTGCCCATGCGGCCGATGAAGTTGCGATTCGTGCTGGAGATGCACACCTCGCCCGCCGCCAGAATCCCCTGATGGATTCCTACGCACGGCCCGCAGCCGGGAGGATTCACCATCGCACCGGCGGAAATCAGCGTCTGAAGATACCCCAGCCGGATCGCCTCGAGATAAATCCGCTGCGAAGCGGGAATGACGATCAGGCGCGTCCGCGGGTGGACGGTTCGCCCTTCGAGGATGCGGGCAGCGATTTCGAGGTCTTCGAGGCGCCCGTTGGTGCAGCTTCCGAGCACCGCCTGGTGCACCGGCAATCCGGCGAGCGCGGATACGGGACGCACTTTGTCCACCGAATGCGGGCAAGCCACCTGCGGCTCGGGGATGTCGGCGGCGGCGTCGATCCGGAGGATGCGTTCGTACCGCGCGTCCGGGTCGGGTGAGTATTGCGCGCCGGGCTCGAGCGCCTTGCCCGACACCTCCCGAATGTACTCCGCGAGCTTGGCGTCGACCGGAGTGAAGGCGACCTTCGCGCCCATCTCCATCGAGAGATTCGCAAGCACCATGCGCGATGCGATTGACAGGTTCCGGATCACTGCGCCATCGAACTCCACCGCCCGATAGTCCGCCCCATCGGACCCGAGCTTCCCGATGATGTACAGAATCAGGTCCTTCGCCGATACCCAAGGCGCAAGTTCGCCTTCCACCTCAATCCGGATCGTCGAGGGCGCCTTGAACCAGAGCGTACCTTCGGTCCATACTCCGGCCATCTCCGTGGCGCCGATGCCGGCGGCAAACGCTCCGAACGCACCGTGCGTCGTAGTGTGCGAATCGGTGCCGACCACTACCATGCCGGGCAGAATGTGCCCCCGCTCCGCGAGCACCTGGTGGCAGATGCCGCCGCGGCCGACATCGTAAAAGTTGCGGATACCGTGTGCGGCGACGAACTCCCGGATGGCTTTATGAGTCGTGGCTGTCTTTTCGGACTCCGCGGGTACGCGGTGATCCAGGATGATGACAATGCGATCCGGGTCCCAGACGCGGTCAACGCCGATCTCGGCGAAGCTCTTTCGCACCAGGTCCGCGTTCTCGTGCGACATGGCCAAGTCGACGCGGGCGACAACGATCTCGTCCGGCGAGACTGTAGTGCGCCCCGAGGCGCGAGCCAAAATCTTCTCTGCGAGGGTCATCGGAACCTCCGGCCAGCCTGGGAACCCGCTACGCTCAGGCGGGCACTGCGTACTTTTCTTCGATCACGGCGCGCGCCAGGAACTCGTCTTCCTGCTTCCGATATTCCGGGAGTCCGACGAAATCGGTATATTCCTTGAAGCCGCTGACAAGATCCGTGCGGCCCGTAAGCAGCCCGTCCGGAGACGCTTTCAACGCCACGAAAAAGTCCGTGAGCGCCCTGTGAGCTACCAGGATGGACGCCACCGGGATGCTGACGCGGGCCACGCCCATCTTTGCCAGTTCCGGGATGGGGACAAGTTCCGTCTTCACGCCAGTGACCGCGTCCATCAGGTTCACCGAGAGCAGGCCGCGAACTTCCCAGACCGCCCGTTCGATATCGGCCTTCGTGCGGATGCCATCGATGAACGCCATGTCGGCGCCGCTCTCGAGGTACAGGTTGGCGCGGCGGATAGCCTCGGCGAGTCCATAAACGGCGCAAGCGTCCGTGCGCGCGTTGATCACGAGGTCGCGGCCGAGGCGTGTCCGCGCGGCTGCCATGGCGCGCACCTTGCCCGCCATCTCCTCCGCGCCGATCACCTGTTTGCCTTCCATGTGGCCGCAACGCTTCGGAAAGACCTGGTCCTCGATGTTCACGCCCGCGATGCCCATCGCGATCAGCCGCTCCGTGATCGCTGCGGCGTTCAGCGCGTTGCCGCCGCCGGTATCGATGTCTGCCATTACGGGGGTCGTCACGGCGCGCGCGATGTCCCAGGTGCGGTCGAGAACATCTTTCATCTCGACGAGGCCGACGTCGGGCTTCGCGAGGGCGCTGCCGGCGAGCCCGAACCCGCTCACCTGAATCGTTTCGAAGCCGGCCGCTTCGATGATGCGGGCGCTAAGCGCGTCATGGCAGCCCGGCGCAACCAGCGCGCGGCGTTCTGAGAGCTTCTGGCGGAGTACGCGTGCAGAATCAGTAGGCATTGTTCACTCCCGGCGCACTATCTTAGTACGGACCGGAGGCAGGTTGGACAACATGCGATTTGCAGGCGCATTGCTCGCGCTCTCAATCGTGGCGCCGGTGGCGGCCGGACGCTTCGATGCTGCCGTGTAAAGGTCTATCGCGGGAGAGTTGTTGCCGCAATCCAGGCTTAAAGCTGCCCGAAGAAGCGCAACGGCGCCACCGGCCGGCGCATCTAAGGTCCAGGTCCCGCCTGGTTATGAAATCATCACAGCCTTTTGCAGGCATTGCTGCGGCAGCGCCGGCTACCGCGCCTAAGTGGCTCCTCCTGGATGTCGGTGCTATCTACTACGATCCCGCTGTTCTCGAATATCCGCGTGGGCTCGAAATTCTGAACCGTTTTTCTGACGCTGAGCGCGTCGAAGTTGCATCACACTGGAAGATTCCGTCCCTTCACGGCAGCGAGGGCTCCGTGGAAGACTGGGTCCGAATTAAACGCGGCATTCTCGTTCTCGGCGTCAAGAGTTCCATCTCCGCGCGTCCGAATTGCCGCAGTTCGGACTTCGTCGCTCCTTCCCACTCGAATGGCTGCGCAATGGCGTGTTCCTATTGCTACGTGCCCCGGCGCAAGGGCTACGCAAACCCTATCACGACGTTCGTCAACATCGAGCGGATTTGCCGTTACCTGGAGCGTCATGCCGCACGCCAGGGTGTCAAGCCCGAACCGAACCAGATCGACCCGAAGTATTGGGTGTACGATATCGGCGAGAACGGCGATTGCTCCGTTGACGCGTTCATTTCCGACAACGTGCACGACCTGATCGCTCTATTCCGCCAACTGCCGAACGCCAAGGCGAGCTTCGCGACGAAGTACGTCAACCGCGAGTTGCTGGGCTACGAACCGCAGCGGAAAACGCGAATCCGGTTCAGCCTGATGCCGCAGTCTACAGCGCGAGTGGTGGATGTGCGCACGTCGCCCGTTCGCGATCGAATCGACGCGATCAACGACTTCTGGGCGGCAGGCTACGAAGTCCACCTTAACTTCTCACCGGTGATCTATTACGACGGCTGGCTCGAAGAGTACCGCGCGTTGTTCGACGAACTGGCGGATACCCTGCGCCCCGAAGTGAAAGCGCAACTCGCGGCGGAAGTCATTTTCCTCACCCACAATGACCGCCTGCACGAGATCAATCTCGGGTGGCATCCGAAAGGTGAGGAGTTCTTGTGGCGTCCGGACCTTCAAGAGACGAAGTACAGCCAGACCGGCGGCCAAGAACTTACGCTACAAGCGCGGGCTGAAGAGCGCCTTGGTCGAGGACTTCAGCCGGCTGCTGACAGAGCGGCTGCCCGAATGCGCCATCCGGTACGCGTTCTGACGCGAACAGTAGTTTCGGCTGCGCTCACTCATTAGTCCGCGGCACGGGTCCGTCCGGCAGAGCGAAGGCGACGTAGCTTCCTCCGGAGGGTGCGCCCCACTTACCGCCACCGCAGGCGATGACGACATACTGCTTGCCGTTCGCCTCGTAGACGGCCGGCGTTGCGTTCCCTGCGGCGGGAAGCTCTGCTTCGTAGAGCAGCTTGCCGGTGTCCTTGTTGAACACCCGAAACTTGCGGTCGTAGTTCGTTGCGGCGATGAACACCAAGCCGCCCGCGGTCACGACCGGTCCGCCGTAGTTCTCGCTGCCCGTGTTCTTCAGACCCTTCGCGGCCAGTTCGGGGTGTTCTCCCAGGGGCACCTTCCAGGCGATCTCGCCCGTGTTCAGGTCGATTGCGTTCAGCGTTCCCCACGGCGGTTCGACAGCCGGGTAGCCGTCCGGATCAGTCAACCGGATGTAGCCGTCAAGGCGATAGCGCGCGCGTGCCTGGCTTCCCGGCGGCACTGGCACGTACTTCTCCTCGTCAAAGAGCAGGTACCGGGCAATGGCATTGAGGGCGGCGTTCCCGAGATGCCGGAAACCGGGCATGCGGCTGCCGCCGTCCCGAAGGAACTCAATCAGGTCCGCATCCGAGTACTTACGGCCGAGGTTCGTCATGGCCGGGAAGTCCGGCGGCGTGCCGCGCCGGTCCTCGCGGTGGCAACTCGCGCAATTCGAGTTATAGAGCGTGCGGCCGCTCTGCGGTCCTTCGGTCTGGGCGCGTTCCACCAGCTTCACCACCCACACCATCTCGTTCGCGTTCACATAGATCCGGTTGCGCTCGGGATCGAAGGCGGCGCCGCCCCATTCGCCGCCGCCGTCCATGCCCGGAAACAGCACGGTGCCCTGCAGGCTCGGCGGCGCGAATGCTTCTCCATTCCGTAGCGTTCGCAGTTTTTCGAGCACCGCGTTGCGCGCCTCGGGAGTGCGCCGCGTGACGATCTCCTCGGTGAACCGCTGGCGCGTGAACGGGGCCGGCTTGAGCGGGAACGGCTGTTCCTTCGCGAGTACCTCGCCGGGAACGTCAGACTCCGGGACGGCCCGGTGTTCGATCGGGAACACAGGCTTGCCTGTCTCTCTTTCGAACACCCAAACGACGCCTGCTTTCGTGATTTGGGCTACCGCATCGATCGTGCGGCCTTTCCGCTTGACCGTGACAAGCGTAGGCGGCGCCGGCAGGTCTCTGTCCCAGACGTCGTGCTTAACGGTCTGGAAGTGCCAGAGCCGCCGGCCGGTGGCAGCATCGAGCGCAATCAGGCAGTTCGCAAACAGGTTGTCGCCGGCGCGGTTGCCGCCATAGAAATCGAACGCGGCTGAACCCGTTGGTGCGAACACGATCCCGCGCTTTTCATCGAGCGCCAGGCCTGCCCAGCTATTTGCGCCTCCCGTGTACTGCCACGCGTCCTTCGGCCACGTGTCGTATCCGAACTCGCCCGGCTGCGGGATGGTCCGGAACGTCCATCGAAGCTTGCCGGTCGTGAGGTCGTAGGCGCGGATGTGCCCCGGTGCGGCCGGCAAGTCCTCGTTGACGACGCTCCCCAGAATCAGCAGATCGCGAAACACCACTCCGGGCGTGTTCGCCGATACGGAAAGCTCACGCGGGTCGCGGCCCAGACCCTCTCGAAGGTCCACCTTGCCCCCGTCGCCAAAGCTCTCCACGGGCGACCCGGTTCGCGCGTCGAGTGCCCACAGCCAGTGGCGCGACGCCACGTAGATCCGCCCGCGCGCATGCACCACGCCACGGGTCCGGAAGCGGCTCGTCACTTTACGCCCCTGGTGGGGGTCGAAAGCCCAGCGCAACTTGCCGGTGGCCGCATCGAGCGCAATGACTCGCAGCTTCGGAGTGGTCGCGTAGAGAACCCCGTTCACCACAATGGGGTTGCATTGCATTTCCGAACCGGCGAATGCATCGCGCGTATCGTAGGTCCAGGCGACCTGGAGGCGGTGCTCGTTCGAGCGGTTGATCTGATCGAGCGCGGAGTACTTTAAGCTGTCCGGCCCTCCGCCATAAGCGGGCCATCCGCGGTACGTCTGCGCTGACGCCGAGACGGCAAACAATCCGAGCGCTGCCCAGTAGAGCTCGAGCTTCATTGGTTCTATTGTGCAAAAAATACCGGCAGGCCGGATGTACACAAATCAAAAGTACGGATTCTAAACCACTTACGGCCTTGGTCTCTCACTTGCACTCTCAAAACCGGAGGGTTACTCGAATGTCTCTTCTGGGATGGGCGTTGGTGTTTCTGGTGGTCGCGATCATCGCCGGCGTGTTCGGGTTCGGCGGCGTGGCCGCGGCATCCGCCGGCATCGCGAAATTGCTGTTCTTCGTGTTCCTGATCGTCTTCGCGATCATGCTCATCATGAGCTTCGCGCGCCGCGTCTGACGCTTTTCGTGCAGGGCAGCCAAGCCGGACAACCCGTTCGGAGAGCCGGCTGCCCCGCCACCTCCTGCTGGTTCGCCCCGTCCACCGCGTCAGTTACCTACAATGGGCACCTATGGTGCGTCGCCGTCTGCTCTTTCTGACCTTCGCAGCCGTTCTCGCCGCAACCGCGAGCCAAGCCGCCGAGACGGCGCTCGGCCACAAGCCTGAGCACTACTCGGATCCGATCCTGTACAACCACATCCTCGGCGGCATTCTGTGGGCGATGGGAGAGAAGAAATGAGCGGCGATTCATCACGCCGTCGCTTTCTGAAGAGTTCTCTCGCGGCCGGCGCGATGGCGTTTCCTTCTATCGTCCCTTCCACCGTGTTCGGTCGGTCCGCTCCCAGCAACCTGATTCAGGTCGGCCAGATCGGCTGCGGCCGCATCGCCCGCGCCTCGGAGTTCCCAGGCATACTCAGGAACGCCGATGTTGCAAGGTTCGTCGCTGTCAGCGACCTCGACACAGTGCGGTTGGCAGACGCAAAGCAGTTCGTAGAGGGTGCCTACCAGAAGAAGTTCGGAAGCGGCAATTACGCCGTGGTGAAGACGTACGCCGATTACCGGCAGATGCTGAAGGACAAGAGCATCGACGCCGTCTGCATCAGCACGCCCGACCACTGGCACGCGCAGCCCGCCATGGAAGCGGCTCTCGCAGGGAAGGACATTTACCTCCAGAAGCCCGCATCCCTCACCATCGCCGAAGGCCGCGAGATGGCGGACGTAGTGAAGCAAACGGGCCGCATCCTCCAGGTCGGGAGTCAACAGCGCTCGGACGAGCACTTCCGGCTCGCGTGTGAACTCGTGCGCAACGGCCGCATCGGGGCTGTGAAACAGGTTTTCATCGGCCTCCCCGAGGATCCCGCGGGTGAGGAAGAGCGCGAGATGCCCATCCCGTCCAACCTGAATTACGACGAGTGGCTGGGCTCGACGCCCGTTGTCTACTACACCGAGAACCGCGTTCACCCGCAGTCGCCGGACATCCTGAAGCGATACGATCGCCCCGGCTGGCTGCGTTGTGAGCAGTTCGGCGCGGGCATGATCACCGGCTGGGGTGCGCACCACATCGATATCGCCCACTGGGCCATGGATACGGAGTACTCAGGGCCGGTTGAAGTTGTCGCGGACGCACGGTTCCCGAGCAAGGGTCTGTGGGACGTGCACGGCCCGTATCACGTTCGCGCACAGTACGCGAACGGCGCAACCGTGTTCATCAGTGAGAAGTATGCGAACGGCATTAAATTCATCGGCGAAAACGGTTGGATCTGGGTAACACGCGGGCGCTGGGATGCTTCACAAGTTGCCGCCGGCAAGCGCAGCTCGGCCCTTGACGCGAGCGATCCGCGAATCCTGACTGCCGGCATCAAGGACAATGAAGTCCACCTGCACGTCAGCCCGAAGCACGACCACCACCTGGACTGGCTGACCGCGGTCCGCACGCGCAAGGAGCCCTCCACCAACGCCGAGACCGGCCACCGCTCCTGCACCGCCTGTCTGGTGGCGCACGCGGCAATGCGCTTGGGCCGCACAGTGAAGTGGAATCCCGCAACGGAGCGATTCGGGGATGAAGAAGCGAATGCGATGCTCAAGCGGAAACAGCGCGCGCCGTTCGGCTCGGAGTACGTGAAGCGAGGCTGACGGAGTCCGCCGCGTCCGCGAGTCCTACTGGAGGCCTGGCTAGCGGTCTGGACCCGAATAGTTGTCGCTCCGCCGATCGTCAGATCGCAACGAGCGGGCTACTTCCCGAACCACTTCCGCTTCAAACCCTTGATCTGCGCCAGCCAGCCATCCTTCTTCGGCGCAGGGGGAAGACCCGGTACTACCGTCTCGTCTTCGCCTGTGTCAGCGGAAGCCTCAACCTTCTGCTTATCTGCCAGCACGACCCGGTAGTACTGATAGGCGTACGTCTTCTTGTAGCGCTGGCCGTCCGCTTCCTCGATGATCAACGCAAAGCCCGGGAACGTTTCGGCCTTTTTGCCGACAGTCATTTGGACCGTATGGATCTCGACGGGGAAGTAGCCGCGAACGCCACGCTCGACATAAGCGGTCTCATACCTGTGCCGGC
The DNA here is from genome assembly GCA_035561355.1 of Bryobacteraceae bacterium. Lineage (GTDB taxonomy): Bacteria > Acidobacteriota > Terriglobia > Bryobacterales > Bryobacteraceae > DATMXS01. The sequence continues at coordinate 25,693 of DATMXS010000199.1, read as the reverse complement.
GGGTGTTCCAGATGAAGTACCGGAAACTGTCGAAGTGCCACGGCTGTTTGATCTTCGAAAGCGTAGTCCATAGCCAGTGATGGCGTGTCTGGCCGCCGTCCTGCACTTCCAGCATCGGGAAATACGACGTGATCCGATTGCCTTCGGAATACTGTGCCACCTCGTCTGGGATGTTCATCCGGAGATTCCCGGTCAGCACCCAGCCGGCCCGGCCTGTTTGCAGCCTCACAAGCGTCCAATCATCGAGCGGCACAGGCTTTTCCGGTGGCTTCACCTCCTCACCCATGGTTGTCTTCGACAATTCCAACAAGTTGTCGGGCGGCTTGGGCGCGGCAGGCATTGGCGGGGGCGGGTACTTCGCCTCTTTCTTCCTGGCAACCTTCTTGGGCTCCGCACGCGGCAGGATCTGGCCGCGTTTGAACGCAACGCGCGGAACCGGTTGGTGCGTTATCACATCGACCGTCTCACCCTCTCGGATGCGGTAAAAGCTCGGCGCCTGGCGGTTGGCCTCGGTGTGGACGTTGAGCGGTTCGTAAACACCCGCTTTGCCGTGGGACGGCAACTGCTGCGCGGTCTCGGCAAGGACATCCAGTTGCTTCATCTGCTCGTCGCCGAGCAGTTGGTACATGTCGGCCCACCCGACCACGCCGTCCCCGGTCCTCACCTTCACGAACCTGCGCCGGCGTCCCAGGATTTCCAGCGTATCGCCGTGTTTGGCCTTCGCGGACGGCGGCGACTTCGGGCTGATCTCCTTACGGATGATCAGCTCCATTGGGCCGACATACGCCTTGCCTATGGCGCGCTGATCGTTCCGGCTATCCGAGCAGCCGGTCAGTAGCACCGCCGCCGACACAAGGAACAGAGTCGCAACGCGGGGGACCATTTGAGAGGAAGAAAACTCCTTGACCAGTGTAACAACCTCGCGTCGAAACGCGCTAAAAAGACCTATTTTGGCAGTGCCCCGGTCCATTCCATCTGCCGGTCCACGCGTGGGTGCAGCTTGTACATGCGGCGAATACTCTCGACGGGCACGCCGCCACGGAGATCGATCTTGGTCAAGTCGTAGTGCCCCAACCCGAGATCATGACAGTAACGCAAGTAGCCGGGCCACAGAGGATCCACACCCATGGCCTCAACGCCGATGCGGTCCGCAGCAACGAAATCCGCCGATGCGATCGCGATGTGCGACGGAACGGCGGTGCCGCGCAGCGGTCCTTCACCCTCCATCCCTTCGAATCCGTCGATGACGGTCGCGCCCCAGAAAGGCCGCATTCGCTTTGCCGTCAGCGCGACATTCATTTGAATCTGGCGATATCCCGCATGGTACTTGTACTTATCGTGCCAAACCGATGTTTCTTTACGAGAGTTGTGCAGCGGGGCGGCCATGGCCAGGTTCTTTACTGACAACGTGACGATCACGTTGTCGTGTGCTTTCAGAAGCGCACAGCCCAGGATGAAGGCGTCAGGGTCGAACAGGCGTGCAGCCAAACGCACCTGTGTGAGATGCAGGTCACGGTCGATGATCTCCTGCGTGATGAAGCCCGATTCATCGTTGAGATCCACCAGGCTCACCCTCTGACTGCGGTGTTCGGCGAGCACGCGGTTGTACCCGAAGTTCTCATAGGCGTCCCAGGTGCAGTCCTTTGAGGACTCCGCGATCACGATAGGGCCTTTAAACCGGGGAGCGAGGTAATCCAAAACTCCGCGCAGCGCATCCGCGTGCGTTGAGCCCACCTGATTGTTCACCGCCACGCAGTTCGGCTTCAGCAGAACGTACTTCTTCCGCCGGAGCGCCGGCCGGATCTGGTCGTCAATCGCGGCAAGGGCGTCGTGAACATTCCGGCGCCGGTCCTCGCCCTGGACCAGGGCCACCGTGGACCGCTCCGTTGCAGCCAGCAATGGAGCCCCAGCCGCTAAGGCAAGCAGTTCCCGGCGGTTAACCTTCACCATAGCCTTCGATTGTAGTCCGCGAGCGCCTTTCCGTTTCGCGGATGCCCTCCATCCATCGGACGATCAGTTCGTCCGACCAGAATCTCGGGCGGCTGCGCGCCAGGAAGCCCACATGACCGCCATGGCGTGTGGCGACCAACTCGACGAGCGGGTTCGCCCTCACCTCGGGGCGCTCGTAGATCTCAAAGGGGATCACGGGATCGTCCTGCGCTTGCAACAGCAGGGTCCGTACACGGACGGCGCTCAGGAATCGAATGGCGGATTGCGTATCGTAGTATTCCGCCGCATCGCGGAACCCGAAGCTCGGCGCCGTGAAGCGGTCGTCGAACTCCCTTATGGATCGCACCTGATCGAGGCCGTCGAGCGGGAAGGCTTCAGGATCGATGCGGTTTCGCACACGTATCCGGTTCGTGAGACCCTTCAGGAAGCGCGTTTCGTAGAAACGATTTCGCGGCTGCTCAATGCAGCGGACGCTGGCGGCGAGGTCGATCGGGGTGGAAACCGCGCACACGCCTGCAAGCAATTCCGGGCCGCCCTCGCCCAGTTCGCCCGCCAGTTTCAGCACGACGTTGCCGCCCAGCGAGAACCCGGCGATGAACACGGGCAGCCCGCCAGCAGCCAGCGCCCGGACCACTGCCAGCAGGTCGCACGTGAGCCCCGAGTGATACGCCGTCCGGCACAGGCGCTCTGTTCCGCCGCAGCTTCTCAAGTTCAGCCGGTGGCAGCGGTACCCCGCGTCCAGGGCGGCCGCCGCCAAACTGCGCATGTAGACCGCCCGGCTGGAACTCTCCAAACCGTGTACCAGTATCAGGTGGCCGTACTCTGGGCGCGCAGGCCTCTGCTCCTCCACGAGGATCTGCGTCTCGGGGTTCGTCCGGTACAGCCGCTGCTCCACGGGGTAACGGCGCTCGCTGGGCGAACGGGGCCAGAAATGCGCCAGGATGGTCAGCAGGTCCGGGTTGCGTATGAGAGGTTCGAAGGGCCGCAAGCCCCAGTGTAAGTCCGCGCGTATCGGGACTAAGCGGCCGGGCGCCCGCGTCCCAGAGTGCGCATCCCGATAGACTGGGTGAGAATACGTGTGAGCGCTTCGCTGAAGCCGAGAACGGCAGGAGGTCCAGTCCGTCCTATGCGCGTTGGCCTTGCCCGGCGCCTGAAGCGCCCGAACGCGCCGGGGCTGCGTGTGCGCGATTACCTGTATCTGTTTCCCCGCGCATTGAAGGCCACCTACGAGGACGGCTGCCTCGGGTTCGCCAAGGGTGCCGCATATTCGGCGCTGCTCGCGTTTTTCCCCCTCCTCACGACTGTGGCCACCCTCCTCGTTCAAACGCGCGCGAACTGGGTCTCGCAGAACGTCTCGTTGTTCCTTTCGAAGGTTCTTCCACCCGGCACTGAGACGCTGGTATTCGAGTACTTCGCCGTTCGCGGCCAGCAGCCCGTGCTGCTGCCCGTGACCGCTGTTCTGCTCTCCATCTGGGCCGCGTCCGGCGTCACCGTTAGCCTGATGCAAGGATTCAAGGCGGCCTATCGGATCCCAACCGGCCGGCCCTTCGTACGGGAGCGCGCGGTCGCGATCCTGCTTGTCTTCTCGGCTTTCATACCCGTGTTGGTGGCCTCGGCGCTGGTGCTGCTCGGCGGCCGCGCTGAGGCTGCCGTGGGCAACTGGCTCGGTCTCTTGCCGCGCGGTGCCCGCTTTAAGGGCGGCCTCGCGGCGCTCGGCCTGATTGTCCGTTACCTGATCTCACTCGGCTCCATCGCGCTCGGTGCGGCTATCCTTTTTTACGTCGGCCCGAATCGCCCCAAGCGCTGGCGCAGCGTCGTCCCTGGCTCGATCGTCGCCACGGTGCTTTGGCTTGGGGCGACACTCGGCTTCGGTTGGTACGTGAGAAACATTGCCGACTACAACGTGATGTACGGCAGTATCGCGGCGGCGATCCTGCTGCTCGTATGGATGTACGTGCTGGGGGTCATCGCGTTCATCGGCTGCGAGTACAACGCCGTTTGCGAGCGGGCCGAAGGGCGCTCCGCGCGCTAACGCTACCAGACGCTCTTCTCCGTGTACGTCCCGAAGACGTCCTTCAGCGCCGACATGATCTCACCGACCGTCGCGTACGCGCGGACACAATCGAGCAGGCACGGCATCGTGTTCCCCGTGCCCTCCGCCACCCGCCGCAGAGTGTCGAGTGAGGCAGTAACGCGCGCATTGTCACGCCGTTTTCTCAAAGCCGAGAGCTTCTCCTCCTGCCGCCGTGCCGAGGATTCGTCGATCTGTAGCACATCGATCGGCTGCTCTTCCTTGACCTTGAACGCGTTCACTCCGACGATCGTGTACTCTCCGGTCTCGACGCGCCGCTGGAAGTCATAGCTCGCCTGCGCGATCTCGCGCTGCGGGAAACCGGCGTCGATCGCCGGGATCATGCCGCCCATCGCATCGATGCGCGCGATGTAGTCGTTCGCCGCCGCTTCCACATCCGTGGTGAGGCGCTCAACGAAGTAGCTGCCGCCGAGAGGGTCCACGGCCGCCGTCACGCCGCTCTCGTGGGCGATCACCTGCTGCGTGCGCAGCGCTAGCGTCACCGCGTCCTCGCCCGGCAGTGCGTACGCCTCATCGAGCGAGTTGGTGTGCAGCGACTGTGTTCCGCCGAGCACGCCTGCAAGCGCCTGTATCGCGGTGCGAATCACGTTGACGTAGGGCTGCTGCCACGTGAGCGAGCAGCCGGCAGTCTGGGTGTGGAAGCGCAGCTTCAGGCTCCGCTCGTCTTTTGCGCCGAACCGGTCCCGCATGATCCGTGCCCACATGCGGCGTGCGGCGCGGTACTTCGCGATCTCCTCAAAGAAGTCATTGTGCGCGTTGAAGAAGAAGCTCAGCCGCCCGGCGAACGTGTCCACGGGAAGGCCGCGCTGGATGCCCCATTCGACGTACTCGACGCCGTCCCGCAGCGTGAATGCCAGTTCCTGGACCGCGGTCGATCCGGCCTCTCGGATGTGGTACCCGGAAATCGAGATCGGGTTGAACCGCGGCACCCGCTTCGCGCTGAACTCGATGGTGTCGGTGACGAGGCGCATCGAAGGGCGCGGCGGAAAAATGTACTCCTTCTGCGCGATGTATTCCTTCAAAATGTCGTTCTGAAGCGTGCCTGAGATGCGAGTCCAATCGGCGCCCTGTCGCTCGGCAACGGCCAGATACATCGCCCACACGATCGCGGCGGGCGAGTTGATCGTCATCGAGACCGTGACATCTGCGAGGGGGATGCCATTGAACAGCGTTTCCATGTCCTCTAGCGAGGAGACCGCGACGCCGCATTTCCCGACCTCGCCGAGCGCCGTCGGGTCATCCGCATCCACACCCATGAGTGTGGGCAGGTCGAAGGCGACCGACAGTCCGGTTTGGCCGTGCTCCAGCAGATACCGATAGCGCTCGTTCGTTTCTTCTGGAGTTGCAAAGCCGGCGAACTGGCGCATGGTCCACAGCTTGCCCCGGTACATGTCGGGGTGGATGCCGCGCGTGTACGGAAACCTGCCGGGTTGCCCGATGTCCTTTTCGCGATCGATGCCGGCCAAGTGCTCCGGCCCGTAGAAGGCCTCCACCGGCAATCCGCTCAGCGTAGTGCGAGTCCTGGCGTCCGCCACTGCCCCAGGTGGCTTGGTCATACTCCGATTCTATCGTGGCGCGCGGAGGAGTCCGGCCGTGGTGAAAGCGCTTACCTGCCGGAGTGCGTTTCTTCCACGACCACGGCGGTGCCATACGCCAGCACTTCCGCGACGCCGCTCATGATCTCCGTCGCGTCGTAACGCGCACCGATAATCGCATTTCCGCCGGCCTCGGCCGCGTGCTCGCGCATGAGGTCAAAGGCCTCGCGGCGAGTGCGCTCGCACAGGTCGGTGAACAGCCTGATATTGCCGCCAACGATGGTGTGCAGGGACGCCCCGATGGTGCCGAGAATCGATCGGGAGCGGACCACCACGCCGCGGACCACCCCGACCGTCCTGACCACCCGGTACCCGGGCAAATCGAAGGACGTCGTCACCATCTCCTGGGACACACAAAGCGTAGTTCCGAATGCGTCGTTCACGGCTGACCATTATGCCGGGTCGGAAGGGCCCGCGTCAGTCGTTACCGCGCGTATCCCTCAGCGCGAAGCGCCTTCTCCAACCTCTCGAGCAGGAACGCCACACAATCGTCCGTAGCCAGCAAACCCATCAGGCCGACGCGGAGAACCTTGCCCGCCAGCGGGCCGAAGCCGCCCAGGACTTCGATGCCGTCCTCATCCAACAGCCGGCGGCGAACCTTTGCATCGTCGATGCCGTCCGGCACCACGGGCGTGTTCAGTGTCCAGGCGCGGCGCCCCTCGGGAACGTGCATCCGCAGGTCCATCGCCTCGATGCCCGCGACGAATGCCAAGTGGCTCCGGCGATGCCTGTCCCACCGCGCCTGAAGGCCTTCTTCCGCGATCAGCCCGAGTGCTCTGCGCAGCGCGTAGAACATTGAGATCGGGAGCGTGTGGTGATAGCGGCGTGCGCTCGTGAAATACTGCTCGAGTAATTGCAGGTCGAGATACCACTCGGGTATAGAAGTCTGCCGCGCGTGCAAGCGCTCCAAAGCGCGCTCGGAAACCGTGATCGGCGCCAGTCCCGGCGGGCAACTCAGGGCCTTCTGGGAACAGGAGTACGCCACATCGATGCCGTTTGCGTCCACCTCCACGGGCATGCCGCCGAGTGAGGTAACGCAATCCGCGATGGTCAGCGCGCCCACCTCGTGAGCCGCCGTGCAGATCGCCTTCGCAGCCTGCACCACGCCCGTCGAAGTCTCGACGTGCACGAAGGCGACAGTCGCCGGCTTCTCGCGGTGAATCCACTCGGAAGCTTCATCGTCACTGAACGCTTCGCCCCATTTTTTCTCGAAACGGACTACCTGTGCGCCCTGCCGCCGTCCCATCTCGCTGATACGGTCGCAGAAGTACCCGTTCGCGAAGACGGCCAGCTTCGAGCCCGGCGCGGCAAAGTTCGCGACAGCGGCCTCCATCCCGGCGCTGCCCGTCCCGGACATCACCATCGTGAACCGATTACGAGTTCCGAACACTTCACGCAGGAGCTCGGCAGTGTCTTCAAGGACACCGAAGAAGAAGGGATCGAGGTGTCCGACGATGGGCTTCGCCAATTCCTCATAAACACGCGGATCCACCATGCTGGGTCCGGGACCGAACAACATCCTCCGCGGAGGATTCAAGGGGAGAATTGTACGCATTTCACTCCGTTCCGGGGCCGGCCGTCTACGCCAGCCATGATGAACAACTATAGCCTTTCTGGTGAAAGGGACTGAACGGCCTGTCGCGCGAGGGCAGTTCAGGAGCGGTGTTGAAATTGTTGGTTCACAATGGAACATGAAAAGAGTGGCGTTTCTGCGTCATCGTAGCCTGGTCGCTGAATGCGGAACGCCGGTTGTGTTTGCAGGCATGCTCAGCTAGATCGGACGCGTTACCAGGGCAACCTGAGATGGTGATATAAGCCGTTATGAACCTGAAGGCTACTCGCGCGACGAACCTGGAACGTAGGCGCTCCAAGGCGCAGCTCCAGCTCAAGGATCGTGCGCTGGCGGCAACCGCTGAGGGCATAACCATCGCTGACGCCCGCCTGCCGGATATTCCCCTTATCTACGCCAATGCTGGTTTTGAGAGGCTGACGGGATATTCAGCGGCCGAAGTGCTGGGTCGCAACTGCCGGTTTCTGCAAGGTCCCGAAACAGATGAGGCGACATTGGACAGTCTCCGAGCCGCAATTCGCGAGCGCCGCGAAATCACAGTGCAGCTCCTCAATCACCGCAAGGACGGCACCGCGTTCTGGAACCGTCTCTCGATCACGCCGGTGCGCGAGCCCTCAGGAACCGTAACCCATTTCATCGGCGTTCAATCGGACGTAACCGTCGAAAAACGCGCGCAGGACGCGCTCCAGGAGGCCAACGCCCAGCTGGAAGCCGCCAGTCGCAGCATCAAGCGAGACCTTGATGCTGCCGCTGCTGTTCAGCGCTCGCTACTGCCGGCGGTGTTACCCGAGATTCCCGGTATCCGATTCGCCTGGAGGTTTTGCCCGTGTCAGGAGTTGGCGGGTGACTTCCTCAATGTCCTTCCGCTCGACGATCACCACGTCGGTCTCTACATACTGGACGTCTCTGGCCACGGCGTCGCGGCAGCACTTCTCTCAGTCACGCTGAGCCATGTCTTATCCCTCGTGCCGGACCGTTCCGTTCTGTACCAGCCGATCGCTGAAACTCCGGGCAAGTATTGCCTCGCGACGCCGTCCGCGGTGCTTCGGCGGTTGAACACTCAGTTCAGGATCGGGCCCCGCACGTCGCAGTACTTCACGATGATCTACGGTGTGTTGGATGCAAGGACCCGAGAGTTCCGCTACGTGAGGGCCGGGCATCCCAGGCCGTTGTACGTACACGCAGGCGGGGCCCCGCGCATCCTCGAGTCCGGCGGCCTGCCTGTCGGGCTGCTTCCGAATGCAAGCTACGAAGAGTTGACTGTCAAGCTCGAGCCGGGAGACCGCTTGTACTTCGCCACGGACGGACTCACGGAAGCCGAGAACACGGCCGGTCAGGAATTCGGCACAGCGAGGTTACTGGACGCCATAGCGCGCAACCGCGATCGAGGGCTCGATGAGAGTCTCGGGGCCTTGGAATCGTACGTCGAACATTGGTGCGCGCCCGCGCGGCCCGCCGACGATGTCGCCATGTTGGCTATCGAGTGTGACTGATCGGTCAGTCCTGCCGAGCCGCAAAGCAACGACCGTCAGTCAAGTCGCGTTGGGATTCTTTGCACCGCGCAGCCGGCGTTCCCGTTCGGGATGGTATTTTGAAAGCACATGCGCGGCCGCATCTTGCGACCGAAACAGGAAGAGTATCTCGCCCGCCTGCGTCGGTACACCGGCGATTTGCGATCGGTGATCGCGCACTTCGGAGCGGCGCCGGAAGACGAGGAGGCGGTCCGGCAGTCGGCCGCCCAACTCGACGCACTCTTTCTGATTGTGGTCGTCGGCGAGTTCAACGCAGGCAAGAGTGCGCTGATCAATGCGCTGCTCGGCGAACGCGTCCTCGAAGAGGGCGTCACTCCTACGACGACGCAAATTCAGGTAGTCAGGTACGGTCCCATCGTTGAACGCACGTTCGTGGACACCGGCCTGATCACCGTCACTGCCCCTGTCGATCTCCTGCGCGAGATGCACATCGTCGATACGCCCGGGACCAATGCAATCGAGCGGCGACACGAGGCGATCACGACGGATTTTGTCCCTCGCGCGGACATGGTCCTGTTCCTCACCTCGGCGGACAGGCCTCTGACCGAGAGCGAGCGCGCATTCCTCGCCGAAATCCGGGAGTGGGGCAAGAAGGTGGTCTTCGTTCTCACGAAGATCGACATCCTCGAGAGTGACGAAGACCTGAATCGCGTGATGACGTTCGTTGCCGCAAACGTAGAGCGGTTGCTGAGTTTCATTCCCGAGATCTTCCCGGTAGCCGCGCGCCCCGCGCTTCTCGCGAAGCAATCGGGTGATCACACCGCCTTGGCCCGCAGCCGCTTTGAGGAACTGGAACGATACCTGGTCACGACGCTGGATCAGGAAGAGCGGCTTCGGCTCAAGCTGCTGAACCCGGTCGGCGTCGGGCTTCGCGTCATCGACAAGTATGCGGCCCAGGCGGATGGACGATTGGCGCTGCTGAAACGCGACAACGAAGCGATCGAGCAGATGCAGGGCGAACTGGCGCTCTACCGCGAGGACATGCGGCAAGGCTTCCGGCTGCGACTGTCCGACGTGGACAACGTGCTGCACGAGTTCGAGCGCAGGGGCAGCCAGTTCTTCGATGACGCCATCCGCATGACCCGCATCTTCGAACTCGTGAACAAGGCGAAGATGAAGCTCGATTTCGAGCGGAGGGTGGTCGCCGACGCGCCGCGTCAGATCGAACAGCGGGTGGGCGAAATCATCGACTGGCTGATTGCGAGCGATCTGAAACAGTGGCAGGCCGTAAGATCGCACATGCTGCGGCGGAAGTCAGAGCACGCGGCGGCGCTGGCCGGGGACGATAGCGGGTTCGAGTACGACCGGACGCGCCTGATCGACAGCGTCGGAAGGGCGGCCCAGAAGACCGTCGAAGAATTCGACAAAGAGGCCGAAGCGAACCGCATGGCCGAGTCCGTGCAGGTGGCGGTGGCTGGCGCGGCCCTGCTCGAAGCCGGCGCAGTCGGGCTGGGCACGCTCGTGACGCTGCTTGCGAGCACCACGGCTGCCGATGTGACGGGCATCCTCGCGGCGAGCATGATGGCTGTGCTGGGGCTCCTGGTGATCCCACACCGCCGCCGCTCGGCACGCCGCGAACTGGAATCGAAGGTGGCGGCCCTTCGCGAAAAGCTCATGTCCTCACTGACCGCCCAGTTTGAGACCGAGGTGGAGCGCACGGTCCGCCGCGCGGACGACGCGCTTGCTCCCTACACGCGGTTCATCCGCGCCGAGCAGGAGAAGATCACCCGCGCCGCCGGCGAACTGAACCGCCTCAAGCGGGAGTTGACCCGCCTCAGAACCGAGATCGGCTAGCGAGCGTCAGAACAGCGGCAAGGAGGACCGGCCGTGGGGATGCAACTCGTAGACGTCTATAACCGAAACGCCGAGTATTGGGATTCTTCGGTTTACCGCGCCGCCTACCACGGAGCGTACGTCCGGCTTTTTCGAATGCTGCAACGAAGTGGCGTCCTCCGCAATCCGGTGCGAGTGCTCGATTGCGGCATTGGTGCCGGTCTCTTCAGCGAATCGTTACTGGACGTCTCAGACAGCCCGCTTGAAATCCATGGAGTCGATCGGTCTTCGAGCCTATTGGCTATGGCGATGTCGAAGTTCGAGCGTCGTGGCTCTCCTGCGCGCTTCGCGTTCGGCGATGTCTGTCACCTGCCCTATCGAACTGAGGCGATGGATGTTGTCCTGAGTGCCCTGGTGCTCGAACACGTTCCGCGGCCGGTGGATGCGGTTCGCGAGATGGCGCGAGTTCTCCGGCGCGGGCGAGCGCTGGTCATCATCGCAACGCGCCGAGGTGCACCGGATCACTTCTTCCGTTTGAAATACCATTACCGTCCATACCGGAAGACTGACCTCCTTCGATGGATCAGAGAATCAGGCCTGACGGAAGTCGGGTCGCACTCCCTGTCCGGAATCGCTCGTCTGTTCGCCCACGCCTATGTCGGCATCAAGGCGTGAGGGTGTCAACGTCCAGCCACGAGCCGCCATCTGCCGCCTCAAACAGCGCCTCTGTTATCTGTTGCTGAAGAAGCATCGCGCGCAGGCAGTGTGAAAAGCGCCCCGCGATTCCTGCGCGCCCTCTCGCAACTCCAGCGGGCCGGGTTGCCGCAACTCGTCCAGTTCGGCGATACGCTGGCCTCCTGGTCCGAGGAGATCGCGCGCATGTGGAGGTTCACCAGGAGCAACGGAATCACCGAGGGCTTTCACAACAAGATGGGACTCATCACTGGCAGGGCCTACGGACTCCGCAGCTTCGAAACTACAGGCTCAGGGTGAAGGTCCTACGTGGTTAACTGAGGTGGGATCGGGGTCCTCCCCCATTGTTGGCGTGGAGCTGATCTTCACAGAATGGTGGACGAGATGGGATTCGAACCCACGACCCCGGCGTTGCGAACGCCGTGCTCTCCCAGCTGAGCTACTCGCCCACTTATGGTGAAAATTGGCCTTCACCACTATAGCATGGCCGTCCCCGCAGCTCAGAAGATGGCGTCTGGTAGCGTGGAGCCGCCCGAACCTGCGGCAGCGGTGGCCGCGGTTGTTTCGCTGCGGTTCGCCGTGTTGCTCGACGCGCGCCGCGAGGCCCAGTAGCGCTTCATGCGCTCAGATACCTCAAGGCGTTCGCCGGCACTCATGCCGCGCCGGCCGCGCCTCGCCTTCGGCTTCTCAGACTCCACTGCGACTGCGCGTGCCTGTATTCTCTCGAGCGACTGAATCAGCCGGTCGAGGCGTTTCTTCTCTTCGTATAACGAGCGAATGGCCTTATACAAATCCACTGGCGGCCTTCCGAATTGCCGAACCGCCTGATTATTCCTGCAACGGGCGCGGAAGTCAAGCGCCGCGCCCGAAAACCCATAAAAAACTCTGGTACTAGAGCGATCTGCCTATCTCACCAGATAGGGCCAATTCGGCACCAAATGGTAGCCGTACTTCGCGACTGCCAGGTACGCTGCACCGGCCAGCGCCAGCAAAACGACGAACAGTACGTACAGCAACTTGAGCCATGGGAAGCGGCGGTTTTCGCGATGCAGCACGAGAATATAACTCGCGAAGACACCGACGAAAAACAGCACCAGCATCGGCACCACGAACATCATCAGGTTGAAGATGTCAGGCGTCGGGGTGATGACTGCAGCCAAAGCGACCAGCGCTAGGATTACGTACCGGCTGTTCCGCATCAGGAAGGCCGGGGTGACGATCCGGAGCAGTGTAAGGAAGAACACCAGCACCGGCAGTTCGAATACGATTCCGACGCCCAGCATCACGTTGACGAACAGGTCGAAGTACTCGGAGATCGTCACGACAGGCATGATGTTGATGCCGCGGCCGATCCCCAGCAGGAACGTGAGGCCGAACCGGAAAACGACGAAGTATGCGAACAGCCCGCCCGTGATAAACAGGCCGGCCGAGCAGATCACAAACGGCGCAGCCCATCTCCGCTCCCGCTTGTACAGTCCTGGCGAGATAAAGCCCCACACCTGGTACAGGAGCCAGGGCGAGGCAAGGAAGATGGACGCCAGCATCGGGACTTTGACCCATACGATGCTGAAAGTCTCCATCGGCTTCGTGATCGCCAACTGCGGGTTGTACCCGAGTTCCTTGAGGGCAACGATGGCGGGCTGGCTGACGAATACCCAGAGCTGGTTGGCGAAGACCAGGCTCGCGAAAAACGCGACGGCGATACCCATCAACGCCTTGATGATTCGGGAGCGAAGTTCTTCCAGGTGTTCGAGGAAGGACATCCGGAGCATGCCGCCCTCATCGCCGTCATCCTCTTCCTCGGGCGGTTCAGGGGCAACCGGCGGACCCGAGCCTCCGCCGTCCTGCGGAGCGAGGGCGGCGGACTCGTCTATGGAGGGCGGCGGATCTCCAGGGGCATCCTCGGAGACGGTCGCGGGATCGAGTAACGAGCTCTCTTCTGTTGCTGCGGACTCTGGATATGGTTCGGGCGCGGGGGTTCCGTTCTTCTCGTCCTGCAACCTGCTACCTCGCGATTTGAACTGCTTCAGGCCTCGGCGCGCTTCTCGGGATCGGCCGGTTTATCAGATGCCTGCTCGACCGTGCCGGTGGTGGGACCGGACACGTTGGCGTCAGGCTCTGAGCCGTCGGCCGTCGTGGCTACCGTGCCTTCCGGAGCATTGCCGGGTAGGGATTCAGCGCCCTGAGTTGCGGAAGCGCTTACTGACGACGTTTCTGTCGCGGTGGAATCATACGACGTGTAACTCTGGGTTTCACTGTCGTAATAAGAGGACTCGTAGCTGGAGTAGTCGTACGTGCTCGGATCGTATTCCTTGGTGACTTCCTTCAGCGACTCGCTCTCCCGCTCCAGGCTGCTCACTTCCCGGTCCCAAGTTGATTTCAGCTCGTTTGACGCCCTGCGAAACTCCGTAAGGGCCTTACCGACGGTCTTCCCGAGCTCAGGCAACTTCTTAGGACCGAACAGGAGCAAGGCAAGAAGGAAAATAAACACGGTCTCTTGCCAGCCCAGCGGACCCAACATGGAAAACCTCCCACTTCAAATTGCAGATCCTATGATATCGGGCTGGAGCATTCACTTCAACCGGGGGGCAGCCGCGCTCCGCACGAGGAGTGCCAGATTCGGTCGCGGCTTCAATGCCACGGCTCAGAACTCCGCCTTCGCCGTTATTCTGAAAAGAGGTAAATGAAAGGCCCGCAGCTCGAGATTCGTGTCCTGGTGCTCGTTCTCACCGCTGTAACCGCCATGTTCGCCCTGACGACGCTGGTGGCGCACTGGTATAGCGGCGAGCAGCAGGACAGGGCGCGGAACGCATTTCTCAGGGGAGAAGAACTGGCGCAGACAAAAAGGCACGAGCAGGCGGTCGAGAGCTTCCGAAACGCGCTGGCGGTGTCTCGGTCGTCAACCGAGTACCGGATGGCCTTGGCCCGTAGTTTGATGGAGTTGGGGCAGAACAGCGAGGCGGCGCTGCACCTGCAAGAAGTGCTGCGGGGCGACCCGGCAGCCGCGCTCCCGAACCTGCTGCTGGCCCGCATTGCGGCACGCGAGGGCCGCACCGGGGCCGCTGTCGATTATTACCACCGGGCGATCTTCGGTTTCTGGCCAGCCGACGCGCAGGCCAGGCGCCTCGCCGCACGCTGGGAGCTGGTGAACCTTCTCGCGGCTGCGAAACAAACCAAACAGGTCATTGCGGAGCTGATTTCGATCGCCGATGAGACTCCCTCGAACCCGGAGGTGCAGAGTCGCGTGGCCGGCATGCTGATCCAGTACGGATCGCCCAGCCCCGCCGCCGACATTCTGCGGAGCGTGATCCGCGCCCAGCCTTTGAACGTCGAAGCGTGGACTATGCTCGGCCGCGCGGAGATGGACCTCGGCAACTATCAAAGGGCGCGGACCAGCTTCCGGCGGGCACTCCAGTACGATCCCGGCTATTCGCCGGCCCGCCAGGAGCTTTCGCTTGTGACGGAGGCGCTGTCCCTTGACCCGACGTTGCGCGGCCTCAGCGGCGCCCAACGGCTCAAACGCAGCCAGGAACTGGCGTCGCGCGCACTTGCAGCCGTCGATGAGTGCGCCAGGGATCGCCTGCTGCCACCCGAGACAGCTGACCTCATCGCCCAAGCCCGCGCAACCCTCGCCCGCCGCCAAACCGATCGTGCCCGAGGGGTCGAGATCAACATCGCCCTGGCTGAGGCGCTGTGGGAGCAGCGGGGAGAACTCTGCGGTGGCGCCGGGGACGAACCGGTGGGACGCGTTCTGGCGAGGCTGTCACGATGACCATCGGAAGAAGGACGATTGCGATCCGGGAACCGCAGCGCTTTCTGCTGCTCTCGATCGTGATCGGTATCAGCGCCGGGCTGCTGGTGGTGTGCTTCCACATCGCGATCGAGAGCGCCGCCTGGCTGACGTTCGAGCGCGGGCCGCTAGCGCGGTTCCTGAGTCCAGCCGCGGGTGCGCTTCTGGGAATCCTTCTGGTCACTTACGTGTTCCGCCACGCGCGCGGCAGCGGCGTGACTGACACGAAGGCGGCGGTGTATATCTCTGACGGGTACGTTCCGCCGAGCGCGATTGCGGGAAAGTTCCTGGCCTGCTCGGTCTCGATCGGCTTTGGGAACCCGCTCGGTCCTGAGGATCCTTCGCTCCACATGGGGGCGGGAGTGGCATCCTGGCTCGGGCGGCTGTTCCGCCTGAACCGTGACCGTATGCGGCTGATCGCGCCTGTCGGCGCGGCGGCGGGGATCGCGGCCGCTTTCAATACTCCGATCACGGGCGTGCTGTTCGTGATCGAGGAGATTGTCGCCGGATGGAACGCGGGCGTACTCGGCTCGATCATGCTGGCGTCTGTGTCTGCAACCGTAGTCGTGCGATGGTTCCTCGGCGACCAGCCGCTTTTCCTGGTTCCGGAGTTCCGGTTGACGCACCCGAGCGAACTGGCCGTGCACGCGTTCGTCGGACTCGTGGGAGGGCTGCTGGCGGTAGGGTTCGTAAAACTCGCGGCAAAGCTGCGGAGGCAACTCGGCAGGTTGAAGGGCCGGGCGCGGCTGGCGGCTCCCGTCGGGGCTGGAATCCTGGTGGGCGTCGCAGGGATCTGGCTACCGCAGGTGCTCGGGGCGGGCTACGGCACGATCGATGGAGCGCTGCACCACCGGTTCCCATGGAACGTCCTGCTGGTGCTCGCGGTCACGAAAGCGGCCCTGACGCTAATCTGCTTCAGCGCGCGAACGCCTGGAGGCATGTTCGCACCGACCCTATTCGCCGGGGCGATGATCGGCGGCGGCATCGGCGGGCTGGCGGAAATCTATTGGCCATTCCCAACCAGTCCGTCCAGCGCCTACGTGCTTGTGGGGATGGGAACGTTTTTCGCCGGCGTGTTTCGCGCGCCTATGACCTCCATCTTCATGATCTTCGAGGTCAGTGCAAGCTACGTCATCATTCTGCCCGTGATGATCGCCAACACCATTGCGTACCTCATCTCACGGCAGATGCAGCCGACGCCCTTCTTCACGCAACTCGCCGCTGACGAGGGGTTGGAACTACCCTCGACAGAGCAGCAAAGGGAAGCTCCGCGCCTCCTGGTGGAGAACGCGATGTCGCCTGCAGGCCAGGAGACGCGGATACCGGACGGTGCACACGTGCATCCGGACCTTCCGCTTGAAGCGGCGCTTCCCCTGCTGGCATCGCAAGCCGTGGTGCCGGTGGTGACCCGTGTGCGCCCCTACCGCCTGGTCGGGACACTCACGCTGGAAGACGTACACCGGGCCTACGGGATCAAAGGGGCCGCGCGTGATGCTGAGTAAGTCCCGCGCGATTACACGATCTGGCTGTGCTTGCGCCCGAACTTGAAATAGACCACCAGGCCGATCGCGAGCCACACCACGAATCGGAGCCACGTCTCGAGCGGCAGGCCGAGCATAAGGAAAAGACAGCAGGCGACGGAGATGCCCGGGAGCCACGGGACGCCGGGCATGCGGAAGCCGCGCTTGCGGCTCGGATCTTTCCGGCGGAGCATAATAACGCCCGCCGATACGATGATGAACGCGAAGAGCGTTCCGATGTTTGCCAGATCCGCAAACGTGCCAATGTCCCAAATCCCTGCCGGGATGCCGACTACGATTCCGGCCACCCATGTGGAGATATGCGGCGTCCGGTGGATCGGGTGAACCTTCGAGAAAGCGCGGGGCAGCAGGCCGTCGCGTGACATCGCGAACCAGATGCGCGCCTGCCCGTACTGGAAAACGAGCAGCGAGGACGCCATCCCGACGAGTGCGCCCGCCACCACCCACTGCCTGATCGAGGTATAGCCGAGCGCCTTGAGAGCATTCGCGACCGGGGCGGCGTTTCCGAGCGTGGACCAGTTGGCGACACCGGTGAGCACCAGCGCCACGGACACATAGAGCGCCGTGCAGATGATGAGACTCATCACGATGCCGAAGGGGAGGTCGCGCTGCGGGTTCTTGCACTCCTCGGCGGCTGTGGAGACCGAGTCAAAGCCGATGTACGTGAAGAACACGATCGCGGCGCCGGTGAGAACTCCTCCGAATCCGTTCGGCATGAACGGCTGCCAGTTCTCAACCTTTACTGCGCGCGCGGCGCCTGCAATGAAAACCACGATGGCGGCGACCTTAACGAGCACCATGACGTTGTTCGTCCGCGCGCTCTCACGAACGCCGCGCACCAGAATCCAGGTGAGAAACAATAGGACAATCAGAGCGGGGAGGTTGAACCAGTTTCCGGTGAACTGGCCTCCGGCGATCATGGGTCCCGATAGTTGCGGTGGCAATGCCACACCTAATGTGCTCTCGAAGAGGTCGTTCAGATAGGCTGAGAATCCTACCGCGACGGCCATATTCGAGACGGCGTACTCGAGGATGAGGTCCCACCCGATGATCCAGGCGAAGATCTCGCCGAGCGTCGCGTACGCATAGGTGTACGCACTGCCGGCGATTGGGATCATGGACGCGAGCTCCGCGTAGCACAGAGCCGCGAAGCTGCACGCGAGCGCCGTCAGGATAAACGAGAGGGAGATCGCGGGCCCGGCGCCGGGCCGGCCGATGGTGGAAACGGCGTTCCGCCCGTGCAGGATAAGATCCAGCACGGGCGCGTGAAGCACCGAGTGATAACTGAGCGTCTCACCGGCCGCGGCCGTTCCGGTGAGAATAAAAATGCCCGAGCCGATGACCGCGCCGACACCGAGGGCGGTAAGGCTCCAGGGGCCGAGAGTTTTCTTGAGCCGCTTATCGGGGGCATCCGCGGCGGCAATCAGCGCTTCTATGTTCTTAGTGCGAAAGAGCTGGGACACGTTGCGGGATTCTCAGCCGCCGACCGCGGATGAATGCCGGCGCGATACACCACCCGCATTCACCTGCGCCCAACTGCGGCCGTGGCGTTAGCGTTTCCGCGTACCCTTTACCATCACCTTGACTTTGCGCTTCTGAGAGCCGCGGGCGACGCTGGACGGCCGCTTGGCTTTCGGTGCGGCCTTCTTGCGTGCCGTGCGCTTGGCCTGCTTGCGCTCGGTGGGGTCAGTGATTGTCTTCGTATTCATTCTTCCGTCTTAATTCCTGCGTATTTAGCGATGAGCTTCTTCAAGCCGTGAGCGGGGAAGCTTACAGTTAACTTAGCATTTTCGTCGTCCCCCTCGCGCCGCATTACCGTTCCGCGCCCGTACTTGGGATGGACGATGGTCGATCCCACGCGTCCCGGTTGCGTCCGCTTGGGAGGCAAAACACGCTGGGACGGCTTCACGGGCGAGGTGGCCGGCGCAGGCGGCATCCCTGCCCTGACCGGCGGTTGCAAGGACGGCAGCAGGGCGGAACCGGCGGGCAGGTCGGCGCGCTGGGGCGGGCTCTGAACAGCCGGACTCGCCGGTCCAAACTGTTTCCCCCGCGTTTGGAAGAACTCGCTGATATTCTCTATCGAGTTATAGGTCTTGCCCGTGAACATGTTCTTCCGGACGGCGTCCCGAACCAGCATCTGGTCCGCGTCGAGGTTCACCTCCCGCGTGGGCTTGTTCACGAGATTGACGAATTTCGAAGGCACCTCGCGTAGGAACCGCGACGGAATGGACGGCTCCGCGGGCCCTCCTCCGAAACGGCGGCGATAGCGCGCCCAACTCAGGAACAGGCGCTTTTCGGCGCGCGTCATGGCCACATAGCACAGCCGGCGCTCCTCCTCCATCATCGTTTCCGAATCCAGCGAGCGGATGTGCGGGAACAGCCCGTCCTCCAGGCCCGCGATGAACACCACGGGGAACTCGAGGCCCTTGGCGTTGTGCACGGTGAGGAGCGAAACCTGGGCCTGCTCGTCCACACCGTCGGCGTCCGAAACGAGGGCTGCGTGGTCCAGGAAGTCCGAAATCGTCTCGCCGCGCTCGGCCGCTTCAGTGGCGGCATTGACCAGTTCGTTGACGTTTTCCACGCGCGCTTCGGAATCCGGGGAATCCTCAGCTTGAAGCATCCGGACGTAGCCCGTCTGCTCGACGATGGAGCGCATGACCTCATGCACCGGCTTGGACTCGGCCACGCTGCGCAGGGCCTCGATCAAGTGCAGGAAGCCGCGCAGGGCCGAATCGGCGCGAGATGCGAACGCCTTTTCGTCGAGCATCCGCTCGATCGCGGCCAGCATGCAGAGCCGGTTTCCCAGCGCATACGCTTCGATTTGTTCGACCGTGGTCTTGCCGATGCCACGTGCCGGCGTGTTGATGATGCGGAGGAGGTTGATGTCGTCTGTGGGCGAAACAGACGCCTTCAGAAACGACAGCATGTCCTTGATCTCGGCGCGCTGGTAGAAACTGAAGCCGCCGATCACCTTGTACTTGCGGCCGTAGCGGCGCAAGGCTTCTTCGATCTGACGGGATTGAAAGTTGGTGCGATACAGAATGGCGACGCGGTCCGCTGGAGCGGCGCGCGTAACGCGCTCGATGGTGTCCGCGATCCACAGCGCCTCGTTCTCGCCGTCGGGCGCTTCATACAGCCCCACCTTTTCGCCGGCGCCCGACTCCGTCCACAGCCACTTGCCCTTGCGCTGCTTGTTGTTGGCGACCACGGCGCTGGCAGCCTCGAGGATCGTTTTCGTCGAGCGGTAATTCTGCTCCAAACGGACGGTGACTGCGTTCGGAAAGTCATTCTCGAAATCGAGGATGTTGCGAATGTCAGCGCCGCGCCAGCTATAAATCGACTGGTCCTCGTCACCGACAACGCAGATATTCTTTCGGCGCTGGGAGATCAGCCGCATGAGCTCGTACTGGCTGCGATTTGTGTCCTGATACTCGTCCACCAGGACGTGCTGAATGCGGTCGTTGTACTGCTCGCGGAGGCGGTCGTCGTGGTTGAGCAGGCGGACGGTTTCGAGCAGCAGGTCGTCGAAATCGAGGGCATTGGCCTGGCGGAGGCGGTCCTCGTACTGTCGGAACACCACCGCGAGCTTGGTGATGAGAGGCTCGTGGGCGTCCTTGGCCATGTCCTCCGGGCCGAGCTTGTGGTTTTTTGCGCTGCTGATGCGCGAGAGAGCTGCCCGGTACTGCATGAAGCTTTTTTCGGTAAGTCCCAGATGGCGGAAAACGGCTTTGACAATGCCCATCTGGTCGTCTTCGTCGTAGATGGTAAAGGTGCGAGTGAAGCCGGGACGGATCTGGGCGAGCGAGTCGCCGTCGCGCCTGAGGACGCGGACGCAATAGGAGTGAAAAGTCGCGACGGTGAGCCCGGTCAGCGAATACGCGCCCTGGAGCAGTTTCGCCACCCGGTCCCGCATCTCGGCGGCGGCCTTGTTCGTAAAGGTGACGGCGACGATGCCCCAGGGCGGAACCCCGTGGGCGTGGATCAGGTTGGCGATCCGGTGAGTGATGACGCGGGTCTTGCCGCTCCCGGCGCCGGCGAGGATAAGCAGCGGACCCTCGGTATAAGCCGCGGCCTCGCGCTGGCGGGGATTCAAACCTTGAAGAAAGTCCATGTAAATAAAGGGGTTGGTGCTGGGAGCGCCCGAAATCCGATTTTACCATGCGGCTTCCGTGGGACCTGCGGATTCTCGGCTCCAAATCCGATCGTTTAGCAGGCCGGCACGCCATGGTCAGAATAATGCAGAGTGATTGGTCACAGAAGGGCGCCGCCGGCGTCTAATCTTCCTTGGCTTGTCTGATCAGACACTTGTAACCTGAAATCTAGCCGGATCGCCGTTGTTATTGAAGGTGGAGAGCGAAGAGAATGCGGCACTCCGGCGAGCTCCCGACCAGTGCTCGTCGAATTCGACCTTATACAACGCGCCCGTGACGGTGACCACGCCGCCTACAACCAGGTCGTGCAGGCCTACCGTAAGCGCATTCTTGGTACGATTGCGAGGCTGATTGGAAGGCTCGAAGATGTCGAGGATGTCGGACAAGAAGTCTTCCTGCGGCTGTTCTTCTCGCTGGACCAGTTGCGAACGCCGGAGGTGTTCGAAACCTGGCTGTACCGCCTGACTGTGAATGCGTGTTATGACTATCTGCGACGGCAGCGCCGCAGGAAGGAATCGCGCATGTCGGACCTGAGCGAGCAGCAGGTGTCTCTGGCCGACGCATCGGCAGGGACGAAGCAGCAGGCAGAGACGCAGCGCCGCAACAAGGTGACGGAGCTCGTGAACGCCCTGCTCGGGTCGGTTTCCGAGCAGGATCGCCTTCTGCTGAAGTTGAAGGAAATCGAAGGGCTCTCGCTCAAGGAACTTGAAAAGGTGTACGGTGTGAACGAGAATGCTCTGAAGGTGAGGCTGTTCCGCGCTCGGCAACGGGTACTGAAAGCGTACGAAGCAATGGGCGCTGGTGAAGTGGGGAAGGGGGAAGACCGGCCATGAGTGATCAACTCGATCCGCGCGTTGCCCGGCTGTTGGACGAGTACCGCGCCGCTTTGCCCGACATGGACGGTTCCACGGCTTTTCTACCGGGCCTATGGCAGCGTATCGATGCCCGCCAGAACTACGCGATCGGATTCCGCCGTATGGCAAAGATGATCATCACCACGGCGGCGGCCGTATCGCTGCTGATGGGTGCCTGGATTGTCAATCAACGGCATTCGGTGTACTACGACAACAGCTACGTGGAACTTCTGGCGGCGGGCGACACGCACGAAAGCCTCGATGATACTGAGATCATCCATCCGCTCGAAAGGCAGCGATGAGGCTCCCCAACATCGTCAAGCTATATGCGTTATTGGTGTTTCTGAGCGGCGCCCTGGTCGGCGGAGTCGCGGTGCAGTTCTATAATGCCCGCACGGTGCGGGGCTACAATCCTGCGGACATGCGCAAGCAGTATGCCGAGGAGATCCGTACCCGGCTCAACCTCAACGCTGAGCAGTCAAAGCGGCTCGACGCGGTCTTCGAGGATACGCATCAGCAATTTCGGTCCCTCCGCGAAAAGTACCGGCCGGAAGTGAAGGCCATCCAGGAATATCAGGCACAGAAGATCCGCGAGATGCTGGATGAAAACCAGCGCAGGGAATACGATAAGATGCGGCTGGAGAGAGACCAGAAGCGCCGCCAGCAGTCCAGGATCGGGATCAACCAGGACGGCCGGCGGCTGGGAGCCTGAGCGGAACTTTACGTTTCCTGCTGCTGCCCGGGCATCTGGAACTGCCCGCGGTTGTATTTCCTCTGGAAGCGATCAATGCGGCCCGCAGTGTCAATGATCTTAGCTCGACCCGTGAAGAACGGGTGGCACTTCGAGCAGATTTCAACGCGAATGTCGCCCTTGTGCGTTGAACGCGTTTTGAATGTGCTCCCGCATGCACACAGAACGTTCAACTCGTTATAAGCGGGGTGGATCCCAGGCTTCATGAGACAGACGATTCCTTTCCAACTTGAAGCTGAAAAATCATTATAGCAAGCGCGGGTACCCACGATAAATGGCCGTCCCGCTCAGCCGGCTTCAAGCCAAATGTAAAGACCCCACCCGGTCTGGCCCGGGTGGGGTCTTGGTAGCCAATATCGGAGAGCCTGAGGCTCACCTTACCGAATCGTGAGGTGGCCGTTCAACGGGAACCGAGCCCCGCCACTGAAACGGAGCCACCCAACGTTAGCAACGGTAGCTTTAGCAGTCAGCCACCTCACGAGGATTACTACTGCCAGATGACATTGTTTTCTGGACCACCTCCTTTTTCAGTGATATTTCCATCCTAGTACCACTAGTACTATCTGTCAAAGGGGGGATGGCGCACCGCAGGCCAGCGCTGACGCCTAAAGGTTCTTTTGGATAAAACGGCACATTGTGAGGCCATCAATGTAGTTGAAGGGCGGCTGGCCCAGCGTGTAATGGCCACACGGCAGCTTGATAGATCGTAAATCCAGCTTACGTTCCCGAAAGCCGCGGATGATCTCGCGTGAGAAGCAGGGCAGGAAACTGGTGTCGTAGCAGCCCCACACGATGAGAGTGGGCACCTTCCGGCCAATCAGCATGTCCATGTAGCTGGCCGGGCTGATGACGCGCCAGCAGTCGCGAACCTGATCTTGCGTGAGCACGGTCTCCAGCCCTTTCCGCACGTGCTGCGTGGAGAGGCCGGTCCAGACTACATCTCCGAAAAACGTCGAGGCGTGGTTGAAAACGCCGATCCGGATGCGCGGATCGTGAGCAAGCGCGATGAAGGCAACGCAGGAGCCCAGGCTGGTTCCCAGGATCCCGAGACGGCTATAGCCTCTCGATTCGAGCCAATCGAAACATGCGCGCGCATCCAGCACCGACTGGCGGCATGCGTGGATGGTACGGCCGATGTTGCTCGAGACGTGGTAATCCGCCCGGCTTAGTTCGGCAGGCATCCGGTGGTCGTGATACGCCATGCTCATCCGCAGAGCGGAGATCCCGAAGCGGTTCAGTAGCTTACAAAGCCCCACATGCCCTTCGGAGTCGGAGTTCCACTGCGGCAGGACGACCACCGCGCGGTCACCACCGGCAGGGAACCATTGCGCATGAACAACATCGTTTTCGGGGTACCGCGAGGGCAACGGTGACGTGAACGTCAGGCGTCCGTCTTTAAGCTCCCAGTCGGCGGGAATGCGATACGAGTAGAACGAAGGGGAATCGGCGAGCCAGCCGGACGCCGCGTCGGCAAGGGCACGTGCAGGATCGGCAGCGCCGTCCAGATCCAGCCAATCAAGGCCCCATTCGAACGGACGCTCGACACGGTTCTTGTCGCGTCCGGCCAATTGGAGTTCCCAGCGATTCATCCAGCGGGCGTAGGGATTGAACATCGGTCGGAAGAGAATATTGTACCGTCGAGGGTTCTCTAAAGAAAAACTGTCCAAAAAAGAAAATCCCCGCGAGAACGCGGGGAAAAAGAAAAATGGGGGAAAGCTTCGGAAAGGCAACCACCCCCAAAGCGGTCAAACCTCTGTAAAACCCCGCAGCCTGCGTAGCACGCCGAAGTCCAAAGGCTAAGCACAACAAAACAGGAGCTGGCTAAGCTGGCTCTGGTCGACGCACTATGGGTTCCGGTAGTGGGAATACGTGATTCCGGAGGCGGAGACCGCCGCACTCTCCATTCGGCTACAATACCCGGAATGGCCGCACACCCCGTAGACGCGTCCAGCGGCCGAACCCTGTTCCAGGCCGGCTTGGCCCGCAAGATTTTGGTGGGCTTCTTCTTGTCTGGAGTCCTGACTTCATTCCTGGGCGCCATCCTGCCCGTTTGGCGGCATCACCTTACGGAGGACTTTGTCTCCATTGGGAATTACTTCCTCGCGATGGCTGTCGGCCTCCTTTGGGCCAATGCCATCTGGAAGTACCTGCTGCCGAAACGCAATCTGGCTGTAGCCCTGTCAGCGGGGTGCGGCTTGGCCTGCGCTTCGTTCCTGCTGCTGGCCGCTCTCGCACCCGGAGCGCCGCTCTGGTGGCGAATCGTTGCTGTCGGTGGCATCGGCTGCGGCTCCGGGCTGCTGCATATCGGTCTTTTCCAGGCCCTCACTCCGGTCTACAAGCTGAACCCCGTCGCGGCGCTGTACCTTTCGGGCACCTTTTTCGGCTTGGGCTGCGTGGTGGTAGCGCTGCTGGTGGCGGGCGTGTTTCACGTCTACACGGTTCCGAGCATCCTGATCTTCCTTGCGGCTTTACCGGGCTATGGCGCCGGGATCTTTGCTCTCTCGGGCTTGCGCGTCCAGGAAGACCGGCAGCCCGGACCGTCATTCCGCCAGGCCGTCAGCGATTTCCGCAGCCCTGGGGCGGTTCTGCTCGCCCTGCTGCTGTTCTTCCAGTTCGGCAATGAATGGGCCATCGCAGGCTGGCTGCCTCTATATCTCATCCGCAGAATTGGTGTGAGCCCGGAAGGCTCGCTGGCGCTGCTGGCCGCTTACTGGCTGGCCCTGATTGTCGGCCGGATGGTGGTGCTCTCTATCCTGCCGATCATTAGTCATGGGAAGCTTCTGGGCGGCAGCGTTCTGGCGGCGCTTTTCGGCTGCATCATCCTGCTCTCGACGAACAACCGCTTCGGCGCCAGCGCGGGCATTCTTCTTGTGGGTGCCGGGTTCGCATCCGTCTACCCGCTCGTGGCCGAGCTGATCGGGAGCCGGTTCCCGTACTATCACCCCGGCTTATTCAATGGGATTTTCTCATTCGCCATGGTGGGCGCCACTCTCGCACCCTGGTCGCTGGGTCTGTTTGCCAGCCAGTGGGGGATCGGCGTGGTCATGCTGCTGCCATTGCTGGGAACGATCATGGCGTTCCTTCTGGTTGTGCTGATCTGGGCGGAGGCGAAGTTTTCGCGAGGGCTAGTGAAGCCGTAGGGTGGCTTGGCGCTCGCCGGTGTCATAGAGAAGTTCCAGTGACTTGATCTTTTTGGGCTTGCCTTTGAAGGCGAAGTACAAGTGGCCTGCGACCGGCCCGGTTGCCGACCCCTCCGGCAGCGCGGACTCCACAATGCGCGTCTCCGGCGAATCTGACGTGCCTGCGCCCTCTGTGGTCGTCATGACCCCACCCGGCGGCCGCCGCTCCGCCTCACGTGGATCGCCGGGGAAACGCGGTGTCTGCCTGCGCCTGCCCAGGAT
>DATMXS010000198.1:0-2551 GCA_035561355.1 Bryobacteraceae bacterium | reverse complement strand
GCCCTGGTGGGCAGCGTCTTTTCGCGCGTGGCGTTGAATCGGCCGACGAACGCCGGATCGAAGACGCTGAATGCCCGCTCGATGGCGTTCTTCGGCACTTCGATGTTCATCCGCTGGATGGCGATATCGGTGTTATTAGCGAGCACCAATTCCAGGAAATCGCGGAGTGAAAGCTCCATCTTGCCGCCATGGACGAAGTCCTGAAGGCGGGCGGGAGGCTTCAGCTCAACCCGCGATGACGGTGTGGCAAAGCGTTGTTTGAAGTAACCCGCTTTGGGGAACGCGGGGGCGGAGGTCGTGATCGGCGCCGATTGAACGAACGCCGAGGCCTCCGGCACCTGCAGCCGCGTCTGTTCCGGCTGCTGGGTCTGTTGCGTCTGCTGCGTCTGCGTCTGTTGCGGCGGCTGCTGAGCCTGCTCCTCGGCGGCCAGCGGCAGCGCCAGGGCGGCGACAAGTACCAAAACTCGCATGGGGGACCTCATTACTCGTACCGAATTGCCTCAATCGGATCCAGTTTGGCGGCCTGCACGGCCGGGTAGATGCCGAACAACAATCCAATAGACACCGAAACTCCGAAAGCGACACCAATCGAGCCGCCGGTTACAGTAGTGGACCAGCCGGCAGCCGCCGCGATCACGCGGGAAAGGGAGAACCCGAACGCAATTCCGATCAAACCGCCGACGATCGAAATCAGCACAGCCTCGGTCAGGAACTGGCGGACAATGTCCGACTGGCGGGCGCCGATGGCGCGGCGCACACCGATTTCCCGCGTGCGCTCCAGAACCGTAGCCAGCATGATGTTCATGATCCCGATGCCGCCGACGAGCAGCGAAATGCCGGCGATACAGATCATGACGACCGAGAAGATCATTTGTGTCTGTTGTCTTTGCTTCAACAGGCCGGCAGGTACCACCACCGTGAAGTCGCCCGCATCCTTATGAGTAGCCGAAAGAATCGCGCTGACCACGTTGGACGTCTCGATCGAATCGGTACCCGTCTTAACTTTCATATAGATACCGTCGATCTCGTCCTTGAGATAGCTGCTGTTGTCCTCGAACCGCCGCATCACCGTGTTCAACGGGGAGATGACCATATTGTTGCGGTTCGAAACCTCCAGCCCCTCCACGTCAGAATCGGCAGTCGCCTGCTGCGCCAGAACACCGATTACCTGGAGCCATATCTCGTTGACTTTGACGTACTTGCCGACCGCGTCGTGGTAGCCAAGCAGGTTCACCTTGGTCGATTCACCCAGCACACAGACGGGGGCGGAGCGCTCGTTCTCCTCTTCGGTGAAGAAGCGGCCGCTCACCAGCTTCAAACTATTGATCTGCGCGAAATTGGGCAGCACCCCGATCAGCAGGGGAATTTCCTGACTGGTCTTCGGCAGCATCTTCTGCGGCTTGAACCGTTTCCTGGGGGTGAGGGCTTCGAGGCCCTGCACGTTTTCCGAGATCGCCCGGAAGTCGCGGAAGGTCAGGCCGGGGGAGATGGCGCGCCGGGCCTGCAGTTCGTTGGCATCCACCGATTCCTTGGCCTCGATGATGATATTGTTGACGCCCAGCAAGTCGATGTAGCTGATCATCTCCTTCTGCGCGCCGGCCGTGATCGACAGCATCGCTACAACGGCGCCCACACCGAAGATCATGCCCAGCATGGTGAGCAAGCTGCGCAGCTTGTGCACCAGGAGGCTCGAAAGCCCCATGTAAAGTTCAGGTAAGTATCCGCTCAGACCGCTCATATTCGATTACCTGCCTCCCGCGGGGGACGCGCCCGGCGACGGCATCGCCGCCGTCTTCTTCTCGCCCTTCTTCGCCTTGTCGCCCGGCGTTGCGGTGGGATCAGCGAGCGCAACCATCTCTCCGGGCTTGAGCCCGTCGGCAATCACCATCACCGATTCACTCCGCTTGAGGGGTTTGATTGGGCGTTCGACGTACTGGTTGCCGGACTTCACGTACACGATCATCTTGCCTTCCTTCTCGAAGACAGCCTGAACCGGGACGTGAATCGCGTTCGGCACCTTCTCGACGATGATTTCGATATCGGCCAGAAGGCCGGGGCGGAGCAGCACGTTCAGGTCGCTGTTTTCCTCGGGGGGAGGCGGAAGCTTGGCATTCTCCAGGTCCTTCTCACTAAACTGCTGGCTCCCGAAGCCGCCCGTAAACGGCATCATCATCGGCGTCGCACCTGGTTCACCGCCCGGGCGGGAGAAACCAACGCGGGGTCCGCCCTGGCCTGCACTCCCCGGGGCTCCGCCGGTTGCGCCGGGACCGCCGGCCCGGGCGCCGCCCGTGCGTTCGGGCATCTTCTTTCCGGTGATTTTCTCGTAAGCCTTGGCCATCTGCTCACGGAGCTTGGTCTGCTCCTCGGGTGACATGTCGCGCGGGCTGCGGCCGGCGAAAATCTTCTGCATCTCGGCGCGCAGTTTCTCCTGCTGCTCAGGGGTCAGATCGCTGCTGCTTCCGCCGCCGAATCGCATCATGCGGCCCTGGCCGCCACCTTCGCGCCCACCGCGCTGGCCGCCCGCGCCTTCGCCACCCTCGCCGGGCGCGCC
>DATMXS010000197.1:0-23007 GCA_035561355.1 Bryobacteraceae bacterium | reverse complement strand
TCCATGGAACCTGAGGCGCGTCCGCAATCTGCCTGCTTTGCGTGCGGTCCACAAAACCCGCACGGACTCGGTCTGAGATTCAGCCCCCTCGAAGATCAGAGCGTCGGCGCGGAATGGCGTGTTGCTCCCGGGTTCGAAGGTTTCGAGGGCATCCTGCACGGCGGCATCATCGCAACCATGCTCGATGAGGCCATGGCCAAAGCCGTTGCCCACCGCCGGTGGCAAGCCCCCACGGCGGAACTCCGCGTCCGCCTCCGCAAACAGGTCGCAACCGGCGAGACCGTCCGCATTCACGGCTGGGTGGTGGAACGGCGCAAGCGCCTCATCCTGACCGAAGCGTCTATCACCGGCCCGGACGGCGAAGAGCGCGCCCACGCTTGGGGCCGCTTCCTCGTCCTGGATAGCGAGACCCCATGAACGTCGTAATGATCGGCGCCGGGTACTTCGCGCAGTTTCACGCGGACGCATGGAACCGCATCCCGGGCCTCCGCATCGCCGCCGTGGCCGATCCCGATCGCGACCGCGCCTCCGCCTTCGCGGCGCGCTGGAAGATCCCTGCTGTTTACGCCAACGCGGAAGACGCCATCCGCCGCGAGCGGCCTGCATTCGTGGACATCGTTACGCGTCCGGAGACGCACCTTGAACTGACCGCGCTGGCCGCCGCGCATTGCGTGCCCATCATCTGCCAGAAACCGATGGCGGGCACTGCAAGCGAGTGCGAGGAGATGGTCCGCGTGTGCGAGGACGCCGGCGTCCGGCTGGTCATTCACGAGAACTGGCGGTGGCAGCCCTGGTACCGTGAGGTCCGGCGCCTCATCGACGCCGGCACGCTGGGGACCGTGTTTCACCTCGGCTTTCGCATGCGCACGGGCGACGGCCGCGGACCCGAGCCCTATACAGCGCAACCCTACTTCCGCACGATGCCACGCCTGCTCATCTATGAAACGCTGGTCCACTTTCTCGACACCTTCCGCTTTCTCGCGGGCGAGATCGAGAGCGTGTATTGCGTCACCCGACATATCAACCCTGTAATCGCGGGCGAGGATTGCGCCGTGATCGAACTGCGTTTCGCGACCGGCGCGCGCGGCCTGATCGATGCGAACCGGATTTCCGGTCCCACGGAGCCTGAAGTTGCGTTCGGTGAACTGAGTGTCGAAGGCGAGCGCGGCGCCGTTCGCCTCGCGCCCGACGGCAGCCTGTGGTTGTCGGAGTATCCCGGCGCCGCGCGTCCACACTCGTTTGCGGCGCCCGAAGAAGGATACAAGGGCGACAGCGTGAAAGCGATGCAGGAGCACTTCGTCGAGTGCCTCAGGACTGCGCGCCCCGCGGAGACCGAAGGGCGTGCATATCTCAGGACCGTTGCACTTGTGGAAGCCTGCTACCGCTCTGCGGATTCAGGACGGCCCGAGTCCTGTTAGAACAGGCTCCCGATCCCGCCGCCCCGCCCGCGGCCGCCGGCCATCTTGCTCATCAGGATCGCTAACGCTCCCGCTCCCAAGCTCTTCACGAGCGTGGGATGTTCGGAATAGAAGTCGCTGAGCTTATCTACGATGCCTTGGTCTTGCTGCTCAGCAGTCTCGGCCATCTTCTGTACCTGGTCCGGCGGAACCTGCTCGGCATCTTCCGGCGACACCTGGCGCTTGCCACCCAGGAATTGCGATGCGATCGCGCCACCCGCTCCGGAACTAAGGAGTTGATTCAGGATGCCCGCCTTCTGGTGGCTGTTTGCATTCGAAAACATCTGGCCCATGAGCTGACCGAACGCCGGCGTCTGATTAGAGCGGAATACCTCGTCGATGCCGGATGCGAGCGATTGCCGCGGCGCATTCTGCGAGACCTGGTCAAAGTCACGCTCCGCCTCCTGCTGATGCTCCTCCGGACTTCCCGTGTACTTACTCAGAAGCCCGCCAATCTGGTTCATCCAATCCATGATTCCCCCCCAGTTGAATGTTCGATTAAGCGAAGAGTGCCTTCTCGGCGACTCTTTTCAGCCTCTTGGATGCGAACCGCAGCCCCGCGTTTCGCGCCTTTTCCGTGACGCCGTGCCCACCTTTAGGCGGCGCGGCCGTCTTCTCGGGATCGCCCAGCCAAACCGCAGCCCCGAGCGGGACTCGCGCGTAGAGAGGCACGTCGCGCCTGTGGACGAAGGTGGCGTAGCTGGCCCCCATGCCCGCGCCGAGGATGTACGGCCAAGTGGATTCGGTCCGCGAGCTTTCGCGCGCGAGGTCATAGAAGCGGTTGATCGCCCAGGCGCCAACCATCCCGCCTGCCATGCCTGCAAGCACGGCTTTGAACGTGGGATTTGTGATCATCGACGGTCCCCCAGAGACCCAACAACTGCTTCCATGATACGTCCCCGGCCGCGCACGCAGCTTCTTACCCTTAGTAATGAGCCGCCGTCCACCGCGGCCAACAGCTACACTGTGTCTTCTATGACCAAACGCCTGATCGTGTTCTTTATTCTTCTGGCCGTCTCGGCATGGTCCGCCGACGGCGAGTGGAAAACCATCTTCGACGGCAAGACCCTGAATGGCTGGAAGGCTAATGAGGACCCCGGCGCGTGGACCGTTTGCAACGGCGCCATCACCGGCGACGGCGATCGCAGCCACCTCTTCTATATGGAAGAGCAGTGCGAAAACTGCGAGTTTAAGGCCGAAGTGAAGATCAGCGACGCCGGTAACTCCGGCATGTACTTCCGCGCCGAGTTCGGCCCCGGCTGGCCCAAGGGCTACGAAGCGCAGGTGAACGCCACCCATACCGACTGGAAGAAGACCGGCAGCCTCTACAACTTTGTCAACATCAAGGAACAACTCGTGAAGCCGGGCGAGTGGTATACCCAGCACATCATCGCCAAGGGCAACCACATCATCATCAAGGTGAACGACAAGACGGTTGTTGACTACGTAGACGAAAAGAACTCGTTCATGAAGGGCTACGTCGCTTTCCAGCAGCACAACAAAGGCAGCGTCGTCCAGTTCCGCAACGTCCAGCTCCGCAGGCTCGACTAGCACGGCAGTTCATTCGTGATCCGTGGGCGCGCCGGCCTCGCCTCCCCAGCGCGCCCCGTGTACCCTGTAGACAGAGGGGCTATGGGGATCAAAACCGTTCTTCTCTTCGCAGCCGCCGTGGGCCTTGCCGTTGCCGCGCCCATCAACCTGACCGGCACCTGGAAGCTCAATGTGAACGACTCCTCCTGGGGCAAGAAGGAGCGCCCTACGAGCGTCATCCTCACAATCGACCACCATGAGCCGAAGCTGCGGATCTCAGGGACCGTGGCCGAGGCCAACGACAGCGGCAATCACTTCGCCTTCGACGGGGCAATCGACGGCAAGAGCTATGAGTCGAATGCGGGGCAAACGTTCTACAAGCGTATCGACGACCGCACTGTCGAATCGTCTTTCCGCTCCAAGGACGGCCGCTACACGGAGAAAGCCACGACAAAAATCTCCCGCGACGGCCGCCGCCTCACGCGCGAGATCGAGGTCACGCGTCCCGACGGGCGCCTCAAGTGGACCGAAGTCTACGACAAGCAAGACTGAGAGGGCGCATCAGGGCGTACGCCTCGGAGCTTGGCGAGCAGGGCGTCCACCATCTCCGCCCGGTGACGGAGTTCTTCGCGCACCGAAGCTTTACCGGTATGGTGAATCTCGTGCGGCAGGTCGTGCTGCTCGCTCTCCAGCAGTTGAATGAGCAGTTCCCGCTCGCTCGGTGTCATCTCCAGGGGCGAAATCTTTGCGGCAAACATCCCAGTACCTCCCCGTGCCTGGAAATGTACCACCAATAAACGCCGGAAGAAAGCCCCTTGAGTCCGCCCTACTCGGCCCCGTTATCGACGGCCGCTGGCTCGAGCAACCCGAGGCGGTCGATCAGCGCCTCTGGGTCCGGATCGCGTCCCATAAACCCGCGATACAGCGCAGCCGGATCGTCGCTGTCGCCTCGAGCGAGGATGTTATCCCGGAACGCGCGGCCCGCTTCCCGGCTGAACACGCCCTCGCGCCGGAAGCGCGTGAAGGCGTCCGCGTCCAGCACCTCAGCCCATTTATAGGAGTAGTACCCGGCCGCGTAACCCACCGGGTTCGCAAACAAGTGTGTGAAACCCGCGATCATCGCGTAATCCAGCGGCAGCGGAGCGGGCGCGAACGCCTGCATCACGCCTCGCGCGAAGCTCGCAACGTCTCCATCGCGCTGCGGCTCGTATTGCATGTGCAGCACCAGGTCCACGATTCCAAGCCCGAGTTGCCGCATCTGCGCGTTTGCGGCTCGAAACGTACGAGCCCGGCGCATCTTTTCGAACAGGTCCTGAGGCAGCGGCGCGCCCGTTTGCCAGTGCCGCGCGAACAGGTCTAGCGCTTCCCGTTCCCAACACCAGTTCTCCATGATCTGCGACGGCAGCTCGACAAAATCCCAAGCGACGTTCGTCCCCGCAAGACTTCGGACTTCCACCTTGCTGAGGCAGTGGTGCAGCAGGTGCCCAAACTCGTGGAAGATCGTCTCCACTTCGCGGTGCGTGAGCAGGGCGGGCGTCCCTTCCAGCGGCGGCGTCAGGTTCCCGCAGATCGCCCCGACGTGGGGCGTTGCGTGGCCGTCCTTCACGCGCCCCGTCACGAACGCGTCCATCCATGCCCCTCCCCGCTTGTTCTCCCGCGGGAACCAGTCGGCGTAGAACGAACCCAACACCGGACCGCCGCCTTCCTCGCGGATGACGTAATACTTCACCTCCGCATCCCACGCAGGAACGCCGCGCTCCTCTTCCACTTCCACGCCGTACAGCCGCCGGACGATCTCAAACATTCCCGCGATTACGCGCTCGAGCGGGAAATACGGTCGGAGCGCCTCCTGGTCAAAGTCGTACAGCTCTGCCCTCAGCTTTTCGGCGTACCAGGCCACATCCCAGGGCTGAAGGGGAGGCGCCGCCGGCCCTTCCAGCCTCCGCCGGAACGCAGTCAGTTCCTCGTTTTCGACATAAAAGCGGGCCTCAGTGCGTGCCTTCAAGCGTTCCAGAAACTCGAGAGCGCGCTCGCCCGTGCCGGCCATTCGGTCAGCCGTGGAGTAATCCGCAAAGTGTTTGTATCCGAGAACGGCCGACTTCTCCCGCCGCAACTCGAGAATGCGCGCCAGCAGCGGGCCATTGTCGTGAGGGGCAGCCGTCGCCCGTGTTGAAAGCGCCCGCCACATCTGCTCGCGCACGCCGCCGTCGTTCAGGTACATCAGCACCGGCGTGATACTCGGGGCCTGCAGGGTGAATCGCCAGCCCTCGCGCTGCTTCTGCGCGGCGCTCTGCCGCGCCGCCGCGAGCGCCGAAGGGGGAAGTCCAGCCACACCGGCTTCCGACTCTATGTACAACTCGTACTCATTAGTCGAATCGAGCACGTTCTCAGCGAACTTCGTCGTGAGCTTGGCCAGCTCTACGTCAATCTCCGCAAGCCGCCCCTTTCCTTCGGGATCCAGATCGGCGCCGTGCCTTCGGAAATCGTCGATCGTCTTAGTCAAGAACCGCCGGCGCGCGCCTTCGAGAGTTGCAGCATCGTTCGTCCCGGAGTACTGCTTGATCGTGTTCCATAACTCGCCGTTCAGCCGGATCTTGGAGTGGAACTCGCTGACCTCAGGCTCCACCGCGTTGTGCGCGGCACGTAGTTCGGGCGTGGTCGACACCGCCTCCAAGTGCTTCACGATGCCGAACGCACAGTCCAGCGGTTCGGTCATTGTGTCGAGGCGCTCGAGAACGCTGCGGTAACTCAACGGTTCGGACGTGGCGCCCAAGGCTTCCAGCGCGGCTCGCGCGCGCCCGAGCAACTCACGGACGCCCGGTTCTACATCGCCGGCCTGAATGCGATCGAAAGGAAGAGGTGTGTTCAGATCGAAAAGCGGGTTCGTTTGGTTCATTCCCAGTGCTCTATTCAGAGTAACGCGGCCCGCCGCCATTCCTGGAAACGCTGTTCGCGCTACGATCGAATCAGGGGCATATGAAACTCTTCCTTGTTGTTGCGGCAGCCGCCGTACTCACTGGATGTTCGCAGCAGCCTGCACCGAAAACCGCCGCCGCTCCGCCGCCCCCCGCGAAGATCAACCACTTCTACGCGGGAGCCTCAGCAGTTGAGCGAGGCGAGCCCGTGAGCCTCTGCTACAGCGTCGAGAACGCCGCGGCGGTGCGGATCGAGCCACCCGTCGAAGGGGTCTCCCCTAGCCCAAACCGCTGCGTTCAGGCTAAGCCTTCAGCGGACGCCGAGTATAAGCTGATCGCGGCGGGACGTGACGGCAAAGAAGTCTCTCAGGTGGTGCAAGTCAAGGTGGTGGCAAGGTCCGCCGCAAGCCGTCAGGCAGCGGGCGGGGGCCTGATCGGGGCTTTCGCCGCTACCGCCACCCAGGTGGGTCCCGGCCAGCCCGTCACCATCTGCTTCGACGCTACCCAGGCCCAGTCCGTCCGCATGGACCCCGCCCCTCAGGCAATGCCCTCCGGCAGGAAGGGCTGCGTTAGCCTTCGCCCGGAGCGGACCACCACTTACAAACTCACCGCCGAGGGCGGGGGCCGCACCGACACTCGCCAGGTCACGATTACCGTTCAGTAACTTGATCAAGCCAAGGACAAAGAGTCCCGCGGATGCGGAACGGGAACTGCGCTCCCCGTCCAGATCGCCCCGAGTGCACTGATCGCAGGTATCCGGGCGGCCCCCTCGGGCTGCGGCGCGCGCGTAGGGGGCCGGGAAACGGTACCCGCGAACACACGAAACACTCGCGGTAAGATAAAGAGTTATGTCTTTTCCCCGAATGCTGTTGGTGCGCCAGAACTTCCCTGACCGTAGCGTAAAGGACATTCCTGCCGAGACGCGGGTCGAGCTAGAGCGATCCGGGTTCGCGGCAGGGCTCCGGCCAGGGGCTAGAGTGGCAATCGGCGTCGGCAGCCGCGGCATCGCGAATATCGCGACGATCGTCCGAGCCGTAGTCGATTTCTGGAAATCCAAAGGAATGCACCCGCACATCTTCCCGGCGATGGGCAGCCACGGCGCAGCGACTGCGGAAGGCCAGGCGGACGTGCTCGCCCACTATGGCATCACGGAAGCAACCATGGGATGCCCGGTGATCAGCCAGCTCGAAGTGGTGCACCTCGGCTGCACAACCGAGGGAATCGACGCATATATCGACCGCACGGCATACGACAGCGATGGCGTCATGCTCGTCAACCGCGTCAAGTGGCATACCAATTTTGAAGGGAAGCTCGAGAGCGGTCTTTTCAAGATGATGGCGATCGGCCTCGGCAAGTTCGCCGGAGCGCAGAAGTATCACACCTACGCTTACCGCTCGGGGCTCGAAACGGTTATCCGCAATGTAGGGCGGCAGGTGCTTGCGTGCGGCAAAATTCTCGGCGGATTGGCAATCCTGGAGGATGCACGGCACGGCACTGCGAAACTGGAAGCCGTGCGGATTGACGAGATGGAGACGCGCGAGGAAGAGCTACTCGCGCTTGTCAAAACATGGATGGCGAAAATTCCCGTCAAGGAAGTGGATGTTCTCACGCTCGACGAGATCGGCAAGAATATCAGCGGCGCGGGTGCGGACACCAAGGTCATCAATCGTTCCATCGATTGCCACTATAATCCGTGGACCTGGCTGCCCCGCATTCACCGCATCTTCATCCGCGGCCTGAGCGACAATACTTATGGGAATGCCGTGGGCATCGGCTTCGGCGACGTCGTCAAGAGCAGCATTCTGGAGGGCGTGGATTGGGATGCGACGAATGTGAACTCACTTACCGCTTCCACTCCCGGCCCGAACCGTATCCCGATGAACTACTCCACGGATCGCGAATGCCTGGAGAGAATCTCAAAGACTGTGGGTAAGTTCGATCCGATGGAAGTCACCTACGCTTGGATCAGGAATACGATGGATCTTGGGCTCTTCGTCTTCAGCGAGAATCTCCGGCCCGAACTCGAGCGCAACTCTGACCTGGAGGTTTTGAGCGGACCGTTCGATCTGCCGTTCGATGAGAGCGGCAATGTCGAGAGCCCGCTCGCTCCTGTTGGCGCCCATGCCGCGAGCACAATAGATACGTGATGCACCGGCGGGGCACCCGCCCCGCTTCCAGTTGAAGCTCCGTGCAGAGTCTACGACGCACCACCGCCGGCGGCGGCCAGCAGTGTTTGAATTTTGGTGAAGACCGCTGTGATGCTGGCCGAGACGTTCGGCATGAGCGCGCCCGCAGCCACTGCTACGAATCCCGCCATCAACGCATACTCGATCAGGTCCTGGCCCCGCTCATCCTTCAAGAATCGCTTCATGTGTTTCATGCTCTTTCGCTCTCCTTCCCTTGCCCAACGGACATCCCAACACTAACAGCGCGGTGAGAAACGACCAATCGGATGAAGAGCTTAGATACGGTCTAAGGAGACATCAGCAGGGGGCAGAAGAAGCACTGAAGCAGTGTGTGGGTTAAGTAGAGGACCGGACCCGCCACCTGGGCGGATCCGGCATGACAGCAAGTTACTGAAGGATACTCATCTTCCGCGCTACGCGGACAAGAATCTCCACGGCACGGTCCAACTGCTCTCGCGTGTGCGTCGCCGTCACGATGGTCCGGATGCGCGCCTTGTCCTTCGCCACAGTCGGGAATCCGATCCCGACGGCGAACAGGCCCTCTTCGAACAGCGCACGGGAGAAGGCGTGCGCAGTCTTCGCTTCGCCCACCATAATCGGCGTGATCGGTGTCTCGCTCAGCCCGGTGCTGAAGCCGGCGTTGGTCAGCGCCGCCTTGAAGTATTTAGTGTTCGCCCAGAGGTTCTCGATGCGCTCCGGCTCCTGCTCCAGAATGTCGAAGGCTGCGATGCAGGTCGCAGTGACGGCCGGTGGGTGCGATGTGGAGAAGAGGAACGGCCGCGCGCGGTGATACAGAAACTCAATCAGGTCCTTCGATCCGCACACGTACCCGCCGAGTGCGCCGATCGCCTTGGACAGCGTGCCCACCTGGATATCCACGCGCCCCTTGAGACCGAAGTGGTCCACAGTGCCCCGCCCGTTACGCCCGAGCACACCGGACGAATGCGCGTCGTCGATCATCATGATGGCGCCGTGCCGCTCGGCCGCTTCGACCAGCGCGGGCAGGGGCGCGATGTCTCCATCCATGGAGAAGACGCCGTCGGTGATCAGCAACTTGCGGCCGGGCTGAGATTCCAGTTCGCCGAGGATCCGGTCCGCGGCGGCTGCGTCCTTGTGCGGAAACACGTGAATCTTCGCCTTCGACAACCGGCAGCCATCAATGATGCTCGCGTGATTCAATTCATCTGAGATGATGTGATCCTCGGGGGTGAGGATCGCGGCCACGGTGCCGGAGTTCGCCGCGAAGCCGGATTGGAAGACGACGCAGGCTTCGGAGTGCTTGAACGCCGCGATGCGCCGCTCCAGCTGCATGTTCAGATCCATCGTCCCCGCGATAGTCCGCACTGCCCCGGTGCCGACGCCATACTTCCGCGTAGCCTCGACGGCCACCTCGATGAGCTTCGGATGATCGGTAAGCCCGAGATAGTTGTTCGAAGCGAGGTTGATCACCTCACGTCCGTCAAAGCGGGACACCGCGCGGCACGGCGTTTGCAGCTCGCGAAGCCGGGAATAGGTGCCGGCCTGCTTGAAAGCCTCGAGCTGGTCGCCGAGGTAGCTGAGGGGATTCGTTCTCGTTTCAGGCATGAATTAGACCTATTTCTGAGAGTAGCGCGGCCGGGCGGCCGGTGCCCATGGCCCGCATCGGCGCATGGGCGCCCGCGTCGCGCTGGCTTTCCGAAAAGGTCCTTACAGCCGCTTGATGCGGATGTGCTTGTATTCGATCGGCATGCCTGCCTGGTGCGCCTGGAGCATGATGTGGCCGGGAGCCGTGTTCTCCAGCTTGTGATACTCCATCACGGTCTCGCCATTGACCCTCACGAAGCAGTTCGGCCCCTGCGCGATCAATTGCATCAGGTACCACTTCTCGGCCTCGATCTTCGGATACCGCGCGCGTTCGAAATAGTAGAGCGATCCGGTCGGGTACACCGCATCTTCCACGTCGTGGATCTGGATCTCGTAGTGGCGCTTCTCGCGATCCGCATCACAACGAAACAGCACGCCGCCGTTCGAATGCAGGCTCGCCCTCACATAGAGTTGCAACTCGAAGTTACCGTACTGTTCCTTCGTGGCGAGGTGCCCGAGCCCATCGCCGTAGAGCACTTCGCCGAGCGGCTCGAAACGCGCTTTGCCCTCCGCCAGAAACCACTTCGCCAGATCGCCGGGCTGCTCGTACAACGGCTCCCACGTCTCTTTAGCCGGCAACTCCCGCACGCGAAGATTGCGGAAGCGGATCGGATAAGACAGTGATTGAAGCCCGAGATACCCACGTCGCAACCGCCATCGCAGTTCCGGGTTGGCCTCGACATCCAGGTCCTGGACCTGCTCATCGTTGATCCAGACGCGAAGCCGCGGCCAATCGAACACCGCGCGGAAGGTGTTCCATTCGCCCTTGCTCTTTACGTTGACCTTCGACGGCGCCACGAGCGGAAACACCGCGCCGGCCGAGGTCGGCTTGGGCGGGTCTTCGTCCTTGTGGAAGAGCTTGATGTTGACGCCGCTCCAGGTCGGGCGCCCATGCTCCGGAGCGTGCAGGAAAATGCCGGAGTCCATCCAGCCCTGAAGGTAGAAATCGCAGCGGAAATCGAAGTTTTCGTACTGCCGCGACGAGCGGAGCCACGCCGGATAGTTCGCAGACTGGTGGACCACGATCGCGCCGTCCCGGACGTAAAATGCCGTTTCAGGGCCGTCCGCCACGGACCATCCCTCCAGGGACTGGCCGTTGAAAAGTGATGTGAAGCCGGGCTCTATAGATACCGGGGCAGCAGTCGCGACGGCCGCCCCTTTCAGAAACGTGCGTCTTTCCATGTTGTGTTGAGGCGCCGCCTCAAGCAAGCGGCGCCACTATTGGATGTTGCCTACACCTTCTCGGGAACCACGAAACCCTTGCGGTATCCGCCTTTGCGGGTGAACAGCGCGGTGGCTTCCTTATCACCCGGGCAGGTCCAGGTCTTCGCGTCGAAGTTGATCGTACGGCCGAGCTGATAGGAGATGTTCGCCAAATGGATCAGCGCAGTGGACGGAGCGCCTTCCTCGATAGGTGCGTTCTGCTTGCTCCTGTCGCGGCTGCGCACCACGTCGATGAAGTTCTGCCAATTGCTGCCGCCGTGGTTCAGCGAGGGTCCGGGCTCCTGCATGTTCCGGCCGCGCTCGCCTTCCTTCTTCGGTCCGAGCACACTCCAGTACGTATCGTAACCCTCGACCGCGAGATAGCCCTTCGACCCGTAAAAGACATTGCCGATCGTGTTTCCTACCGGGCCCTTCTCGAACTCCGCCTTGGTCTTGCCCTCGTCGATGCCGGCTTCGTGGTTCGACATCCAGTGCCGCACCGCGAATTCCATCATCTTCTTCTTGCCGCCGTCGTTGAACTCATAGAGCGCGGTGAGGGTGTTCGGCGTCTCCTGGTCGTCGTCGAACATGAAGTGGCCGCCGATGGCGGTGACCTTCGTGGGATACGTTACGCCGAGGCCCCAGCGGCAGATATCCAGTTCGTGGATACCCTGGTTGCCAAGGTCGCCATTGCCGAAATCCCAGAGCCAGTGCCACTTGTAGTGATAGCGGTTTTCGGTGAACGGCTTGAGAGGAGCCGGCCCCGTCCATAGGTCATAGTTCACGCCGGCGGGCACAGGCGAGGGCGCCGCGCGGCCGATGGTGTCGCGCCATTTGAAGCACAAGCCGCGCGTCATATAGACGTCGCCGATCAGGCCGTCGCGCATTTTCTGGACGGCTTCCATTACGCCGGCGCCGGAGCGGCTATTCGTACCGTGCTGGACGATCTGCTTGTTGTACTTCTTTGCCGCGGCCACAATCTGCTTGGCCTCGAACATGTTATAGCTGCACGGCTTCTCGACGTAAACATCCTTGCCGGCCTGGAGAGCCCAGATTGTTTGCAGCGTGTGCCAGTGGTTCGGCGTCGCGATGGAGACGGCGTCGATGGTCTTGTCCTCGAGTACTTTGCGGAATTCGACGAACCCCGCCGGCTTCTTGCCGGTCGCTTTCTCGACGAGGGCGATGCGATTCTCGCGAACCTTGTCGTCAATGTCGCAGATCGCTGCAACTTCGACGTTCTTCATGCGCCCGTACTGGACGCAGTGTGAACCGCCCTGCCCGCGCACGCCTACGACCGCTACCCGCACCGTATCGTTGGCGCTCTGCATCCGGCTCGCGCTTGCCGCGCCTGCGGCCGCCGCGCCCATCATGAAAATCCGTCTGTTCATGCCTTGTCTCCCGTTCATCGAAATTGCCACTCGACTATAGCGCTTGGGCGTAGCCTCACAGCCCAACGTTACCCGAAGCTATCATAAACCCTCGAACATGGCGCCTCGAAAGCCCTGCTTACTTGTCCGCTGCCCTCGGGTGGGCTCCGATCGCAGCCGGAACGACCGCCTTGGCTTTCGTGTCCTCCCAATCCTTGCGAATATTCTCAGGAAAATCCGCGAGCAGCCGTTCGGCGCGCGCATAGAGATCTCGAACGATTTTGGGATGTTCGGGCGATACGTCGTAGCTCTCATCGCTGTCGTTCTCGATGTCGTACAGTTCGGGCGCGGCAAGCGGCAGGTTCCTGCGCGCGCCCTGTGGCGAAGGACTGTAGGCCGCGCCCGTGTAGCGCGCCACATGGAGTTTCCAACGGTCGTGGCGTATGCACTGGAGGTGCGTATCATCGAAGTACAACAGCCCCCCGCGATGCGCGGGTTTTCCTGTGCCCGTGAGAACCGGCCAGAGGTCGATTCCGTCCACCGGCTTGGACGGGAATTCTGCGCCCGCGAGGCGCGCGACGGTCGGCATCACGTCCATCAGCGAGCCTACCTGGCGGGCTACGCGTCCTGCGGGAATCCGTCCCGGCATCTTGGCGATAAATGGCACCCGCACGCCGCCTTCATACGTCGAGCCCTTGCGACCACGCAGGCGGCCGGGAGAGCCCTCATACCATGGCCCGTTGTCGCTCGAGAACAGCACCAGCGTGTTCGAATCCAGTTCGTGCCGCTTCAATGCCGCCAGCACTTCACCGACGCTCCAGTCGATTTCGGCGACAACATCCCCGTACAGGCCGCGACCCGATTTTCCGCGGAAGCGCTCGGAGGCGCCCAGCGGGATGTGCGGCATCGTGTGCGGCATGTAGAGGAAGAACGGCGAATCCTTCGCGCTCTCAATGAACCGGACCGCCTCGGCGGTGTACTGCCCGGTGATGCGGTCCATGCGTGCGCGGGGTTCCGCCACTTCCGTATCCCGCAGTAGGACCGGCGGCTCCATGTCATTCGAATACGGAATGCCGAAGTAACCGTCAAAGCCCCGGGCAGTGGGCAGGAACTGCGGCAGATGGCCCAGGTGCCACTTGCCAACGCACATGGAACGGTAGCCGCGCCGTTTCAAGACCTGCGCGATGGTGGTTTCGTCCTGGGCGAGCCCGGTGGTGTCCTTGGGAAAAAGCACGCGCGGAACGCCGGCACGAGTTGGATATCGGCCGGTCATGAGCGCGGCACGCGAGGGCGAGCAGACCGGATTGGCCGAATAGAACTGCGTGAAGCGAACCCCTTCCGAGCCCATGCGGTCGAGGTGCGGCGTCCGGAGGCTGCCGCCATAGCAGCCCAGGTCGCCGTATCCGAGGTCGTCACAAACGATCAGCACGACGTTGGGCGGCGCGGCACTTCGTGCCTGTACGGCAGACGCCGCAGCGACCGATAGAAAGTTCCGGCGGGTCATGAGAGTGTCAGTGTAACGCCACCCTGCGCTGCTTAGGAAGCTTCTGAGTCCATAATGCTGGACGGCGCGCCGGATTTCCCACTGTGTTCACGTAATTTGCGGTGTGTCGGGGTCATTCTGGAAGTCGATGCGCCGTGTTTTCGTTTTCCTGTTTTGGCTCGCCTCCGGGTTGCCCGCCCAGATTTCAGATCCCTTCTTCTTTATCCAGGGCTCGGACCCCCAGTTCGGCCACTTCGCGAAGAACAAGGACCTCTCTCAGGAGACCGCGAACTTCCAGTTTTTCATCGCAACAGTGAACCGCCTTAAGCCCGTCTTCGTCGTCCTTACGGGCGACCTGGTGAACCGCGCGCGCAATCCGGAACAGATCGCGGAGTTCAAGCGGATTGCGGCCGCGCTCGACAAGTCGATCCCGCTATACCTCCTGCCGGGCAATCACGATATAGGCGATCATCCTGAGCCGATGCACCTTGAATCCTGGCGCAAGAACTTCGGGGCGGACCACTGGGCGTTCAGGAAGGCCGATACAGTCTTCATCGGGTTCAACTCGGCCCTGGTTCACTCGGTCAAAGCTCCGTCCGATGAAGTCGAGAAGCAATATGTATGGCTGCAGGCGGAACTGGCGAAAGCAAGGCGCGAGGGTGCCAGGCGAGTGATAGTCTTCCAGCACCACTCCTGGTTCCTGAGTTCGTTCGGCGAGGAAGACAAATACGTCAACATACCCGCGACGCAGCGTCACAAGTATTTCCAGCTATTCCGGAGTTACGGCGTCACACACATCTTTGCGGGACACATGCACAAGAATTTTCTGGCGAGCACGGATGGAATCGAGATGGTGACCACCGGTGCAATCGGATTGCCTCGCGGCGAGGAGCGATCGGGCTTCCGCATCGTGACCGTTCGCGATTCGGCAGTGGCGCACCAGTATTACGATTTCGGCGCGGTGCCTAATCAGGCACCCTTCAGTAGCGCAGCCGCGCGGAGTTACTGCCGCTCGTAGACTTCGTAATCCTTGATCTTCTTGCCCTTGCGGTCAATCCCGGTCGAGGTATAGACGAACGATTTGCCGTCCTTGGCGAGCACGCCCCGGCCCTGAATGGTCATATCGCCAAACTTCCAGACATGCTCGACAGTACGCTGATCGATCCGCTTTTCAAGCACCGTGGCTCCCTGCGCGCCTTCGATCGTTGTCACCTGCCCGGGAACCGTGGTGAACGACATCGTCATTTTCTCGCCTTCGCGATCGATGGTGTTTACCGTCGTTTTGCCGGTCTGCTCAATGATGATCGTCTGCGCCTTGGGTCCGGGTCCGGGACTGTACCTGCTTTTCGCCAGGTTCAGCTTCCATGTGCCCTCGAAAGAATTACTCTGCGCTGAGGCAGTCGAGGTGAGAGCAAACAAAACCGCAGCGGCGAGGCCGGCTAACCGATACATACACTTCCTCCTTGATCTGGATGAGTCAAAGAAAGCAGTGTTCCCAGATGTTGATACCAGTTTACCGGATGCAGGCCGGAAAAGCCTAGTAACTGACACAGGTCCGCCATCTGTTGGACAATCGAAGCGGCGGCCCTGCTGTCCTCATGAATGCTCTCATTTCCGATTTCGACGGCACCATCACGTCTACGGACTTCTTCGTTCTGGCGCGGCAATTCGTTCCGCCCTCGGAGCCTGATTACCTGACGATGTACCGCGCCGGGCGCATCACGCACTTCGATGCAATGGCCGCGTATTTCGCTCATATCCCGACGGATCCCGAGACGCTCGATACGCTCGTGCGTGGCACGCGGCCCGATCCCGAATTTGGGGCCGCAGCCGCGCGCCTGGCCGAAGCGTCATGGGACCTGATCATCGTGTCGGCGGGTTCGTCCTGGTACATCGACTCCGTGCTTCAGATCGCCGGCGTCCGCGCCACCGTGCGGGCGAACCCGGGACGCATCGTAGAGGGGAAGGGGCTGGTCCTGAGTAAGCCTCCGCGGGACTCTCCGTTCTACTCCGAACAGGTGGGCATCGACAAGCCTGCCGTCGTGCATGACGCCCTGGAGCGCTACCAGACTGTTGCATTCGCCGGTGATGGCCCGCAGGACCTGGCGCCCGCGCTGCTCGTCCGTCCGGAACTGCGCTTTGCTAGGCGCTTCCTGGCGGAGGAATTCGGCCGCCGCAACGAGGGATTCCGGCCGTTCGAGCGGTGGTCTGCAATCGTTGATACGTTACTTGCGGACAACCCGGGCGCGCGCTGAGCCCCCGCACCGAGCCGATCGCTACCGCGCCGTCCAGCCGCCATCCACCAGCAGTGTGTGGCCTGTGATCAGCGACGCTGCCGGCGACGCGAGGAACACTACCGCACCCGCAACCTCTACCGGCTCCCCGATGCGGTGCAGCGCGGCGATTCGCTCGATCACGTCGGCTCGGAACGTGGAGTCAGCCAGAGGGCCTTCGGTGCCGGGCGTCGCAATGAATGTAGGCGCGACTGCATTCACGTTAATGTTATATTTCCCCCATTCCACAGCCAGGCATTTCGTCAAGTGCGCGACCGCGGCCTTGGTCGTGCAGTACACCGAGACAGTCGGGAGAGCCACCGCGCCCGCCTGTGATCCCACGCTGATGATGCGTCCGCTCCTCTGGCGAATCATAATACGCGCAGCGGCTTGGGATGCGAAGAAAACAGCCTTGAGGTTGGCCGCGAACTGAAGGTCGTAGTCCTCCTCACTGACCTCTTCGGCGGCGGTAGCGATGGCGAAGCCGGCGTTGTTCACCAGGATGTCGAGGCGGCCGAAGTGCGCTCCAGCGGCCTCCACGGCCGCATTGACCTCTTCGAGTCGCGTGACGTCCATCTGAAGCGGCAGAGCGCGGCGGCCCAACGCTTCGATCTCTTCCGGCAGCCCTCCGTGCGAGTTCACATTGCGAAGCCCGAGCGCGACATCCGCGCCGGCGTGAGCGAGCGCCAGCG
The DNA here is from genome assembly GCA_035561355.1 of Bryobacteraceae bacterium. Taxonomy (GTDB): domain Bacteria; phylum Acidobacteriota; class Terriglobia; order Bryobacterales; family Bryobacteraceae; genus DATMXS01. Next base: position 6,278 of record DATMXS010000197.1, on the reverse strand, counting down.
AGATGGCGCGTCCAAGGCCGCGGCCTGCTCCGGTGACGAGGGCGGTCCTGCCGGCAAGACTGAAATCGGGGTACGGCGTCATCGCCCACCAGATTACAGGGTTCGCCACCGGGTCAGATGCGCATCGGGGCGGGCAGTCCGGATGTGACAAAATTTGAGTATGGCTCGCGGATGGGAGAGCAAGTCGGTCGAGTCGCAGATCGATTCGGCTGCATCGCAGCGGGCAAAGGCGAGGACAAAGCAACTGACACCCGAAGAAATCACGCGCGCGAGCGCTCGTCACAGTTTGGAACTATCACGCACGCGCGTGATGCACGACCTCGAATCCGCTACCCACGAACGCTATCGGGAGATGCTCAAGAAGGCGCTCGCACACATCGACGGGGAACTCGCGAAGCTCGCCTAAAGCGCGCAGAAACACGGCGGGCGCGGAGAGACGGACAAACGTCGGAAGCCGCAGCCGTCAAACGCTGGAAGTATAGTCGGCCGCCGGATTATGATCCGGAGTCACTGCCCGGTGAGATCCCCCACTGCTTCGAACCACCGGGAGAGCGCTGTGCGGGCTCAAAGCCGAGCGTGATATCGTTCCACAAATGACGCTTGCGAGGCCGCTAGCGCGAACGGTTGTCGGGAAACACGCCGAGTTCGGGTAGGACCTCAACTTCATCCACGATGCCGAGTACCGCTGCATCGATCGGCGTCAGCATCTGTCCAACGCTCGAGAAGGCGCAGAATCCTTCCTGCGACAGGAGCACTCTGTCACCGGTGCCGGCCCCAAACGCATCCACTGCGACCACTGCGGCGCCGCGATCCGAGCCGTCCAGATCGACTGGTTGAACAATCAGAAGCTTTTGGCCGAAATGAGTGGGGTGCTTGTGGGTGGAGACGATGTCGCCGATGACGCGGCCGATCGTCATCGCTTCACCCGCATGACATCTACGATACCGACGATGGTGGCGTCGGTACAGACCTCGCCGGGCGTGAACGCGAAGGCGCCTTCCTTGGCGCGCGACCAGTACACGATGTCGCCTGTGGCGGCGCTGGCCCAATCCGTGCAAACGATGCTGCGGCCGGCCGCTTGCAGCTCCGGCGTGACCGGCTGAACGATCTTGAGCGCGTGACCCGAGAGGCTCTCGCTTTTGGCGGTGGCCCACACGCGGCCGATCACTCGCCCGAGTTGCATTGCTACTTCTTCCCGTCGAGGCTGACCGTATCGACGATTGCGACGATGGAAGTGTCCACCGGGCGGTCCTTGCAGCCCTCGGCCATGCGTGCGGAACTGCCGGAAACGGCAAGGACCGTTTCGCGGAAGCCCGCGCCGACCGTATCCACCGCGACCACGTACCCGTTCTCATCCTGGCCTTCCGGCGAAACAGGCTTCAGAATGAGGAGCTTCTTTCCTTCCAGGCGGGGGTCCTTTCGCGTGGCGACCACCGTGCCGACGACGCGAGCCAGGAGCATGGGGCCTACTTACCCGCCGCGGCGGGCTGCGTCTTGCCGATTGGGAGGGCGTCTTCCAGGCTCGGGTGCGGGCGCGGAATCACGTGTACCGCGATCAGTTCGCCTACGCGCCGGGCCGCAGCAGCTCCGGCATCGGTAGCCGCGCGAACTGCGGCGACATCGCCGCGCAGGATCACCGTGACGTACCCCGATCCCACCTTTTCCCGGCCTACCAGGGTCACATGCGCGGCCTTTACAGCCGCGTCCGCCGCCTCGATCAATGCTACGAGGCCGCGCGTTTCGATCAGACCCAGCGCGTCATTCATAATTCAAAGCCTCACGATCCCAATCTGGCCTTCAGCGCTTCCTCGACCATGGCGACGAGTTCGTCGCGTGTGACGCTGATCCGCTCTCCGCCCGTTTCCTCGGCCGCGATCGGACAGCCCGGCCCGGCGGCGTTGCTCTTCACGCCGTACCGCGTACGGGATTCGATCAGTTTGTCCACCTCGGTACGCGGCAGGGCCTTTGCGCCGCCCAGCAGTTCGGCTACCAGCGCAATGCGCGCGAAGTGCTCCACCGTTTCCATTTTGAAGTAGGCCTTGTGCAGGTCTTCTCCGTAGCAGACTGCGCCGTGGTTGCCCATCAGCAGCGCATCGTACTTGGGGATTACGGGCAGCATCGGGTCGGTCAACTCGGGCGTTCCCGGCAGGCCGTAGTCTACGAGCGGCACGCAGCCGAGCCCGATCACCACTTCAGGAAGCAGGGCGATGCTCAGTGAGCGGCCCGCCGCCGCGAAACCGGTCGCCACCGGAGGATGTGCGTGCAATACGGCTTTGATGTCCGGCCGGAGCTTGTAGACCAAGAGGTGCATTGCAATTTCGCTGGTCCGTTCCTTGGCGCCGGCGATCTTGCGCCCCTCCATGTCGCACACGATGAGGTCATCGGGCGACATCAGCCCTTTGCAAACGCCCGTGGGCGTGCACAACAGAGTGCCGTCTTCCATACGGACGGAAATGTTCCCGTCGTTGGCAGCGATCCATCCTTTTTGCCAGACGTACTTGCCGATCTCGACGATCTCCTGGCGTAATTCCCGCTCGGTCTTATGCATCGAAGAGGTTTATTGTAGCAATAGAGCGCGCCCCCAGTGCGCCAAGCGCGGGGAGTGCGCGCGATTCCAGCTATTGTCTCCTCGCTCCCTTCTTCCTGTCCCTGGCCGCTAACCTTATGCGCCTTTCATGCGCCGTATCACCCTACGGGCGATCGCCTTTCAGGGCGGCGGCCCGAAGACGAGCGCCTGGTCCAGCGGCATTGGCCAGCGCCGGTTTGTTCGCCACAGGAGAAATCATGGATACAAAACCGAATTCGAGCTCAGGCCGCAGGGATTTCATGAGAACCGCGGCGGCGGGGTTCGCGGCCGTTGGTGCGGTGAGCGCTGCATCCGGCGCTGCGCCGCGCCGGCTCACGGACAAGGAGAAGCTGGCGCGAATCGCGTCGAACACGTGGCCCGTCCGCTCCCTTTTCAAGAGTCGCACATCGGGACGCGGGCCGAACCCGGCCACGCAGGCCATGAAGCAGAAGTATGGCGAGATCACCATGCTGGATTTCCCGCAATTCACCAAGGACACCTTCCCCGGTGTCCAACGCATGGACTTGTGGTCTTCGCTGTTCGGCGACGTGACCGACGACAGCATGTTCGCCCAGAGCACGTTCACCAGCGGGCAAATGTCCCGCACCATGTACGAGTTCGATCCCTCCACTCCATCCGCGAAGAAGTGGCTTGACCAACTCGTAAAGAAAATGGACACCACCGGCGTCCGCTGCCACCACGTCTCGAACAATGCGCCGCGCGATATCTGCGATCTCGACCCGGAGAAGCGGAAGGCCGGCATAGCCGTGGCGAAGAAGTGGCTGGACGGCAGCGCACAAATCGGCGCGAAGACGATGCGCGTCAACACCGGCGGACCCAGGATCGTCCCTAACGCGACGGCAACCCGGGATTACCCCCGCAACGACGAGATCGTCAAGTACCTGAACAACGCAATCGAGTCGTTCAGGGAGATGGCGGACTACGGCGGCAAGGTCGGCGTAAAGGTCACGATCGAGAACCACTGGGGCCTGAGCGCGAATCCCATGAACGTCAGGATCATCCTTGATGAGCTCAAGCACCCGTTCTGCGAGGCCACCCCTGACTTCTGCAACTGGGAACACGAGTACATGCTGTACCACGGCCTGAAGGCGCTCGCTCCTTACACGCACACCACGGTTCACGCGAAATATTGGAACCGGTGGAAGGAAGTCGACCTTCAGCGCTGCGTCCGAATCATGAACGAAGCCAACTTCAAAGGCGTCTTCGCCCTCGAGTACGAAGACGGCCCATGGGATGGAGTGGAAGGTGCGAAGTACCTCCTCAAAGAGGTTATGGCCGCGCTGTAGACAGGTTTCGACCGAAAGCGGTCGTCCACGCGGCGATACGCCTGAGTCGTGGCGCCGCTCCCACACAGGTTAGGAGCTACGAGCGAGGACTCGATCCTCGCTCGTAGCTCCTGTCTCCCTCAGAAGTTGTAGCGAAGCGAGAGCTGGATGTTCCGCTCGCTGGTCTTCCTGATCACTTTGCCGAAAGTTGCGCTGGTCGGATCAGCGACGTTGTTGCTCGAGACGCTGCTCGATACGTTGTCCCAATTGGGATGGTTCAGCCAGTTGAAAAACTCGCTGCGGAACTGCAACCTGTGCCGTTCGGCAAACTGGAAATCCTTGAATACGGCAATGTTCCAGTTTTGGAGGCCGGGGTTGAAGAACTGGTTCCGCCTCTGAGTGGTGGAGAAAGTCCCGGCAGCCGGCGCAGTGAATCCTTGCGTGGGAGGCGCCCCATTCATCGTGAACCAGAAATTCGGATCGGCCACGTATCTGCCCGATGCGTCGGCGTTGGAGAACTCGCGCGTGTAGTCCGGGCTGCCGTTCTTTTCCCACGGCTGCAACTCGTTCCCCGAACCGATGCCCGCATAATCCTCACCTCGTCCGACCGTGAACGGCGTCCCGCTCTGGAACTGCATGATCCCGGTCAACTGCCAGCCGCCGAGGGCCGTCCGGAGCGCGCCGGTGCTGCCCCTGAAGAACGGCAGCTGGTACATGAAATTCACCACGGCGATGTGGCGCGCGTCGAAGTTGGAGTAGCCCCACATGATCCGGTCGTCGAACGGGTTGAAGATTCGGTTGCGGCGTTCCGAGGCATTGTCCATGCTTTCCGAAAGGGTGTACGAGAACCCGAAGCTCAGACCCTGGGAAAACCGCCGGTTCACCTCGAGCTGCAACGAGTTGTACTCGCTGCGGGCCGCGTTCTCGCCGAGTGCGATGACTTGATAGCCCTTGTACGGGCGTAGAACACTCGGCTCGATGCCCGGATTGGCCTGAATGGTGCCGGGCTGAAGCGCGTTTATGTTTCGTTCACGCTCCAGATGCAATCCCACGCGGCCGACGTAGCCCAGCGTGACGATGGTGTTGCCCGGGATTTCGCGCTCGTACGTGACGTTCCACTGGTACGCGGACGGGATCTTGAATTTCGGATCCGTTGTCATGAAGAACAATGGGAACGTCGAGGGATTCCCACCGGAAGGGTTATCCACCTGCCCGTTGGAGATGGAAACCATCGGTTGGAGCGGCGGATTGCCTCCCAGGAAGATGTTGTCACTCACACCCGGGCGATTCATGAACCGCCCGAACCCGGCTCGCAGGGCGTCTTTCGACGAAATCGCGTAGGCAACGCCAATGCGGGGCTGGAAGTTCAGCCACTGGCGCTCGCCGAAGAACCGCTCATCCTTGCCGCTGAAGAGACGGTTGAATGAGGGATCGTTGAACAGCGCGATCCGGCCGCCTGCCTTTTCCGGAGGACCGTCGCCCGGGATGACCACTCCGTTGTACCGATCGCCGCTGATGATGAACCCTGTCCGCGGGTCCTGCACCACCGCGTTCGCCGGGTTGTAGCGGTTCGGGTCGAAGGCCGCGATGTTGCCCCACTCGGCCCAGTAGTACGGCGTCACGTACGTGTGCCGCAATCCGAGTTCGAGGCGTAGTTTCGGCGTGACCTTCCAGGAGTCCTGGACGAACCACTCGAACATGTTTGACCGATAGATCGTGAACGCGCGCTGGCCGATCTCCGCATACGTGGAAAACAGCCCCGCGGCGGCATTCGCGATTGCAAGCCCGGTGCTCGGCACACCCTGCCCGCGGTTGTCGGTGAAAGAGAACCGGCCGTTCTGATTGTTGGTGCCGCCGGGAACGCCGGTGACGTTGATCTGGTCGAAATCGTTCTGACCCGAGCGCTCAAACAGTGCACCGAACTTGAAGGTGTGGTTCCCGGACACTTTCGTGAAATTATCGGAGATCACGTAGATCGGTCCCGAAGAGGACGAGGGGTACGGCCCGCCATCCAACTCTCGAAACGGCGTCCCCAGCGCGACGGTCGGAATCTTGTCGAAGATCTCCTTGCGCTCCGGGAAGACGTACGGATAGTCGATGCCGTACCTCGAGCGCTCGAAGCGCCCGCCTTCGCGCTGTACGCCGATGTAGACGCGGTCTACGCTGGCGCTGGTGAGGAACTCGTTCACCACCGTGGGTGATACGGTCCAGATGTAGTTCAGCGAAGCCGTCTTGTTGGGCCGGTTCCAGTCCGTGACCGCACGGTCCAGGCCGCCGCGGAAAGCGTCCAGCCGTTTCCAACTATAGTTCTGGTGACGGAAGCGGAAGGCGTGTTTATCGACAGGGTTGAAATCGAGCGCAATGGTGTCTTTCCGCTGGTTGGTCGGCTGCGGCCGCGTCTGGATGAAGTTGTTCGTGCCCTGTAT
>DATMXS010000196.1:0-5310 GCA_035561355.1 Bryobacteraceae bacterium | reverse complement strand
CCGATGGACGCACTGGTCCAACTCGAGAACGTAAGCAGGCGCTATGCGATGGATCACAGTTTCGTCTCCGCGCTGGAAGACGTGTCCCTCACGATTCGCCGCGGCGAGTTCCTTTCCGTCGCAGGGCCGAGCGGCAGCGGGAAGACTACGCTGCTCAACCTGATCGGTTGCATTGACCGGCCAACGGCGGGGTCACTGCTGATCGAAGGCGCGGACACGGGACAAATGGGGGACAGCAACAGAGCCTGTCGGAGAAAGAACTTCCCGAACGAAGAATCAATAACTTGCGAGCCTAAACCTTTTGGTAAGTTATTGATTTTACGTCCGACAAATCTATCTCCGACAGGCTCAAGAATTTACACCTTTTCTGATATGCCCGCACCGGCCGTTAGAGGGCGCTTCCGCGGGCGCCCGGGAGGCCGTTCGCACCGGAGATCCCGAGAGCGGCTTTGTGCGGCCTGCGCGTTCGCGATTTTGTCGCGCTGGCGGAGGAAGCGGGCGTTTCCACCGTGCGCCCTACCATCGCGCGGTGAACAGCCGCCGTGTCGCCGAGGCACACGAGGCCGGCATCCGAGTCATCGCCTCGACGGCAAACCGCGCACGCGACTGGGACCGGCTCGTGCGGGCCGGCGTGGATGGAATCATCATGGACGACCCCGCCGGCCTGCTGGCTCACCTGGGGCGGGGATGACCGCAGCTTTCAACTATGAGCTATCAGCTATGAGCTATTAGCCTGGTGCGAACGCTCTGCCGTGCTCTGGTGTACCGTTGTTGTTTATGCGGCTCGCGAGTTTGCTGTTTCTGGCCATTCTGGCGCATGCGCAGGGACCGGCTGTTACCGGCGATTTGCGCGTTTGGACTCCCGTCGAGATCACGTTCGACGGGCCGAACACGTCCGAGGATGCATCGCCTAATCCGTTCCGTGATTTCAGGCTGAACGTCGCCTTCACGCACTCTTCCGGCGCTAATTACGTTGTGCCGGGGTTCTACGCCGCGGATGGGAAGGCAGCCGAATCTTCGGCGGCCTCCGGCAACAAGTGGCGCGTGTGCTTCACTCCGGATCGGGAAGGCCAGTGGCGGTACGCGGCATCGTTCCGAAGCGGCGACCGCGTTGCCCTCTCCAGCGATAGCGGAGCCGGCCGAGCCGCCTCGTTCGACGGGGCTTCGGGTTCGTTCCGCATCGGCCGCGCGCAGCAGGGCGCTTCGGGGATGCTCAGGTATGTGGGCGAGCACTACTTGCAGTTCGCCGGCTCCGGTAAGCGATTCCTGAAAGGCGGCGCGGACAGCCCCGAGAACTTCCTGGCATTCGCCGGTTTCGACGGCACTTTCGACACGCGCCCCACAGCGAACGAGGGCAGCCCCCTGGCTTCCGATTTCGTCCATACATACGAACCGCACGTGCGCGACTGGCGCCCCGGGGATCCGGTGTGGCAGGGCAGTAAGGGCAAAGGCATCATCGGCGCGCTGAATTACCTTGCCTCGAAGGGGATGAACAGCGTCTACTTCCTCACTTACAACATCGACGGCGGCGACGGCAGCGATACCTGGATGTGGACCGGCCCCAATGAACGCGAACGCTTCGATGTGAGCAAGCTGGCGCAGTGGGAGATCGTGTTCCGCCATATGGACCGGCTCGGCCTGCAGTTGCACGTGATCACGCAGGAGACCGAGAACGATCGGAAGCTGGGCGGCTCGCCAGGGATGAACCCGATCCGCGCGCTGTATTATCGCGAACTGGTGGCTCGCTTTTCGCACCACCTCGCCGTAGTCTGGAATCAGGGCGAGGAGAATAACGCGGGCGACAGCGATCGCAAGGAGATCGCGAGGTACATCCGAGAGCTCGATCCCTACGACCATCCGATCACGGTCCACACTCACAATAACCGGACGCCTGATTTCTACAACGGGTTGCTGGGCGATCAGTACTTCGACGCCAGTTCGATTCAGTCGGATATGTCGCGATACAACCGCGACGCGATCGCTCTCCGTGAGCGGACCGCCAGTGCGGGCCGGAAGTGGGTAATCTTCGGCGATGAGCAAGCTTCGGCAGACGTAGGCATCCTGCCCGATGGCGTCGATCCGGAGCACGATATCCCGCGGACACAGGCGCTCTGGGGCAATCTCATGGGCGGCGGAGCCGGTGTCGAGTGGTATTTCGGCTACAAGTACCCGAACATGGACCTCAATTGCGAAGACTGGCGTTCCCGCGACCGCATGTGGGACCAAACCCGCTTCGCCCTCGAATTCTTCCACACCCATCTGCCCTTCGCGGAAATGCAGCCGGATAACGGACGCGCCGCCAACGCATACGTGTTTGCCAAGCCCGGCCGCGTCTACGCCGTCTACCTGCCGAAGGGCGGCACGACGGACCTGAGGATCGAGGAGGGCAGCTACAGCGTGCAGTGGTACAACCCGCGCACCGGCGGCGCTTTGCAGGTCGGGAGAGTCAAAGCGATCTCCGGTCCCGGACCCGTATCGCTGGGCCAACCGCCGGCGGATCCGTCCCGCGATTGGACGGTGCTGGTCAGACGCCGGTGATGCCGCTGCCGAATGCCGCCCGTTTCGAGGCCGCCTGACCGCGGCCTCGTTCCTCCGTTCGTCCCCCGGCTGCCGCCCTTCGTCCCCCGATATAACCCTCCATCAGACACGTGGATCGGATTGTGCGCCTCCCGCCTTACGCTGGAAACCGCAGGAGGCTACCGATGGACGCACTGGTCCAACTCGAGAACGTAAGCAGGCGCTATGCGATGGATCACAGTTTCGTCTCCGCGCTGGAAGACGTGTCCCTCACGATTCGCCGCGGCGAGTTCCTTGCCGTCGCAGGGCCGAGCGGCAGCGGGAAGACTACGCTGCTCAATCTGATCGGTTGCATTGACCGGCCGACCACGGGATCACTGCTGATCGAAGGCGCGGACACGGTGACCCTCAAGCCCGCCCGACTCGCACTGCTCCGCCGCGAACGTCTCGGGTTCGTATTCCAAAGCTTCAACCTCATCCCGGTGTTCAGCGCGTACGAGAATGTCGAATTCCCGCTGCTGCTCCAGCACATGAGTTCCGCCGACCGCCGCAGGCGCGTGATGGATGCCCTGGACAGCGTCGGCCTGGCCGATCGCGCAGGGCACCGCCCTGACCTTCTTTCAGGCGGAGAGCGCCAGCGTGTCGCCGTGGCCCGCGCAATCGTGCATCGGCCGTCGCTCGTCCTGGCGGACGAGCCCACAGCCAACCTCGACACGCGCAACGCCACGCAGTTGATCGACCTGATGCGCAACCTGAACCACGCCCTCGGCGTTACGTTTCTCTTTTCCACTCACGACCAGCGCCTGCTCGAACGTGCCGCCCGCATCGTGCGGCTCTGTGACGGACGCGTTTCGGATGAAGGCGTCACCGCCACCGCAGGCTACGTCGAAGCAGCCGTGAAGGCGCTCTGAAGGAGGCTCGCCATGTCCCGTTTTCTCGCACTCGCATTTCGCAATCTGTTCCGCAATCGCCGTCGCACCGCGATGGCGCTGCTCGTCGTCGGTGGAGGCGTAGCCGGCCTGCTGCTGGTGGGAGGCTTCTTCTCCTATATGTTTTGGGGGTTCCGGGAGACCACAATCAACAACGGCATCGGGCATCTCCAGATCTACAACGCGGCGTTCTTCGAGAAGGACGAAACCCGTACGCTCGAGCACGGGCTCGAGCACGTGGACGGCGTCGCCCGGGCGGCTGCCGCTCTGCCGCACGTGAAGGGAGTCGCGCCGCGCATCGAGTTCTTCGGTATGTGTTCGAACGGCATGAAGTCCGGCACTTACATGGCTACCGCCGTCGTGCCGGAACTCGAGAACAAACTCGGCTTCAACCTGAACGTCGTCAAGGGGAGGGATCTTGCGCCCGCGGCGGAGGCCGGGCCGCGCAATGAAGCTCTGCTCGGCGCCGGGCTGGCCCGCTCGATGAGCGCGAAGCCGGGGGATTCATTGACACTGCTCGCGGTCACGACCGATGGCGCGCTCAACGGCATCGACATCGATGTGGTCGGGATCATCAGCACCGGCATCAAGGAGTTCGACGACCGGGTGATTCGCATGACCGTGCCCGCGGCCCAGCGGCTGTTGCAGACGGAGCGCGTCACGAAACTCGTCGTCGGGCTGGACAACACCGATCAGACACCCATCGCAAAAGCCGGCCTCGCCTCACGGCTCAATGCGACCGGGCAGCGCCTCACCGTAAAGGACTGGCAGGAACTTTCGCCCATGTACAAGCAGATGATCATGCTGTTCGGCGCCATTCTCGTCTTCATGGCCGTCATCGTCTTCTTCATGACGGTGATGTCCAGTGCGAACACGCTGCTGATGGCGATGTTCGAACGCACACGCGAGATCGGCACCATGCTCGCAATGGGCACGCCGCGCTCCTGGATCCTCAGCCTCTTCATGCTGGAAGGGGTTCTCACCGGCATTCTGGGCGCTGCAGTGGGCGTCGCGCTCGGCAACGGCGCCGCGTGGCTGCTGAATCGCTCCGGGCTCCAGATGCCGCCGCCGCCCGGAAACTCGACCGGCTTCCCGTTCCACGTCCAGCACGTGCCGGAGTTGATGATCGGCGCGTCCGTCCTCGTGGTCATCACTCTGACGCTGGCGTCCATCCTGCCCGCGGTCCGAGCATCCCGCATCCGGATCGTGGAAGCGCTCGCCCATGTATAGGAGGAATCACAATGCGCTCCATCGTCTTCTTACTTTTAGCTGCCGCCGGCGCAGCGGCTGCCGGCCCCGACGCGGCGGCCCTGCTGCAGCAATACGATTCGCTTCGCAACGGCTGGAACTCCTTTGCCGTGCGCGTGGCTATCACGAATTTCGAGAACGGCAACGCCGACGAGCAGCAGGACTTTCAGGTCTATCAGAAGGGAGTTGAGCGGACCTATGTCGAGTTCATGAGCCCGCGCGACAAGGGCCGTCATCTCCTGATGCTTGGAGACGATATGTGGATCTATCTGCCGGATACCAGCCGGCCGATCCGCATCACGCCGCTCGAGCGCCTCAGCGGCAACGCGTCGAACGGCGATGTCGCCCGCACCAACTGGGCCTCGGACTACGACGCCGTATGGCTGCGAGACGAGAAGGCCGGGGAAGCGCAGTGCCATCTCCTCGAACTGACTGCGAAGCGCAAGGGCGCTACTTACCGCAGGATTCACCTGTGGCTTCGGACCGGCAACTCCCAGCCCGTAAAGGCGGACTTCTTTCTCGCTTCCGGCAAGCATGCCAAGTCCGCCACTTATGACCGGTACGAGCAGGTGCAGGGGCGCACGCAACTCAAGCGCATGACGATCTACGACCAGAT
>DATMXS010000195.1:0-6877 GCA_035561355.1 Bryobacteraceae bacterium | reverse complement strand
CGCTGCGCCGGCGCAGGCCGTCCCTGCGAACGACGGCAAGCTGCGGATCATTATCTTCGGCGCGCATCCTGACGACTCCGAGTACCGCGGCGCGGGTGTGGCTATGAAGTGGGCGAAGGCGGGGCATCATGTGAAGCTCGTCTCCACCACCAACGGCGATGTCGGGCACTGGCAATCCGCAGGAGGGCCGCTGGCGCAGCGCAGAAAGAAAGAAGTGGAGGAAGTGGCCCGGCGGCTCGGTGTCGCCACCGAGGTGCTTGACATACACGATGGCGAGATCATGCCCACGCTCGAAAACCGCCGCACCATCACGCGGCTCATCCGGCAGTGGAACGCGGATATCGTGATCACGAACCGGCCGAACGATTATCATCCCGATCACCGCTACACCTCGATCCTGGTGCAGGACTCGGCCTTCATGGTGACAGTGCCGTTCTTCGCCCCGGACGTCCCGGAACTGAAGAAGAACCCGGTGTTCCTGTACACATCCGACCGGTTTCAGCGGCCGGCTCCGTTCACGGCAGACGTTGCAGTCGGGATCGATGAGGTGATCGAGCCCACGCTGGATGCATTGCTCGTGATGGAGTCGCAGATTCACGAAGGCGGCGCTAACGGAAACGCCGGCCTCTTTCCGGCGGACGAAGCCGGACGGAAGCGGCGGCATGAGGAGGTACGGAAGGGTCTCGCCAGGCGCTATGCCTCCGCGGCGAATCAGTACCGGGGCACCCTGGCCAAGTTCTATGGGGAGGAGCGGGCGAAGCAGATCCAGTATGCACAGGCGTTCGAGGTCTGCGAGTACGGCCGCCGGCCGTCACCGGCTGAGTTGAAGCAGCTGTTCCCGTTCTAAGCGACGCGGCTGCGACTGTAGCCCGACGCCGCAGGATCAGGATGAGGAAGGCGGGCTTTTGGAAGGGGCCGGGTTGCGAACCCGGCCCGGCGGGTTACGAACCCGCGCTACTCGAGGCTTCTTCGGGCCCGTCCTTCCGTTCTTCTCGATCCGCAGCTTCCAGGCCGTGCGGAGGGCGCCGGCGAGCATATCCTCGTTCGCGCGGTCCAGGCGGATATGCGTCGCGCCCATCCTTCCCCATCCGCCCGCAATCGGTACAAAGAGGTCGGGCTGCTCGGCGACGAATTCGGCCTGCTGTTCCGGCGTGAGCATCAGGTTACCGTAACCCTGCTTCGCAGAGGCGAGCGTAGCGAAGACCCTGCCGCCGACGCGGAAGTCTGGCGAACCCATGTGGGAGCCCTCCTCCGCACCTTCCAAGCTGAGCGCAATCCGGCGAAAGTCCGCAGCGTCCATCGCTTGCCCCTCCTGCTTGGCTGAGAGTATGCCACAGGGGCACCGGGGACACCGCCAGGCGCGCTGTTGCGGGCGCAGATGGCATTGCGTGTCGATCCGCTACGTGCTCTTCATCACGATTAGGCTTGTTGTTCGTGGGGCAGGTGTTCCCGGTCGCGGTCTGTGCATGGCAACCGATCGCGGCGCACGCTCGATAACAGAGCGAGAAGGAACACCCAATGTCTTCGAGAATCAACGGCCCTGGCGGTCCCAGTTACGGTCATACCGAATGGAGTGACAGTCCAATCGCGACTGTGCAACTCGGCGAAAACAGCTTGGCGCAAGTCGCGAAGAGGCTTGGCATGGATCCGGACGCCCTGATAGAGGCTAATCCTCAAATCGCGGATCCCACGAAGCTCATGATCGGCCAGGAGGTTCATCTTCCGTTGTGTCAGAAGCCAGCGGCCACGGCGGCCGAAGTGTTCGAGAAGCAGCCACGTTCTTACCCGCCGCCGATCGGAGATCCGATCGCGAAGAGCGTCGCGAAGGCGAAGCTGAACGCGAACGCGGTCTTTGAGAAAACAATCAAGGCAGTCTACGGGGAAGAAGGTTTGCGCTCCTATAAGGAGATGCAGCGCGAACTGGCCGCGGCCCACCAGGACTATGCGAGCACAGGGAAGGTCCCCGAAAGCCAGCGTTTCGCACCCATCGAGATCAAGACCGGGAAGCCGATGTCCCGGGCTGACCGCTACGACGCCATGCTGAAGAAGCAGGGGCATGACCCAGCCAATCTGGACACCAGGGACGTGGATATCGACCCCGAATACCTGACCAGAGACGACTTCTATGCAGAGAAGCTCGAGCGCGCAAAGAAGCAGTCCGCCGACTGCGCCGACAAATACATCCTGCCCGGCAAGATACAGCGGTGTCAAAGGGAAGTAAAGGAGGCGGCGTACCCGGATGAGGTCAAAGCAGCCGACGAAAATCTTCGGCGTCAGTGGAATGGAGGGCAGTATATCGAAGCCGTGAAGAATGGCGGGGCAGGCAGCTTGATCGGCCGTGTGATTGGCCGTGCGATCGGCGGCGAAAAAGGTGAGCAAGTCGGCGCTGTTGTTGGCGGCGTGGGTGATGCTTTCGCACAGACTTATGGCGCGAGAGCAGGGATGCCATACGCGACCAGCAACTCCGGACCATCGTCCGGCAAGCAGCCGGCAGCGGCGGCGGCAAGACCGCCGGCCAAGCATGAAGCCGAAACGAAGCCCGACGGGCGACCCGGCGCCACGGGCGGAGCGTCGGGGCCACCGCGCGACCCGCGCCTGTTCCCCAATCTGACGGACAAAGAAGTGGGTTCAGCAATCGAGGGCGCCACCGGCGGTCAGGGATTTCGGCTACCTGGCCAGCATCCAACGAAGAAGGAGATCGGGCTTCAGGAAGTGCACCCGTCCGAAAGCCGGGGAAGAATCGCTCATCAGGATCGACTTGAGATCAAGGATGTCGCCGGCGCCGGCGGGAAGCCTAGCGAAGTTCGCAGGCATTCTGCGAATCCGGGCGCACCGGCCGGTTCGCAATCCAGTACAGAACCGACTACGCAGGTGAATACCGTTAAGACCGATGCGGCCGGAAATCCGCGCGTAAGTGCGGATGGACGAACGCGGTCGGACAAGTACATGGATGCCGACGGCAAGTTCATCAGGCCGAGTACGGACGAGCAGTGGAAGTCCGTGCATCACAAATAAGCGGCCTGTCCTGCTGGGGGGGCCTGGACGGACAGCTAGTGGGCGTTTTCACTCTTACGAAGAAGCCACGGTTCCGGACCGCTGGGAGGCGATGCGGGCGAGGTCGCGGCGGCGGGTCTCCGGCAGGACCCAGACCCAGGCGGCCGTGGCGAGCGCCAGGACGAGCGGGACTCCCAGGCCTCCGCGCACTCCGTATCGGGTCACGAACGAGGCGACCACCATCGGGGCGAAGAACTGCACGCCGCGGGCGCAGTTGTAAGCCGTGCCCATCGCGAAGTTGCGCACCTGAGTCGGGAATAGCTCCGCGAGTAAGGCGCCGAAGCCAGCCGTGCAGCCGGAGCCTACGCCCATGGCAAACATCACGGACCAGAAGAGGGCCGGCACAAGCAACAGCGACTCCCAATGAAATGCCAGCGCGTAAATGGCGGAGGCAGTCAGCAGGGAGTAGACCGTGTACGCCTGCCGTCTGCCGTAGCGATCGGCGGCGAAGCCAAATAAGATCATGCCGAGAAGCTGCCCCGATTGGGCCGTGAGAATCCAGACGGCCGACCTCCCCACGGGTTGGTGAAACTGCTCCTGCAAAAACCTGGGCAGCCACACATAGCAGGTCCAGTATGTGCCGAGTTTGAAAACTCCCAGAACCCAGCCCTTCAACAGCGGCGGGAGGAATCCGTGGTTCTTGATCCACCCGAGGGCCGCGGCCGGCGAAAGCTGCTCATCCTTCTGGTGCGTCCATAACTTGGACTCCGGGAGGTGCCGCCGTGCGATGAATGCGAGCACTGCGGAGGCCGACGAAACCAAGAACACCCAGCGCCAACCGATCAGAGGGGTGACCAGGAGCCCCATGACGGCAGCCAGCCCCACGCCGAGCGGCTCGCCGGCCTGGAGGAACGCAGCCGCGCGCCCGCGCATGTGCTTCGGGGAAGCCTCCTGAACCAGCGCGTGCCCCACCGCCCATTCGCCGCCGACGCCCAGACCGGTGAGCAGGCGGAACACCAGCAGGCTCCACGGTCCCACGGAAAACGCGCACAACGCTGTTCCCAGGGAGTAGAGCCCGATGGTCCACGTCATGACCTGCTTGCGCCCATAACGGTCGGATAAGTAGCCGAAAAGGATGCCGCCGATTCCGGAAGCCCCCAGCGCGACGCCCAGAATCAGCGCCTCCTGCGAAGCGCTCAGTCCCAGGTCCTTGCCGATCGGGATGAGCAGGAAGCTGATCAGGATGAGGTCGTAGAAATCGAAGGTCCAGCCCAGGAAGGAGATCAGCCAGACTCGCACCGGAAAACGCTCGGGCCTGTCGCCGTTCATAACGTTTGAGCCAGTATATCCACCCGGAACGAACCGCGCACGCACTGCCGTGTCGCCAGCCCGAGGTAAGTCGTCCTATTGCGCGCGTAAACGGTTTCCAGAATTGCTTGTACCTCACTATGACGTGTTGACGTCTCGCACTGAATGGCGATAACATCCGGCACTATGCGATTGGTTCCCGCGTTTCTGCTCATGCTTTCCCTGCTGCCGGCGCAGGATACCATTCGCGTCGATACCAAGCTCATACTGCTGAACGTGTACGCCGAGGATAAGGACGGAAAGCCCGTCACTGACCTCCGGCGCGAGGATCTGGTGGTCTATGACGGCAAGAAGGAGGAGGAGGTCCGTATCTTCACCCGCCAGACCGACGGAATAACGCGCTCCGCCGCTCCCCTGCCGCGCGGGACCTACACGAACCGGATCGAGGCTGAGGGAGGCGTCCCTATAGCCGTAACCGCGGTCGTCATCGACCAGCTCAACACTCCTTGGCAGAAACAGCACTATAACCGCGACCTGATCCTAAAGATGCTCCAGAACATCGATCCGCAGCACCGTGTCGCGTTGTATGTGCTCGGCACTGAGCTCAGGGTGCTACACGATTTCACCAGCGATACGGAGTCCCTCATCGCCACCCTGCGGCGGATTGGCACTTCGCACAACACCGCTGGCAACCGCCCCGAACAGCGCGCCGAAACCGGGCAGACGGCGCCGGTGGTGGCGGTAATCTCGGACGGGGGCGGGGACAAGAGCAAAGGCGAGGGACAAGACTTCGCGGCCGCCCAGGCCGCCCGGTGGGCAGCCTTCGAACAACTGCTCGGCGAGACCGAGTCCACAAACGCAGTCATGGATGCCCAGAGGCGAGCCTGGATCACCTTGGGGGCTATCGAGAGCATTGCACACCACATGGGGCGCATACCGGGCCGGAAGAACCTCGTCTGGGTGTCGTCCGGCTTTCCGACCACCTTTTTCGAATACCTGGACTCGCCACGGGGCCGCCACCGCCCCGCCCACGTCCTGCGCGCCTTTGAGCGGACCGCGCGCGCGCGCTGGTCAATAGCGGCGTTTCCGTATACTCGGTCCAGGGCGGCGATTCCGGGGGAATTGCGGTTGACGTCAACCAGCAGAACGCGATCAGCAGCAGAGCGGTGCGACGGTGGGAGATGAATGCGTGGAACTCCATGCTGGAGATCTCCGGACTGACCGGAGGGCGCGCGTTCGGCAACATACACCAGTTCGGCGACGCGATGGTGCGCGCAGCGGCGGATTCCAGGCTAAGTTACTCGGTCGGATATTACCCATCTCACGATAAGTGGGACGGCAGCTTCCGGGAAGTAAAGGTCAAAGCCGTGCGTCCCGGGCTCCGGTTGCGTTACCGAACGGGCTACGTGGCGCTCGCGCCGCGCGAGCAGCCGAAAGATGAACGCCGTGCTTCCCTGGAAGATGCAGTGTGGAGCCCGCTCGATGCGACCGGGATTCCCATGGATGTCCGGATCATGCCGGCCTCCAAGCCGAATACCGTCCGGCTCATGGTGCTGATCGACCCGGCGGCGCTGGCGATCACGCCCCAGGACGATCTCCATATCTGCACTCTCGATTTCCTCTACGTCCAGCAACGCCGCGACGGCGCCAAAATCACGTTCGTAAACGACACGGTTTCGCTCAAGCTGACGCCTGAGCGCTATCGCCAGGTCATGACGCAGCGGATGGGCGTCAACAAGGAATTCGAAATCGCTCCCGGCGCGGAGCGCCTGCGTGTGGTCGTCCGGGATGTGCAGTCCGCGGCCGTAGGTTCCGTCACGGCGGACATTCAACCGCGCTGAAGCAGTGTCGGAGCGGAGGCGGGCCGCTCAATCACTCTCCCAGCCCGATACGGCACAGGTGGTCCTGGAGGACCTGTTTTTCCTGGATGCTATAGGCGCGGTTGCGGCGGGTTAGTTCGTCGAAATCGACTTTGTGGGCGTCGAACTCGGGGCCGTCTACACACGCGAATTTCACCTGGTCGCCTACCGTGACGCGGCAGCCGCCACACATACCAGTGCCGTCCACCATGATCGGGTTCAGGCTTGCATAGGTTTCCACACCCCACTCGCGCGTGAGGGCGGCGGCGGCGCGCATCATCGGGATCGGTCCAATAGCGTGAACGATGGCGGGGAGTTCGCCGGTGCGCTCGCGCCACGCTCGCATCAACTGGACGACGTTGCCGTGGAAGTGCGCAGAGCCGTCATCGGTTGCCCAGACGACCTCATTGGCAGCGGCGCGAAGCTCTTCATCCAGGATGATGTGGGCGGCCGAGCGAGCGCCGCAGACGGCTACGACGCGATTGCCCGCCTCGCGGAACGCTTTCGCCACCGGCAGCAATTCGGCTGTGCCGACGCCGCCGGCGACGCACATTACGGTGCCTGCATTGTGGACGGTCGCGGGGCGGCCGAGCGGCCCGAGAAGGTCGGAGATGACGTCGCCTTCGTTGAGGCCGATGATCATGCGGGAGGTCTTGCCGAGCGCCTGCACGACGATGGTGATGGTTCCTCCATCGGCGTCACCTTCAACGAGCGTG
>DATMXS010000194.1:0-6522 GCA_035561355.1 Bryobacteraceae bacterium | reverse complement strand
GGGGCGCACCGCGGCCTACAGTGATTTCCCGCTGCTGAATCGCGGGCCCTTCGGCCAGGCGGTCCGCTTTCGCGCGGAGACCGACCGCGCATTCCGCCCCACGCTGCTCGTGCCGCGCAACAGGTTGCACGATTCGCTGCTCGATATAAAAGGCCCCGGGCGCAGCGCTTCGATGGTCGCCTGGGTTATCCGCGAATCGGGCAACCACGCGATCGCGGGAATCTGGCACGAAGGTACCGACCTCAGGGAACGTGGCGCACTTGCCCGGCGTGTCGAACCCGGCAAGCGTCAGTACGCAATCTTCGCCGGACTCGCCGCCAATGACGGAGCTTCAGCCGTGCACCTGTCCGAGAACGGCACGAAGTCGTTCGGGGATCGCTACGCACGCAACCTCGCCGTGACGCCGGATTCCATCCCGACGGTTTCCGCCGACGCTCCTCCTGAGGCTCTCGACACAGCGTGGTCCGTTGTCGGGTTTGTTTTTGACAACCGCAGGAATACAGTCACCGCTTACCTCAACGGCGAAGCGAAGGATTATTGGATTGAGAACCCGAACAAGCACCCATTCTTCCAGTGGCCGGCGAAGGGCTGGTTGCAGGCCCAACTTCGCAAGACACCAGGTTCACAGGCAGGTGAAGATCCCGATTTCCCCGTGGATCAGTTCTACTCACCCCCGGAATCCAAACCGCGTAAACGGCAGGTCGTTTCCTCCAACGCGTCCGAACGGATCGAACTCCAGACGTTCGAATTCACGAAGGTTCGTGTCGTGTTCCGCAAGGGCCCGACTCGCCGCTTCGTAATCGAAAGCCGTGAGCTTGCCGCTCTTCGGGTGAACCCGTTCTGGTTCGACCACGACCTCTACACACCGGGCACGCCGGATTCAGGCGGACCTTTCACCGTAGGGCGTGTCATTCACAGTGGCCGCAGCATCGGGTTCACTGGTTATATCGGCGGCATTGCCGTCTTCGATCGGCCGCTGACGCCCGGGAATATGCGTCGCTTGGCAAAGCTGCATCAAACCGGCATCCTGACCCTCGCGCCGTAAGCACTCTAGGCGGGGGCACACGGGACCGCGGGAACTCAGGACGGTTTGTTCCGGCAAGGAACGAAGTAGCGACGGAACTCGCCCCTACACGGCCTCATCTGCTGGTGGAGGTTACTCCGGTAATTGCTGGCGCTCGTTGAACGCCGCCGGAACGCGCGGGTTTCGCACTCTCGGCCGGTAGCTTCTGGGTCGTAGTCGAGCGCCATTCCGGCAGAGGGGGAGCGCCATTCTTGCGGAAGAAGCCCGCGAGTTCCGTGCGCAACGATGCGAGCTGTTCACGGTATGCAGGATCGGCAAGGACATTGCACGTTTCGCCGGGATCGGCCTCTAGGTCGAACGCCTCGCCCGGATAACCGTCCGTCCGCTCGACATACTTCAGTTTCCGGGTTCGGATCGCACGGACGTAGGCGTATTCGAAGAACAGCGTGTTCCGCCGCCACGTGGGATTCCGGTCGAGCAGGAACGGCGCGTAGCTGCGGCCAACGCGGCGACGGTCGGGTCGGTCCCCAATCCCAAGATAGTCCAGCAGGCTCGGATAGAAATCGTAACTCGAAACCATCGCGTCGATGTTCCGGCCGGCGCGAATTCTGCCGGGATGATTCCAGATGAGCGGAACCCGGATAGACTCCTCGTACATGTTGAAAGGAATAGTGCCGTTGCCTTTACCCCAGACGCCGTGATGGCCGGAGTTCCAGCCCTGGTCCGCGAGGAAAATGACCAGCGTGTTCTCACGGGCGCCCAATTCCTCGAGCCGCTTCAGTACGCGGCCGACGTTGTAATCCACGCCGGAGACGAGTGCGGAATACGCCAACTTCGCGTCCCGGCTGCCGTGCAGCTTGCTCAGCCCCTTGTTCTGCCACGGATGCTGCGGCACGTCAGGGAAGCACGCGAACCTTGAATCCGCGTGCAGGCTCCGGTCGCGCTCCGGTTGGACGTTGTACGGGGTGTGCGGGGCGTAGAACGGCACGTAGAGGAAGAACGGATTCCTGTGCTGCTGATCGAGAAAGTCCAGCGCGAAGTCCGTTTGTATATCCGTCTTGAAGCCCTTGATTGTCTCTCGCACGCCGTTATGCACGAACTCGGGGTCGTTGTACGGGCCGCCGCCACCGGGGACTGTCGCCCAATATGAGAAGCCCGCCTGCGGCTGGTCGTCCTGCCCCATATGCCACTTTCCGCACATGCCGCCGACATAACCGTTCGCGGCAAGCACCTCGGAAAACGTGCGGAATCCCCGCAGCCAGCAACGGCTGGCGGGGCCGAAGCTGTCCTCTGGCACAAGCCAATCCTGGACGTGATGTGCGGAAGGAAGCGCTCCGGTCATGTACGTCATCCTGCTCGGCGAGCAAACCGGCGTGCAGGCGAAAGCCTGTGTGAACCGGGCGCCACTTGCGGCCAACTGGTCGATGTTCGGCGTGTGAGTGCTCTGACAGCCATACGCGCCGGTAGCCCACGCGCCGTGATCGTCGGTCATAAAGATGACCACATTCGTCTTGGGACTTGGGCGCCCGGTCGCGCACGATGGGAGTGCGGCCGCTACGGTTGCGAGAAAGGCTCGCCGGGATACAGACATGCTCCAGAAACCTCCCGCGTACAATCTAGCGTACTCGAGGATGCAACGCGCATGGCACATAGTCTGGTGCTTGCTATAACCTCGATGGCCCTGCCCTCGGAAGCGTCGAGAAATTCGGAACCGAAGTGCATCGATCGCCTCACGAGGCGAGACCAGTACTCTTCTGTTGACGTGCTCTTGGCCAGTCTTCCTCGTCGAGAGAGGGACGCAATAACCCCGCAACTAAGGCCATGGCCCTTTCGAGTCGCGGGCGGTGACTTCAGCGCTTGCGCTCGCGAGCCGCAGCGACGTGGCTTCCCGCCCCGAGAAGCCGTCACTGAGGGTCGTCCCACCTCCGACGAAGCTCCGCTGCGAATCTGTCCGGTTCCTGCACGTCCAACAACACGGGAACGCCACTTGTTTTGGGCGGCAGCAGCACCAGTCGTGTCCCATCCGCTCGGTACATGCGGACTTTCAGGCCGCTGGCGACCCGGAACCAGCCGGAACGATAGTGGGAGTTCGCAAACCCGTTCGTCCGCACCGTTGGTCGCCAGTCCTTGTCCGTCGTGATGTCGATAGTCCGAATGTAAGCGACATCAACTTCGGCGGCTTTCACCGTGACCGGGTAGAACCTGTCGTGGATCGTCAATTCGTCGGAGGTCAGCGTGTAGGATGGTGGACCGGGAGCGTACAAAAGAGCGACCGCAGCTACCGCTACTGACACGACCGCAATCCCAATCCCTACCCACGTCGCTGGCGAGTGTCGCCAGTTGCGGCGTCCGGTTTCGTCGCCGAATGCATCCAAGGGCCCAAGGGAGACGGGCACGCATCCTCGGATTGCACCCAAGAAGCCGTCCACGTCATCGGGACTGAGAAGCGCAGTCCCGGCGTCTGTTATAAGGACGACGATGTTCTGCCGATTGGTGACGTACCACCAGCACTTTCCGAGTTTCGAAGTTCGGAACAGTCCGTAGTAGCCGAACATACCGCCACTGCCCCATAACCTGACACTCCCACGAACATCGTCAGCCGTTGTCCGCCTCGCTTCACGAACGCCTTCGAGGGGGAAGCGAACATTCCCGATGAGCCGCCTGACCGTGATCGTTCCGCTCGACGAGATGATGTAGCCCCGTGGGGAGTACGCAAACGCCAAAGCAACGATCACAACCGAAATCACGCTGACGAATACCTGTTGTGCAGCGAGAGAAGAGACGAGCAGGAATACACAAACCACAGCGGAAATGATCTTGGTACTGCGGTCATAGGAAGCGGTAAACTCGGCTCGGCGTGGTGTCATCCAGGGCAATCTTACATCACGACTCAAACTGTCGGTGGAATGCTCGAACGCCCGACGGGTCACCGGGGCAGGACACGTAAGGGCGCTCGGCGTCCCTACCCATCGAGTCGCAATCACCAACCACCGGCTGGTCGCGTTCGAGCACGGCAAAGTAACCTTTCGCTGGCGCGACTCCGCATGCAAGAGCAACCCGGCTGCTGCCGCTCTGCTTCGCACTGCTCGGCTCGACACCGGATCAGACCGCGAGTCCGGTGACGATGCGCGCGAGTTCTGGCTCACCCCGCTCTGCGGCGGCCCGATGTCGATCGGTGGAACGAGTGACCGCGCTCGTACTCCGCGTGCGGCCCCCGCCCCCGACACGAGCGCCTCTGTGAGAGTCCCGCCAAACCCCGATCTGTATGCGCGTTCCGGCGCGATCACTGGAGGTGTGCCCGGCGGTGGTTGGAAACCTCATCCGGTGCGCGGCGAGACCGAAAGAAGCGCCCTGTCAGTGACGGCGCATCAACGTCCTCGGGCGAATGGGGGTGCACTCGGACTCGACGGACCGTGCTTGTGCACGAGTTCCCCTCAGGAATCCCCATTCATTACCCATAGTCCCCTCGTCCGCCGCAGACGCGAGCGGCTTCCTTCAATGGGTCCCGTCTTCAACACCACCTTCCGGAAGCGCGGTTTCCAAGAGAGCGTCTCAGCTGTTACTCATCTTTGAGCACGACGTTCGGGTCTAGCCGCGATGCGCGCCACGCCGGCAGCCAACTGGCGGCCACCGCCACGACCGTAATCGTTGCGATCACAAAGGCGATCGTCACAATATCTGTCGGTTGCACACCAAACAGCAGGGACGCAATCAGCCGATTTACGGCAAGCGCGCCTGCAAGGCCAATGGCGGCACCCAACGCCGTGACCTGAAGCCCTTGCTTCATGATCTGTGTGAGCACATGAGAGCGAGCTGCACCAAGGGCGACCCGAATGCCGATCTCGCGCCGGCGCTCCGTCACCATGTAGGAGAGCACACCGTAAGTGCCGATGGCTGCCAGTAGCAGCGCCAGTCCGGCAAAAGCGCCCAATAACTGCGCCAGTAGTCTGGGCCGGCGAATCGATTCGGCGAACACCGAATTCATGTCGCGAAGCCGCACGACGGGAACCGCGGCGTCCACTTCCGACACCACCCGCTGTATCGTCCCTGACAGCGCGGCCGGTGGCAGAGTCGTCCGCATCACCACATTCATACTTGGGGGAGAGACACCGTGCTGGTCAAGGGATACGTAAAGTTCAGTTCCTGCCGGGCGCTCCACCCCGCGGTGCCTGACGTCCTTGGCCACTCCGATCACCGTATGCCAGACATCATCGGTAGCGCCAAACGAACCACCCGGAGGCCGCAGACGCTGGCCAATCGGGTTCTGCCCCTTCCAGATCCTCTTCGCCAAAGTCTCATTGACGATGGCCACCTTGCCTTGCGACGCGTTGTCGGTTCGCTCGAAGCCGCGGCCGGCGACGATCGGGATGCCCATGGTCCCGAAATAGTCGCCCATGACGAATTGGTAGTAGTCGATGATTTCAAAGGGCCTGCCATCGCCGGAGGTGTAGTTCCCGATAGGGGTAGCGATCGCATCTGGAGTGCGATTCGGCGGCAGACCCGACATGGCAACCGTTCCCAGCACGCCTGGTACGGAGCGAAGCCTGTCGAGGACGCGTTGATATGCCTGCGCGCGTGTGTCGGGATCAGAATTCGCCATTGGCAACGTCATCGAGAACGTCACCAGCCGCGACCGATCAAATCCTGCATCGATCCTCGTGAGGTTGTAGACTGTCTGAACTAGCAGACCCGCTCCGATAACCAGCATCACCGCGAAAGCGACTTGGGCGATCACAAGTCCACGACGGGCGTAATGACGCCAGGCGCCGCTGGCACCCCTTCCGCCCTCCTTGAGCGCAGTCACCAAGCTACTCGTTCGCCGGCGCCCGAGCGACACGAATCCGAAAAGCAGGGCAGTCCCAGTCGAGAGGCAGAGCGCAACCAGCAGAACGGGCAAATCGATCGTAAGCTCACTCGTCCGTGGGATGCTAGTCGGGTAAGCACTGATCAGCGCCCGCACGCCGGCGCTGGCTAGCCACAGACCCAGAATGCCACCGGCTCCGGACATTACCGCACCTTCGGTTACCGACTGCCGGAGCAGCCGGCCGCGGCTGGCGCCGAGAGCAGCGCGCAGTACAAATTCACGTCTGCGTGACCCGGCGCGAGCCATCGTCAAATTTGCGAGATTCGCGCAGACGATGAGCAGCACGATTCCCACGGCAGCCTGCAGAACCCAGATCGGGCGGCTGGCATTCCCAACGATCGCGTCCTGTAACGCCCGCAATTGGAGGGTGTGGTCTACTGCTCGCAGGGGACGGTTCGTGGGGACATGGTCTTTCGTGCCGACACGCTCGCCCCAGTTTTGGACGAATGCGTTCAGCTCCGTCTGTGCCGCCTCGAAGGTGACGCCGTCTTTCAGTCGCGCAATGACGTATAGGACGTGGACCCCGCGTTGCCGAGCCATATTCGGGTGTAGCCAGAGGGGCAACCAAACCTGGGTGTGGTTATCCATGACGTCGGCCCCGGGCGGCATAATGCCAACGATTTCGTGCGGGCGG
>DATMXS010000193.1:0-2065 GCA_035561355.1 Bryobacteraceae bacterium | reverse complement strand
GTTCCGGCGTCTTCGTCATGGCGACTCAATTCTATCTAGCAGGCGAGCACAGGGATACAATTCTTGCGTGAAACGAATTGGCGCAGGTTCGGTTCAACGCTACATCGTTGGACTTGCTGTGATCGCGGCAATCGTGGCGTTCTACAAGCGGTTGCCGGTGAACCCAACCACTGTGGGGTTCACTCTGCTCGTCGCGATTTTGCTGACATCGGCTTATTGGGGCTAGTTTGACTCGGGTGCGCTCACTGCGGCTATGGCACGGGGCGAAGTAACGACGACCGAACGTGAAATGTACATTCCAGCGCGCGTCGGAGTGAAAAGCATTGGAGCCGTCGCTCTGATTGGCAAGCCGGTCAGCCGTGGAACGGCGAAAGCGATTGGCAGCCTTGTTGGGACTGCTCTAGAGCGAACGCGTGCCGTGGAAGAGTTGACCGCGTCGCAGGCAGCGCGGGAAAACGAACGGCTTCGGTCGGCATTACTTGACTCGGTGATCCATGAATTTCGTACTCCCCTTACCAGCATAAAGGCGAGCATTGCAGGACTGATCGGTGCGCCCGAGTCGGAGGAAGCTCAAAAGAGCGAACTGATGTCGATCATCGACGAAGAGGCCGACCGGCTGAATCGGTCAAGCAGACGCAAACAACAAGGGTTCAGCTCTCCGCTGACCAGCAGAAGCCCATTGTGCTGGGGCTCAAGGATCTCCTCGAAGAAAACACATGGGTCCGTGCTACCGGATCACTTCGTCGTCATCAGAACCTGATGGACGAATACGGACAGTGCGGTCACGCGAGGCTCCGACCGATGGCCAGCTGAGCGCGCTCATCTCCGCCTACGCGAAGACTGCGCCGCGCATTGACACCGGTGGATGGATCCGGCTCGATCAGTGAGAACTGGCCGCCTGCGCTCTCGCCGTCAGCCATGCCAAGTGGCTCGTCAGCAAGAAGCACGCTGCCCCTGGTGTGATAACCACAAGGCTGCCGCTGAGCGACTCCAGGACTCGATCGAGAAGCACCGTAAGCGAGCTATCCGGGAACTGCCGCCTGCGTCGCAGAAGCCGGAACGAGAGAAGATCGTCAGGGACCTACGCGCCGTTCGACAGAAGCTCACGCCGAGTATCAACGAGAGAAAGCAGCCGCAGTGCATTCGGATAATGGCTCGCGATGTGGTGGCCGAGGCCACCAGACTCGCCATCGCTGGTCTTGCAATGGCGATCGTCTTGCGGAGCAGATCACGCTGGATCTGAGCGAATGGCATCCGGCTTACGCCAGGCAAATCATCACTCGAACGAAGCAGCTTGTTGCGCAAGTACCGGACGCCGCAGAACCGCAAGCCTCGCCGCGTGGAATGTCCGCGATCTCCGCCGTGCGCTGCTGAAGCTGCGCGACGAGCGACTGGTCGAGGCGTACGCGGAACGCAAGGACGACATCCTCGACGAATACGTCTTCCCGTCACCGGAAGGCGGCATTCTTGATCCCGACAATCTCTACCACCGTTACTTCCGCCCGGTGCTGACGGCCGCAGGCATTCGCAAGATACGCCTGCATGATTGTCGCCACACCTCCGGATCCCTGTTGCTGCAGAACGGTGCCTCGATCGTTTACGTGAAGGAGCAGATGGGGCATTCAAGCATTCAGGTCACCGTTGATATATACGGGCAAGTGATCCCCGGTGCCGATGTACGCTTCGTTGACAAGGTGGACGGAGTGTTGGAAGAGGCAAGAGCGAGCGAAGAACAGAAGAATGCGGCACACCAATCCGCAAGCCCCGCGCAAGTGCCCCAAAATCGCGAAACTGCAATCTAGCCGGAAGTTGTTGATTTGTTTGGTGGCGGCGGTAGGACTCGAACCTACGACCTACGGATTATGAGACCGTCGCTCTAACCACCTGAGCTACGCCGCCACGCTGTGGGGAAAAGACCGCAGGAATACACGCGGCCTCGTTTGGCGAGGGCAGAAAAGGCTTTCTAGCCAGCCGATTACGATTTTAAGAGGCGAATGCGGAAGGTGTCAAACTTTCGCATTCGGGGCACGTCTAAACAGCGGGTGCGAAGGCAAGCCTGGCGCGA
>DATMXS010000192.1:0-15143 GCA_035561355.1 Bryobacteraceae bacterium | reverse complement strand
AATCGGTGCATTCTAACCTACCTTAGGAGGGCGCCACATGGGGGCTTGCTGAATAGCGGGCAAGTGCAACCCGGCCAGCAACATCCGGAAGCCTCGCTCCGATACAGGCGGCAGGGCGAAAGAGTGTTTCGGAGAAGCGTTCTTCTCGCTTCTCTCAGAGCTTGACGACGAGGGCCTGGTAACCCGTCAACTCGATCACTGGTTCGGGTTTGCCTGTGAAGAACTCGCGAAACGCGGCGGTCACTCCATCTGCGCTCATGTAATCGTGCGTGATGAGAATGCCGCCCCTCGACATGCGCGGATAGAAGAATTCCAGCCCAGCGAGCGTGGATGAATAAATGTCCACGTCCAGGTGAACGAACGAGAACCGGTGGTCGCTCACCGCTGCCGCGGTACCGGGAAACAGTCCATTGTGGAATCGGACTGCCGGGGCGTTCTTGAGATAATCGCGGGCGGACTCGAAGGTGCTCGAAAACTCGCCTGCCGTGAACCGCTTTGAATCGACTTCACCGACTGCCGGCAGCCCTTCAAATGTATCGAACAGGTGCAGCGTCTTGCCGTCCTGCATGTGATCCGCGATCAATCGCGCGCTCGCTCCAGCGAAGACGCCGAGTTCTGCGATATCGCCCGGCACGTGAGCCACCGCCCGGACCGCGCTCATAATCTGGCACGCTTCGGCGTGATTCAGAAGGAGAGTTCGTTCCTGCGCTACGCGGCTGACCTGCCGCATCCTCCTCGATCGCTCGTCCGAATAGCCGTATCGCACGAGCATATAGTTCTGCTTCGCGAGAAGGTTTCGCACAGATTCGGTGATCCGCATTTTCCTCCAGCGGGAGCCGAGCTACTTCGGATATCTGAGTCGATATGCGAGAACGCCGGTGTGCACGCGGCGGTCACAGTAACGGATGTCAATTGGAAGATGCTCTTCGCAGCGAGCGCGGTGCGGAAATCGAGAGTAGCTGCTCGCTTACAGGTGTTTTGTGAGGAATTCTAACGCTTCACCGCGCATTCGCGGCGTTTCGACGTGCGCCACATCCTCTCGGAACAACTTCCAGTTCTGGGGCTTGCCCGCGTCTGAGTAGACGGCGCGCAGGTCACGGTCGATTCGGTCCAGTCCGGCCGGCGGCGTCAGCGGATCCAGGTTCCCGGCCAATCCGAGGTGCGGGCGAGGCGCAATCAGCGCGTTGATCTGCGAGGTGGTGAAGTGCTTGAGCAGACTCGGAACGTAGTAATAGATGCCGTGGCCTTTCAAATTGTCCGTAGCGATAAGAGCGTCGAAATCGGTCAGGCAGCAGATGTCAACGCAGACTCTCACCCGTTCGTCGAGTGCCGCGACCCACCATGCCATCGTGCTGCCCATCGACATCCCCACAGTACCGAGTCGCGCTCTGTCCACGTCCGGCCTCGATGCCAGGTAGTCCATGCCACGGATGGAATCGTAGACCATCATTCCCCACATCACGCGCCCTTTCCAGAGCATCTCCTTGAAGATGTCCATCTCGGTCCGCGTAGATCTCCCGCCGAACGCCCACATGTCCATGCACAGCGCGCACCAGCCTTGTGCCGTAATCGCCTCGGCCCACGACGGAATGCCCGTTTTAGGCCGCAGCATCTCGTCCTTGCCGAGTTTGTACTCACCGCCATGCCAGTGGTTAAACAGAATCGCCGGCATGCGTGGCGGCGCGTTCTTCGGTCGGACAAAATACGCAGGCGCCGGCTCCAGACCGTTCACGTCCAGGACGAGCCGCTCCAGGAGGAAGGAGCCGCGATCCTCCGTTCCTTCGCTGCGGGTCGAGATAGGCCGGTTCCGCGCAGGCAGATCGCCCATCAGGCTATACAGCAGTTTTCGTCGGGCCGGAGCGTCCGCCGGCGCGGCGGTCGCATCGATCATCGAGAGCCCTCCCAAGGGCAGCGTTTGCAGAAGCGTGCGGCGGTTCATGGCGAACCTACCGAGTTTACCGGAAACCGTACCGCCGCACGGCTGGCAAACTGCGGGTTATGGCTTCCGCAATTCCATCTTGAAAGTGCGCCCTTGTTCGGACGTCGATTGCACGACGAACCCTGCCTTTTCGGCCAGCGACCGGTAATGTGCGACGTCCAGCGTGCGTTCCGGCCAACGCGTGCCGTAGCCCGTCCGCACCTCTTCCTTCGGAAGCTTGAACGTGAAGTAATAAATCACCACGTCGGAATTGCCGTCCGGCGCAGTCGGAATGGTCGCGTCCCAAATCAGTAATCGCCCGTTCGGCCGCATGACACGGAACGCTTCGGCGAACACCTTCTCCTGAATGTCAGGCTTCATGTACATCAGCGAGAAAAATGCAGTGACCGTATCGAAACTCGCATCCAGAAATTTCAGGTCGGACGCGTCCATAATGATCTTTAAGGGGCCTTGGGGCGATTCCTGCAGTTCGTTCTTGTACAAATCGATCGCGACGGTCTGCTGCGGCTTCATCCTCCCGATGATGCCTTCGCCGCCGCCGCCGATGTCGAGTATGTATCCTTCGGCCTTGAAATCGGCCACTGCCAGGTCCTGGCGGTCGAGCCGGACGATGCGTGCGGGATCGATTTTCTGCTGTTGCGCGGCGCCGTGTGCGGCCAGCGCGACGAGGAGAGCGTTCAGTATGAGGGGTCGCATAAGTCTCACTAGTCTCACTGGAAACCAGATACGCAAAAACCAGCCAAACCGTTCCGCAGCACTGAGCGCTGTGCCGGCTGACCGAGTCTTCGTCCCCAGCGTCGCAGTGCGCATCCCCACTCGGCTTATCGTCCGCGTCGCGTTTGCAGTCCTGGCGCTCCTCACGGTCGCCTCGTTCACCGCTGGCATCATGCGGCACGTCTTCGGCATCGATACCGCCGCAGGCCTTATTCGCCAGTTCAATTTCGATGACGAAGCGAATCTGCCGACGTTCTTCTCCGCGCTCTGCCTCGGAGCCTGTTCCGCCGCCATGTTCCTCGCTTCCGCTGTCTCGCGCCGCTCGGGAGACGGGCTTGCCGCGCGATGGAACATCCTCGGCATCATCTTTGCCGCCATGACCGTGGATGAGATCGCGCAACTTCATGAGACCTTGATGCAACTCATCTGGAAGGTCTACAGGCCGGGCGGCATGTTCCACTATGTATGGGTGATCCCGGGGATGATTTTTGTCGTAGTGGTCGCCGCCGCATACCTCAAGTTCCTCTTCCGTCTCCCCAGGGCGACGCGCAATGGGCTTATGGTCGCGGGCGCCATCTACGTGGCGGGAGCCCTTGGCATGGAACTGGTCTCGGGCGCCTACGTGGAGGCCCACCCTGCGCCGGACCTCACGCGCTTCGTCCTGAATACAATCGAGGAGGCGCTGGAAGTCGTCGGGCTGATTCTGTGTTTCGGAGTCGTGGGAAGGCATCTCGCGGCGGCAAAGGCCGAAATTTCACTGAGGATTGACTAATCGCATGGAAACCGCAACGCTGGCCGGAGGCTGCTTCTGGTGCCTCGAGGCCGTCTTCAACCGCTTGGAGGGCGTCACCTCCGTGCAGTCAGGGTATATGGGTGGCACCGTCGCCCGGCCCACATATGAGCAGGTCTGCACTGGAAAGACCGGTCACGCCGAGGTGGTCCAGTTGACGTTCGATCCGGCGGCCGTTTCGTTTGCCGAGATTCTCGACGTATTTTTTGCGATGCATGACCCGACCACCCCGAATCGCCAGGGCAACGACGTCGGCCCTCAGTATCGCTCCGCCATTTTCTACCACTCACCCGAACAGCGGCGTGCAGCGGAGGAAGCCCTCCGCAAGATTCCGAACGCCGTCACCGAACTGCGTCCCGCTTCAGATTTTTACCCGGCCGAGGATTACCACACTCGCTATTTTGAGAACCATCCCGCGCAGCCTTACTGTGCCTACGTGGTCGCTCCGAAGGTCAAGAAGTTGGAAAGCAAATTCCCCGAACGCCTGAAAGCCTGAACGGCCTTTCAGTGTAGGTACTTTCTTCACTCCATCTCTCCGTGATGGCTCGTCTTTTCAAGTTCTTACGGTATGGACCTCGGGGTGCATCAACCAGGAGGGAGGGGTGTTATATGGCGAAAAACGTTTCAGTTTATGGGATTTTCCCGTCGCGGCTGGCCGTGGAAGAAGCCGTCGATGATCTCAAGGCGGCTGGGTACCGCAACACAGACATCTCCGTTCTCTTTGCTGACAATCAGGGCACAAAGGATTTCGCGGTCGAGAAGCACACGAAGGCGCCGGAGGGCACTGCGGCAGGCGCTGTTTCCGGCGGTGCAATCGGCGGGGCCCTCGGCTGGCTGGCTGGAATTGGAATGCTGGCGATCCCCGGTATAGGGCCGATCGTCGCCGCGGGTCCGATCGTGGCCGCGCTCACAGGCGTCGGGGCCGGCGCCATCGGCGGGGGAGTCATCGGCGCACTGGTCGGTCTCGGCATACCTGAGTTCGAAGCCAAGCGTTACGAAGGGCGCATTCGGAAGGGTGGGATCCTACTGTCCGTGCACTGTGACACCGGGGACTGGGCCAGCCGCGCCAAAGAGATTCTCAAGCGTGCCGGGGCCGAAGAGGTCGCCTCGAGCGGCGAGGCGAAAGCCGATTTTGCGGCTCACGATAAGCCGCTGCCGCGCACACGGACCGAGTCGTCCTTGCGTGACGAACCGATCGTTACCCGCGAGGAGGAGCACATCCGGACCCGCCGAGCCGGAGAGTCTGCTTTTCCTGACGAAACGACCAAACCGGCACTTACGGATGAAGAGTTGCAGCGCGACGCAGAACTGAAGCGCAGCCGCGTCCGCCGCCCGGGAGAACCGGACAAGTTCTTTTCCGACCGGTAGGCGCAACAGGAGGAGGCGAGGCCAGGAGAAGCGTCTGCGCTAACTAGCCTTCTAGCATTCTGCCTCCTGCCTCCTCCTCTTCTGCTACAACAGGATCGATGGATCCCTACTCCGCGTATGACTCGTTCGCGTGGTATTACCGCCGCGGCTGGGGGGACGATTATCATCGCAACGCGCGCCCCGTTTTCGAGACACACGTCTTCCCGCGCTTGCCAAAGCACGCGAAGGTGCTCGATCTCTGTTGCGGCTCCGGCGATTTTTCCGCCCAACTCGTCGAGTGCGGCTACTGCGTCACCGGTGTCGAGGGCTCATCCCGCATGCTCGACTATGCTCGTCAGAAGGCGCCCGGCGCGACTTTCCTCCACCGCGACGCACGCTGCTTTGATCTCCCGCCGGAGTTCGATGCAGCCTTCAGCACCTTCGACAGCCTGAATCACATTCTGGAACTTCCAGAACTTTCCTCTGCCTTCGCGAATGTGTTCCGTGCTCTGAAGCAGGGCGGCCTGTTCGTCTTTGACCTCAACATGGAAGAGAATTTCCAGAGCTACTGGCACGGCGCCTGGGCCAACGTGCAGGACGCGGAGGTCGGCATCACGCGTGGAAGCTATGATTCGAACGCACAACTCGCCCGCGCCGACATTACAGTATTCGGCCTGGAGCCCGATGGATCGTGGTCTCGGGCGGACACCGCCGTGTTCGAGCGCTGCTACGCAGAAGAGGACATCCTATCCTCGCTCTCCGCCGCCGGTTTCTCCGATGTCACCGCCCATCAGGCGTGGGAACTCGGGATGAAGGATCTCGCCATTGGACGTACGTTCTTCTTCGCGACCAAATAAAGTCTGAATGAGCCACATCTACCTGATCCGTCACGGCCACACTGACGCCGTAGGCCGCTATCTTGCGAGCTGGGCCCCTGGCGTTCCCATCAACAGCCAGGGAGCCGCCGAAGCTGAGCGCCTCGCCAGCCGCTTGCGCACCGTTCCGTTCGCAGCGATCTATGCAAGCCCGCTCGAGCGCACCATGATGACCGCCGCGCCTCTTGCGGCTGCCCTGGATCTCCGGATTCGCGAATGCCCCGCTGTGGGCGAATTCCGCTTCGGCGATTGGACCGGGCGCTCCTTGACCGACCTCAACAATGAACCGCTCTGGCAGCGGTTCAATGCATTCCGTAGTGGAACCCGCGCGCCCGGGGGCGAGATCATGCCTGAAGTGCAGGCCCGCATGGCACTGGCTCTCGAAGACATTCGCGAGCGCCATCCGGACCAGACGGTCGCCGTTTTCTCTCACTCGGATTCCATCCGGGCAGCGCTGCTCTATTACCTCGGAATGCCGGTGGACTTTATTCACCGCTTGCGGATCGAGACCGCGTCGGTCAGCATCGTGCGCCTGGAAGAGTGGGGCGCCGAGGTGCTGCGGATCAATGATACCGGTGAGTGGCCCGCCGCCCGGTACAATGAAGATTCCTCCTCGATCTGAAATGACCAGATTCCTAGGCGTGCTGCCACTCGTCCCGGTGCTGCTGCTTCTCTCCGGCTGCTCGGAGCCGCAGAGGCCAGCCGAGGCCCCCACAGCCGAAGCCGCGCCGGCTGAACCCGTCTCGGCTCAATCGGCGTTTCACAAGATGTTCATCTCGGCGCGAAGCTGGGCGTCGGATGCGCAACCGCTCCGCATCGCCCAGATCGACGTGGATGAGGTCAAAGTCGAAGGAGGCAAGGCCGCTGCGTGGGAGGCCGTGTTCGTGTCGCAAGGTCAACGGCTCGCGCGGCGGTACATCTATTCCGTCGTGCACCGCCCCGTCCGCAATCTGCGCGGCGGCGTCACCGCGGACCCGCAGGAACAATGGTCAGGCGGCAGCGGGCCGACGCCGTTCCTGATGCTCGCGTTCAAGACGGATTCCACGGCCGCTTACAAAGTGGCCATGGAAAAGGGCGCCGCCTATGCGAAAAAGCACCCGGATCAGGAGGTCAAATTCCTGCTCGAGAAAACGAACCGGTTCCCAAACCCTGCGTGGCGCGTTTTCTGGGGGGAGTCGGTATCGACCAGCCCGTACTCCATCTTCGTGGACGCCAGCACGGGTCAGTACCTCGCGACCGGCCGCTGACGGGCGCCCCCCTTGCGGAGTACTCTGGACCCGTGGCGCGAGTCGCGGCTCTCCTGCTCATCGTGGCGCTGCCCGCTTTTTCCCAGGGCATCGGTTTCGGCGTGAAAGGCGGAGTTCCGCTGACGCAGTATCTCGAAACCACGAGAGCAAACACTCTTCGCGGCGGTCACGACTACTCGGCTGCGACGCGCCGCTACACTGTCGGCGTCACGGGCGAATGGTGGCTCTCCGGCCATTTCGGATTCGCCGCAGACCTGCTTTATAAACGGATGGGCTACGTGGGCTTGAGCAGTACGTTCGGGGCCGGGCGGGGAACGCGGTCCGCCTTTGATGTGAAGGGCCATTCGTGGGAGTTGCCCGTCCTGGCGAAGCGCCGCTTCCTGGAAGGCCCCGTGCGCCCGTTTGTCGCGGCAGGCGGAATACTCCGCATCATCGGACCCGTGCGCGCGAAAGGTGCGCTCACCACCTTCGATCTCATCGCCGGCACCGAGGTCACCACGCCAATCGACACCAACCAGCCAAGCGACCTGAGAAAGCGTTGGTACCCGGGACTTGTTATTGGTGGCGGCGTCGAAGCGTCAGCCGGCCGCGCCCGCGTCGTTCCGGAAGTGCGCCTCGCCCATTGGACGGCAAATATCTCGAGCGGTGAATCACCGGGAGCGCTCCGCTTCCCATCGAACCAGGTGGAAGTGCTCCTGGCGGTGCTCTTTTGACGGTCCGGAACAGCCTGCTCCTAGCTGCTAGCTCCTTCGTCTATAATGAAGGAACTGCCCATCACCGGCAGTGTGTCAGTTCCCTCCGGAACTTTGTTTTTGGTCCCCGGACATGTTCGAGAATCTTTCAGACAAGCTTCAGCGCGTATTTAAGAACCTGCGCGGCGAGGGTAAGCTCAGCGCCGCCAACATGGAGACCGCTCTGCGCGAAATCCGTGTTGCACTGCTTGAAGCCGACGTCCATTTCCGGGTAGTCAAACAGCTCATCGAAAACATCAAGGCGAAGGCTCTCGGCGAGGACGTCCTCACTGCCCTCTCCCCGTCGCAGCAGGTGGTTAAGATCGTCCGCGACGAGATGGTCAAGATCCTCGGCAGCCACGCCGCAAAGCTCCGCTTCGCGAACGAGCCGCCCAGCGTCATGTTCATCGTCGGGCTCCAGGGCTCCGGCAAAACCACCACTACCGGCAAGCTCGCGCGCTGGCTCGGGAAGAACGGGCACAACCCGATCGTCACGTCCGTGGACGTCTACCGCCCCGCGGCTCGCGATCAACTCGCCGTCATCGCGCGCGACTTGAAGCTGCCCATCTGGACCGGTGACGGCACGCCGTCCGACATCGCCCGCGCGGCGCGCCGCGAGGCCGCCAACACCGGCAAGGACGTGCTGCTGGTCGATACCGCCGGACGCCTGCACATCGACGAGCAGCTCATGGCCGAGCTCAAACAGCTCAAGGAAGTGCTCGGCCCCGTTGAGATCCTGTTTGTCGCGGACGCCATGACCGGTCAGGACGCAGTCCGGTCCGCCGACGAGTTTCACAAGCAGCTCGGAATTACGGGCATCATCCTTACGAAGATGGACGGCGACGCCCGCGGTGGCGCGGCGCTTTCTATCCGCACCGTCACCGGGCAGCCGCTGAAGTTCATCGGCACCGGCGAGAAGTTCGACGCCATCGAGCCTTTCCATCCCGACCGCGTCGTTTCGCGCATCCTCGGTATGGGCGACGTCCTCTCGATGATCGAGAAGGTCGAGGAGTCGATCGATCAGAAGCAAGCCGTCGAGATGCAGCGGAAGCTGATCGAGAACGAGTTCACCCTTGAAGATTTCCGCGATCAGATCCGCCAGCTCCGGAAGCTCGGCCCCCTGGAGTCGATCCTGTCGATGATGCCGCAGGTCGGCCCGTTCAAGGACCTCAAGAACGTCAAGGTGGACGAGAAGGAAATCACCCGCGTGGTGGCGATGATCGATTCGATGACCGCCAGAGAGCGCGACAACCACATGCTGATCAACGGTTCTCGCCGCCGTCGCATCGCGAAAGGCAGCGGGACTACGGTTCAGGAAGTAAACCAGCTTCTCAAGCAGTACACCCAGATGCGCAAAATGATGAAGGGCCTCACGGGCGGCATGCTGGGCAAGAGACTTGGAAAGATGAAATTGCCTGACATTATGGGGCAATTCGGCAGATAGCGGTTTGTGCATTGTGGCACTTGGCCGGTAAAGTTCCCGGGCAGGCGCCACAAGCCACAAGCTTTAAAGACCAGGAGATTGAGACTTACCTCTATGTTGATGATTCGTTTAGCGCGGTTCGGTGCGAAGAAGAAGCCCACCTACCGTGTCGTCGTGATCGATAAGGAACGCGCGCGCGATAGCCGCGCCGTGGAAGTGGTGGGAAACTACGATCCGGTAAAGAACCCGGCCGTCGTCAACCTGAAGCACGACCGGATCGAGTTCTGGGTCAAGAACGGCGCGAAAACGTCGGACACCGTTGCCCGTCTGCTCGCGAAGAATCCCGCGGTTGCAGCGCCGGTAGCCTGACCTCTTACTA
Source organism: Bryobacteraceae bacterium (assembly GCA_035561355.1). GTDB lineage: Bacteria > Acidobacteriota > Terriglobia > Bryobacterales > Bryobacteraceae > DATMXS01. The sequence goes on along the minus strand of DATMXS010000192.1, from coordinate 5,698 downwards.
AGAGCCATCGGGTATTGAGCGGCGCCGGCGGTCGGCGGGGAGTTCCCTTTACCCGCATGTCCCCGACGGGACGCCAAGCATTAGTTGTGTGTCTTCTACCGGATACGGATCTCCGTTTGGCGGCGTTTGTTACGATGGAGCTAGTAGAGGAGGCGCTGGGATGTCAGGGATGAGAGAACTTGTGGAAGAAATCGCGAAAGCTCTGGTCGACATCCCCGACCAAGTCAACGTCAGCGAAGTTGAAGGGGAACAGGTTACGGTTCTGGAGCTGCGGGTGGCGCCCAGTGACCTGGGGAAAGTAATTGGCAAACAGGGCCGGACGGCGCGTTCCATCCGGACCATACTGAATGCGGCAGGGATGAAGTTGAATCGCCGCTTCACGCTGGAAATTCTGGAGTAGATTCTGCAATCGGACGGACCTGAAATCGGAGCCCACGATCCGGAAGGGTCGTGGGTCACCCTTGCTCTGCTCCTCCGTCCATGGGGACGGCGGGGCGAGTTGGCCGCGGAGTCGTTCAGCAGCGGGCCGGAGCGTTTTGAAGGCCTCCCTGAGGTGACGCTCTTCGGACCGGATGGAGTACGGGTTCGGAACATCGAAATCGAATCGGTTTGGCAGCACCGTGGGGCGCTCATCTTCAAGTTCCGCGGGGTCGATTCGATCTCGGACGCCGAGAAGTTCGCCCGGCACGAGGTTCGCGTTCCGATGGAACTGCGGGCACCTCTGCCCGAGGGCGAGTTTTACCAATCGGACCTGATTGGGTGTGAAATGGTGGAGCGCGGCGGCGGCATGGTTGGCGTGGTAACTGGTTGGCGAGACGCGGGCGGGCCTGCGCTGCTTGAAGTTAAAGTGCCAGGCGCGCGTGAACCGATGCTGGTGCCGTTTGCGAAAGCGATCTGCGTTGAGATTGACCCGGCGGCCCACCGCATAGTAGTGGAATTGCCGGAAGGTTTGAAGGGTTTGTGACGTTCGACGTTGTGACGATCTTCCCCGAGTTCTTCCGGGGGCCGTTCGAGCACGGCGTCGTTGCGCGGGCTCGTGCGGCGGGCGTGCTTGACATTCGCGTCCACGATCTGCGGAACTGGACTGTTGACCGTCATCGCACGGTGGATGACCGTCCTTTCGGGGGCGGTGAGGGCATGCTGTTAAAGCCCGAGCCTCTCTTTCAGGCGGTGGAGTCCATCTGGCCCGAACGGACGGCCGAGCGGAAGGTGGTTCTCCTCTCCGCGCAGGGTAGGATGTTCGACCAGCAAACGGCGAGGCGTCTTTCCGCCCTCGAAGGGCTGCTGCTGATCTGCGGCCGGTATGAGGGTGTGGATGAGCGCGTGGCCGAGCACCTCGCGGACGAAGAGGTGTCGATCGGCGATTACGTTTTGAGCGGCGGTGAGTTGGCTGCCGCGGTTGTCATTGATACGGTGGCGCGGTTGCTGCCCGGCGTCCTCGGCAACGAGGCGTCGTCGCTGAATGAGTCGTTCCAGCAGGCCTGCCTGCTGGATTGCCCACAGTACACCCGGCCCGCGGAATTTCGCGGCTGGAAAGTGCCCGAGGTGCTGATCGGCGGCCATCATGAGCAGATCCGCCGCTGGCGCCGCGAGGCCGCCCTCGAGAAGACGCGCCGGTTGCGGCCCGACCTCATCGAGCGGGCGGCGCAGGAAGACATAGTGCAGGAAGAAATTGAGTCGCCGGCCTTCCGGGATGGAACGCCGGCAGGGAAGCGTGAGTCATGATTAACCAGCTTTTGCAGAAGTACGTGGGCAGCAAGTTGCGCGAAGGCCTGCCGGAATTCCGCCCGGGCGACACCATCCGGGTGCACGTGAAGATCAAGGAAGGCGAAAAAGAGCGCCTTCAGGCGTTCGAGGGCACGGTGATCGCCCGGAACAACGTCGGTCTCGGCGAGACCATCACTGTTCGGAAGAGCAGCTTCGGCCAGGGCGTCGAGCGCATCTTCCCCGTGAACGCCCCGGTGGTGGACCACATCGATTTCATCCGTACCGGCAAGGTTCGCCGCGCGAAGCTCTACTATCTGCGCGCATTGAGGGGCAAGGCCGCTCGCCTCAAGGAGCGCACAGTCCGATAAGGGCAGGAGTAAGTTGGCCCAGACTGGCAGGCGCAGGATCCGGTGCGTGGGCGCGTTCGAGCGCGAAGCTCGCGCGAACGGCTATGCCGTGATAGCGGGCGCCGACGAGGCCGGACGCGGTTCGCTCTTCGGCCCCGTCTACGCAGCTGCCGTGATTCTGCCGCCGGAGCGGTCGGTCATCGGTCTGCGCGACAGCAAACTGCTCACCGCCGCCGGGCGCGAACGTCTGGCGGCGGAGATCCGGCGTTTCGCGCTGGCCTGGGCGGTGGCGTCAGTAGATGCCTTCGTGATCGACCGGATCAACATCTACCGCGCATCCTGTGTCGCCCTGGAACGGGCTATTGAGCAGTTGGATCCGCCTCCGGATTATCTGCTGCTCGACGCGATCAAACTGGAGAGTACGCTGCCGCAGTTGCCGCTGGTTCACGGCGATGCCCGCTGCCGCTCTATCGCCGCCGCTTCCATCCTTGCGAAGGTCGCGCGCGACGAATGCATGCGGCTCTGGGACGAAGTGTATCCGCAGTACGGCCTCGAGCGGCACAAGGGTTACACCACAGCCGAGCATCTGCTCGCCCTGGCGCGCTTCGGCCCCACACCCCAGCACCGTTTTACGTTTGAGCCCGTGGTGAATTCCTGCCCGAGAGCGTTGCGCCGTGAGGCCGCGAACTTCCCGTGGCAGGCCGCCTATGAGTCGGGTGCGCGCGAGGCATGGCGTGAGGCATCCCACGGCTCCCCGGCGCAGCCCGCCGCGAAGGTCGCATGGGCGTGAACCCGATTCCCGTGCCTCAGCCCTGGGAGCACCGCGACAGTTCCGGTTCGAAGGAGCAGTGGTATCACAAGGCCGGCGCGCTGCTGTTCGTGTTCTTCTGCTTCGAGGTGGGCGCCTTCCTCGTCGTCTTCCCCTGGCTCGACCTTTGGGACTACAACTACTTCTCCGCACTCGCCCCGGGATGGGAACCTATCTGGGCCAGTCCGTACGTGCGCGGCGCCGTCAGCGGGCTCGGGTTGCTGAACATTTGGATATCATTCGCCGAGTTGTTTCGCCTGCGCCGTTTTTCGCGCCGCGATGACGACCCCGCACATCCGCTAGAATGAGGCCTTGAACGTCGTGGATCGAGAGCAGACTCCCGTGGTTGACCAGAAGCGCCCGCAGGGCGCGCGGAAACATGACGGCCCCCGCGGCGCCATCGCCGAATGGACCGTCACCGTCATTCTGCTGCTGTTCGGCACTACCACCCTGGTGCAGGCCTTCGTCATTCCGACCGGTTCCATGGAGGATACCCTCCTGATCGGCGATCACCTCCTGGTGGATAAGCTCGCCTACGCGCCCCACGGCGCATTCAGCGGCGCCCTCCTGCCCTATCAGGACGTGAAGCGCGGCGACATCATCGTCTTTCGGTATCCGGTGGATATCAGTCAGACTTTTGTGAAGCGCGTGATCGGCGTCCCCGGAGACCGCATTCGCATCTTCCACAAGCAGGTCTTCCGCAACGGGCAGCCTGTCAACGAGCCCTTCAAGTTTCATAAGACGGATTACCTCAGCCCGTACCGCGACAACTGGCCGAGCCCGCCCGACGGTCAGGTGCTGGACCGCGGCCTGGACATGCTGGAGCGCAACGTCACGAACGGCGAGGTCGTGGTGCCCCCGGATCATTACCTGGCGCTCGGAGACAACCGCGATTCCTCGCTCGACAGCCGCTACTGGGGCTTCGTCCCGCGCGAGAACATCATCGGCAAGCCGCTGATCATCTACTGGTCCTACGACGCGACCACTGAGGCTCTCTCCGGCCCCACCTTCAGCCCGGACCACATCCTGGACATCGCGACTAACTTCTTCACCAAAACCCGCTGGCGCCGCACGTTCAAGCTCGTTCACGGATATCCCGTACAATAGTGTTCCGTGAACGTCCCTGAGACGCCCGCAATCAAACCCGCGGAGAAGGCGCACGCTGCCGAGCGCGGCGCCATCGCCGAATGGGTGATCACCGTCATCCTGCTGGTATTCGTGATGACATCGCTGGTGCAGTCATTCGTCATCCCCACCATCTCCATGGAGGACACGCTGCTGCGCGGTGACCATCTTCTCGTCGATAAGCTTGCCTACGCGCCCGCCGGACCTCTCAGCAAGCACCTGCTTCCATACTCCCCCGTGAAGCGCGGCGACATCATCGTGTTCCGCTGGCCCGTCGACATCCGAACGAATTACGTGAAGCGCGTCATCGGCATTCCCGGCGATCGTATCCGCATCCTGAACAAGCAGGTGTACCTGAACGGCAAGCTGCTGCAGGAGCCCTACAAGTTCCACAAGACCAGTTATCTCGATTCCTACCGCGATAGCTTCCCGGGCCAGCCGAACACCAAACTCGCCGACCCCGCCTACACAATGCTCGAGCACGACGTCGTCAACGGCGAACTTGTAGTTCCCCAGGGCCAGTACTTCGCGCTCGGCGACAACCGGGATAGCTCGCTCGACAGCCGCTACTGGGGCTTCGTGCCGCGCGCGAACATCATAGGCAAGCCGCTGCTGATCTTCTGGTCCTATGACGCCCCCACCGAGCACCTGGCCGACCCGAACATCATCAACATCGACCACATGAAGGACCTCGCCAGGAACTTCTTCACCAAAACGCGCTGGGATCGCACGCTCAAGCTGATCCGCGGCTATCCTGTTCAATAGAAGCCGCTCATCATGTCCGAAAAGAATCGCTTTGCTCTAATCATGGCCGGAGGCCGCGGCACGCGGTTTTGGCCGCGCAGCCGTAAACGCCACGCCAAACAGGTCCTCTCGGTATTCGGCGACACCTCGCTGATCCGGCAGACATTCGATCGTGTTGCGCCGCTGGTTCCCGCCGAACGCACCTGGGTTCTCACGAACGGCGATTCGCTTCCTGCGATCCTGGAGCAGCTTCCGGAAGTACCCGCGGCCCAGATCATCGCCGAGCCCGCGCAGCGCAACACCGCGCCCTGCAACGCCCTCGCCGCCCACATCCTTTGCTCGGTGGATCCGGACGCGATCGTTGGCGTGCTGCCGGCCGATCACGTCGTCACGGACCAACCGGCATTCGAGCGCGTCATCTCGGCCGCATATCAAGCCGCGGAGGGCGGCGATCTCATCGTCGTAGGCATTCAGCCGCGATGGGCGGACGAGGGTTACGGCTATATTGAGTTACCGGAGGCCGTCACCGCCGGATCGCTCGAGCCGGTGAAGGTCCGCAGTTTCCGCGAGAAGCCTGCGCGCGATGTTGCCGAGCGCTACGTTGCCGCGGGCAATTACTTCTGGAACTCCGGGATGTTCTTCTGGCGCGCATCGTCGTTCCTCGAGGCCGTGCGCAAGCACGACCCGCAGATCGCTACGATTATCGCGTCACTTCCTCCCATCACCAGTGACGCGTTCCCTTCCGCGCTTGCCGAAACCTACCCGCTGTGCCGCGACATCTCGGTGGATTACGCCATCTACGAGCGTGCGACGAACGTCTCCGGTATTCCGGCCGGCAACTTCGGCTGGAACGATGTCGGTACCTGGCACGCCGTGTGGGACCTGCTGGAGCGTGATGCCGAAGACAACGCCGCGCGCGGTGAGTTGCTCTCCATCGCGAGCCACGGCAATTACGTGGATGCGAAAG
>DATMXS010000191.1:0-12384 GCA_035561355.1 Bryobacteraceae bacterium | reverse complement strand
ATCAAGGCGAAGAACGGCGCAATTCTGTTCAATCACAAGTCGCACGATGCTGCGGTCAAGGGCGATTGCAAAGTCTGCCACGACAAGCTCTGGCCCCAGGACAACAAGGCGCCTATCAACTTTAAGCCGCCGCACGTGAAGCATGAGACAGCAAAGACGTCCTGCGGCGCGTGCCACGCGAAGGGCGGCACTTCCTTCGGTTCCATCGGCAATTGTAAGAAGTGTCACGGCACGGCAAAAGCAAGCTAGCCGAGCCCGTCTAAAATGCACCGCTCGCGCTCTCCAGGCCAACCGGCCGTTGAGAGCGCGAGCCTGAGATATATCTTCCCGCCCAGCAACTCGCGGTACATCGCCTTCAGCTCCTGCATCCGCTCCGGCCTGAATTGGGAGCGGTGGCAATCGATGGACCGCAGCCCTTCTTCGAGCGTTTCCGAACAGTCCACCACAGTGGTGATGAAACAATCATTGACGAGCAGGAAATCGTGCTTGCGCGCAAGCGGGTTGGCGTTGGAGCCGACCACGGACTCGGGGAAAGCAAAGAAGTAGAGCTTTTTCGGATCGCAGGTGAGCAGGCGGCGCTCTTGAAAGATTACGGTGGCGAGGTTGGACGTGACGCGGTGGTCCACGTGGCCGGTGATGCCATCCGGCCCCCAAGTGAGAATCACGTCCGGGCGGACCTCGTTCACGACGGCGCGGACTCGGTGCATCGCATCCCAGAACACCTCTAGCGGCGCGATGCCCTGGTCTTCGTAACCGAGAAGGAAGGGCTTTTCGGCGCCCAGGGTTCGGGCCGAGCAGGAGAACTCTTGTGCCCGGACTTCTGCAAGGGCCTCGCCGGCCGGCACGCCTGCGTGGGGCCGCACGCCCTTCTGTCCACCGGTGATGCTGACGATATGCACGGCGTGGCCGGCACGCGTGTATTTGAGGAGCAAGGGGGCGGCAGTGGTCTCATCATCCGGATGGGAGCCCAAGAGCAGGATGGTTCGTCGCACAGCTTCAGTGTAGGCTCTAGCCGGCGTCCTCATCCCGCTCGACCGCTTTCGTGGGGCGCACCGTGGCCGCGGCACCTGGTGCACGTTTCCATTGATGAAGCCTGCGCGGCCTAAATCTCCTCTTGACATGCTACAGGAAGCCGCTCATACTCCATCTAGAATGCCTACAGGAGATACCAAAACCGATTTGCTACAGGGGACGCTGGACCTGATCGTGATGCGGACGCTCGAAACCATGGGCGAGCAGCACGGCTTCGGGCTGGCGAAGCGCATCGGGCAGGTTTCCGAGGGAGCGCTTGATTTAAACCAGGGCAGCCTCTACCCCGCCCTGCTGCGTTTGGAGCAGCGTGGTTGGATCAACTCGCGGTGGGGCGTTTCCGACAACAACCGCAAGGCCAGGTTCTACAATCTGACCGCTGAGGGCAGGCGACGAATGGAGCAGGAAGCCGGCGATTGGGCCAGGACGGTCGCAATTATGGAGCGCTTCCTGCGGACGGCAAGCGAGTGACGCCATGTGGAAACGGTTGCGAGCAACATTCGGCAAGCGGCGCCTCGACGCGGAACTGGATGACGAGGTGCAGTTTCACCTGGAGATGCTTGAGCAGGAGCACCGGGCACGAGGTCTCACCGAAGAGGACGCCCGGCTCGCAGCGCGCAGGGACTTCGGCGGCATCACGCAGGTAAAAGAGGTCTACCGCGAGCGGCGCGGTCTGGCCTTCATTGAGACGTTCGCACAGGACGTCCGGTACGGCGCTCGGGTGCTTCGGAGGAACCCGGCCTTCACGCTGGCCGCGGTGCTCTCGCTTGCGCTGGGGATCGGCGCGAACACGGCTGTCTTCTCGGTGTTCAACGCACTGCTCCTGCGGGCGGTACCTGTCCAGAACCCGCGGGAACTGGTGTCGATCCGGAAGACCGGCGGGCCGCAGTATCTTTCGAACTTCTCCTATCCGCTGTACAAGCAGATCGATGCGCGGCGCGACCTGCTGAAGGGTGCCGCGGCCTCGACTTATGCTCAACGGGCACGTATTACGACGCGGAGCGGAGGAGCGGCCGGATTCGCCTGGCTCGAGAACGCTTCCGCCAACTACTTCGAACTGCTCGGACTGCGGCCAGCGGCAGGGCGGTTCTTCGCGAAAGGCGAGGATACTCCCGGCACGGAGCCGGTAGCCGTCGTCAGCCACGATCTTTGGCGTACGCGGTTCGCCTCCGAACCCGGCGTCGTGGGCCGCGCCATTACGATCGACGGCACGCCGTACACGGTCATCGGGGTAGCGCCCGCCGGCTTCCGCGGCCTGGATACAGTGTCGCGAGCCGATATCTGGGTCCCGGTCGGCGTATTAGGCGCGGAGCGACTGGCGAACTCACGTTTCAACTGGCTCCGAGTCGTCGGCCGGCGGAAGCCTGGTGTTCCGCTGGAGACGATCAGCGCAGCCGCAGACACGATTTATCGCGCCGAGCTTCATTCGAAAGGCAGCCTGAACTCGCCGTGGCGCAAGATAGAACTGGCGATGCGGGCGCAGGCCGATTCGGCCGGGGCGGGCATCTCGACTCTCCGCGATCGCTTCAAAGAGCCGCTCACGATTCTGCTGGCCCTGGTCGGCATGTTGCTGATGATCGCCTGCGCGAACGTGGCCAACCTGATGCTGGCGCGCGGAGCCGCCCGCCGTCGTGAGATGGCGCTGCGGTTGTCCATCGGCGCGAGCCGGATGCGGCTCGTCCGGCAATGCCTGACCGAAGGGTTCCTGCTCGCTGCACTCGGGGGTGTTCTGGGCCTTGTTTTCGCGATTGCAGGCAGCGGTTCGCTGGTGGCGTTTCTGCCTGCCGGCGACAACGTCACTCCGCTGGATGTCCGGCCGGACGGCACGGTGCTCCTCTTCACTGCAGTCGTGTCGCTGGGATCGGCGCTCCTGTTCGCTCTCGTTCCCGCGTTCCGGGCAACCCGGGTTGACCCTGGACCCGGACTGAAGGAACGCGGCGCAGTCCATGGCGCCCCCGCGCGGTTCGGACTCGGCAGGGCGCTCGTCGCATTTCAAGTGACGCTGTCGCTGGTGCTTTTGGTAGGCGCTGGTCTGTTCGTCCGGACGCTGGCGAGTCTCCGGACGATCGATCCGGGATTTCGGCAAGAGAATGTCACCGTGTTCTGGCTGGACCTGCCCAAGCAGTACAAGCCGGAGGACGCCGACCAACTCCAGCGCAAACTCCTGGACCGGCTCTCGGCGGTTCCGGGTGTACTGAACGCAAGCTGTGCCTCGCTCGGCCCTTACATGAGCGGCAAAGCAAGTTCCGATGTGACGGTAGACACTCCGGCCGGCCCGAAACAGGCATACGTCGATCAGCAGTACGCGACGCCCGCATACTTCGCCACACTCGGCATCCCGTTGCTCCGGGGCCGGGTGTTCGACGAGCATGACAAGAATGTCGCGGTTGTGAGCGAGTTGTTTGTTGAGGAAAACTTCGGGAGGGAGGACCCCATTGGCCGCCGGCTATCGATCAACGGCGGCAGCATCATCGTCGGGGTCGTGCGCGACGTTCTTCAGCAGGGACTGCGGGAGAAGCCTGCGGCGATGATGTACCTGCCCATGAGTGCATCCAGGATCCCTCGCGCGTATGTAAGTTACCAGGTACGGACCGCCGCTGCGCCCGACGGAATGATTGAGACCTTTCGGCGCGAACTGGCGTCCATCGATCCCATCGTCGCGCTGACCGATGCGCGCTCGCTCGCGGCGCGAGTGGACGAATCGCTCATGCGCGAACGGCTGCTCGCTACCCTTTCGGGTTTCTTCGGCGCGCTCGCGCTGGCGCTTGCCGCAGTCGGCTTGTACGGCGTCCTGAGCTATTCCGTAGCGCGCCGTACGGGAGAGATCGGCGTCCGGATGGCGCTGGGCGCGGCGCGCGGAACCGTCCTGTGGGGCGTCATCCGGGATGCGGCGGTTCTGATCGGCGTGGGAATCGCAGCGGGCCTGACGATCGCGCTGGCAGCGGCGCGGGTCACGGCGAGCCTGCTCTTCGGCATCGAGCCGAAGGACGCCGCAACCTATATCGCCGCGGCCGGCTTGCTTGCCATGGTCGCGCTGCTGGCATCCTGGTTCCCGGCCAGGCGTGCTGCATCGATCAGCCCGACGCAGGCATTGCGGCACGAGTAACACGGCGGCGCGCGCATCGTGCACGCGCCACCGGGCCAGACGAAACTACTGCGCCATCTCCGGCGGAATCGGGATGGTCACGTTTCCGGTGGCGGCCCATTCGGCGCCGCGGACGAAGGTCACGATGAAGGCCGGGGTGCTAACCGCCGGGATGTCGTGGCCGAGGACCGTCGTGAACACCTTGCCTTGACCGTACTGCGTGGTCCAGAGCATCGGTTGGTCGATGCCCGCGCCAGGGATCGGCTGCTTCGCGTTCTTGTAGAGCGAGTGGTCGTCGTACGCAGTGGCGAGGACGTGATAGGTCCCCTCGGGCTGCCATTTCAGGTTGGCGTACAACTCGTCCTTGGACTGCGGGAAAGACTTCTTGAGGCCCTTCGTGATCGGGTGATTCGCGTCTTTGATATCGACCGTGAATTCGTGCCCGGCGGAATGGTGACCGTTATTGGGGCGCCAGTTGCCAGCGCACATTTTCTCGTACTCGGCCCATCCGTCGAAGGCCGCGACGGAAAAGTGGTAAATCACCAGGCCCTTGCCCGACTTGATGTGATTGAGGAACGCCGATTCGGCACGCTCACCCCACTTCAATGCAGGTTTGCGGCTCTCATAATAGTTGACCACGATGAGGTCGTAAGGAGCGAGGGTCTCCGGACCGGCGCCGCGGAACTCCTCCACTACCCGGACTTCGAATCGTCCGGTGTCCTCCAGGGCCTTTCTCAAAAGGGGGGTGGTGCCGCGCCAGTCGTGGCCGTTCTGGCCGGCGATGATCAGCGTTTGGATTTTCGGTTGGGCAACCGGCTGAGTCTGCGCCAGCGCGCAAACCGCGATTAAGAGGGCGAGCAGCGTTTGTTTCATTTCCCGATGATTGTACCCCGCCGGGGCGCCTCAGAAATCGTCATGCGCGGCGCCTAATCGGACTTACAATCCTCTCAGGCGACAGGAGCCAATCGATGGAGAAGATCGACCTCTACAAGGAGCACAAGGACGAGTATGTGAAGCCCACACAGCCCATGCTCGTCCAGACCAAACCGGCAAAGTACCTGGCAGCCGTGGGCCGCGGCAAACCGGGCAGCGACGAGTTCAAGGCCAACATCGGCGCACTTTTCGGACTGGCGTACACGATCAAGATGACCCGCAAGTTTTCGGGCGGGCAGGACTTCAAGGTGTGCACGCTGGAGGGCCTCTACTGGGCCGACGATCCGCAGCGCTGCATCGTCGAACAGGGCCTTGAGAACTTCAATTGGAAGTTGATGATTCGGGTGCCTTCAAACGTCCGCCAGAACGAGCTTACGGCGGCGGCCAAGCTTGCCGAGAAAGGCAAGGAAGGCCCGTTCGGAAACGTGGTGCTGGAGACCATGAAAGAGGGGAAGTGCGTCCAGATCCTGCACATCGGGCCGTACGATGCTGAGGCTGAGACCGTTGCGCGAATGCAGGCGTTCTGCAGTGAGAACGGGCTGGAATTCGCCGGGTATCACCACGAGATTTACCTCTCCGATCCGCAGCGGGTTGCTCCGGAGAAACTGAAGACAATTCTCCGCCAGCCAGTCACAACCGCGAAGAAGGGGAAGGCCGCCGGAGCCTGAGTTCTGACACCCCAGACAGTACGAAGCCCCAGACTGGGGATCTGGGGCTTCACTCAGAGGGGCTGGCGATGGGCTGGGCCCCATCGCCGGGATGCTATTTGTGTATAGCGCTACCTTAAATATAGCAGAAATGGGTCCGGGAATCGGAATAAAATGTTGCATTACCGTCCAGGATGTGCTTCTACCCCAACAAATATTAAATCCTGTACGTAATCGGGGGTTTACTTACACTGGAAGAATGTGCGGCATCGTGGGGTATATCGGGAACAGAAAAGCTGTTCCGATCATTCTGGACGGGCTGAAGCGCCTCGAGTATCGCGGCTATGACTCCGCGGGCCTCGCGGTGTATTGCGGCGATGACGGACTCGCGATCCGGAGGGCTTCCGGCAAACTGCATAACCTGGAGGACGCCGTCCGGCTGAATCCGATCGATGGACCGTACGGGATCGGCCACACGCGCTGGGCGACCCATGGCCGCCCGACCGAGGAAAACGCCCATCCCCACCGGGACTGCAAAGGCAATATCGTTGTAGTACACAACGGCATCGTCGAGAATTACGTCTCGCTCAAGCACGAATTGGAGACTGCGGGGCACACCTTCCGGACGGAGACGGATACCGAGGTGATCGCGCACCTGGTGGAGCACTACTTCGAGGGCAACCTGGAGGAGGCAGTCCGCCGCGCTGTCAAACGGCTGACCGGCGTTTTCGCGATCGCGGCGATCTCGCATTCGGACCCGAACAAGATTGTGGCTGCGCGCTCCGGCCCGCCGGCAGTGGTCGGACTCGGCGACGGGGAGTACTTCGTCGCCTCGGATGTGCCCGCGATCCTGAGCCACACACGGGATGTGTTTTTCCTGGCCGACGGCGACATGGCCGTGCTCACGCCGGACGGCGTCAGCCTGAGCGACTTCGACGGACGCCCCGTGAAGCGGCCTGTCTCCCACATTCTGTGGGACCCCATCATGGCCGAAAAGGGCGGCTACAAGCACTTCATGCTGAAGGAGATCTTCGAGCAGCCGCGCGCCGTTCGGGATACCATCCTCGGGCGCGTGGGACAGGAATCCGGCCGGGTTTTCCTGGACGAGATGGAGATCCACCCGCGCGAATTCAAGAACTTCAAGTCCGTGAAGATCGTCGCCTGCGGCACCAGTTGGCACGCGGCGCTCGCGGGAAAGTTCATGATCGAGAAGCTCGCTCGGATCCCGGTGGAGGTCGATTACGGCAGCGAGTTCCGATACCGCGACCCGATCGTCGATTCGGACGTCCTGACGGTGGTCATCTCGCAATCGGGCGAGACGGCCGATACACTGGCCGCCCAGCGGGAGGCGAAACAGAAGGGCTCGAAGACGATCGCAATCTGTAACGTGATCGGGTCCATGCTGACCCGCGAAGCATCGGGGACGATCCTGACGCACGCCGGGCCGGAGATCGGGGTGGCTTCGACCAAGGCATTCACGGGCCAGCTCACGGCTCTGTTCCTCCTCGCGATGCACCTGGGGCAGGCTCGCGGGACGCTAGACCCGGAGCAATCCCGCTGTTACGCGCAGGAGCTGCTCAGGATTCCGGCGAAGCTTGAAACCGTGCTCTCCCCCAACGGCGTTTATGACGAATTGGCGCGTAAGCTGCACAATGCGACCGACGCACTCTTTCTGGGCCGCGGCATTCACTTCCCGATCGCGCTGGAGGGTGCGCTCAAGCTGAAGGAGATCTCCTACATCCACGCCGAAGGCTACCCCGCGGGCGAGATGAAGCACGGTCCGAACGCGCTGATCGACAATCATCTGCCGGTGGTGGTGCTGGCGGCGCACGAGCCCGGGTCGGAGTCGAGCCGGCTATTGTACGAAAAGACGCTCTCGAATATCCAGGAGGTGAAGGCGCGCGAGGGCATGGTGGTGGCAATTGTCACGCAGGGGGACGAGGAGGCACGGAAGCTAGCCGACTATGCCATCGAGATACCGGCAACGATTGAATTGCTGCTGCCCATTTTGGAGGTGGCGCCGCTTCAAATGATGGCCTACCACATAGCCGTGCGCCGGGGCTGCGACGTGGATCAGCCTAGGAACCTCGCGAAGAGCGTGACAGTCGAGTGAAACAGTTCGTCTGCGAACTAAAGATCCCCACGCGCGGCACCGGGCTGTACGAGATCACCGATCGCATTGGTGCGTGGGTATCGGGGCAGAAGCTGACGACCGGGCTGCTCACGGCATTCGTGAAGCACACGTCGGCGTCGGTGGTCATCCAGGAGAACGCGGACCCTGACGTGATCCGGGATCTGGACGACTTCATGTCCCGGATCGCACCAGAAGATGATCCGAATTACCGGCACACCATTGAAGGCTCGGACGACATGCCGGCGCACATCCGGGCAGCACTGACGGCCACTCAGGTGAGCATTCCGCTGATCGCGGGCAGGCTGGCCCTGGGGACCTGGCAAGGCGTGTATCTTTTCGAGCACCGGCGAGCACCACATTCGCGGACGGTCGCACTGCACTTACTCGGGGAATAGAGCTACAGCCGGCCTAGAACGTACCGGTACGACTCTTCTACCCGCAGATATTGTCGCTGGCGCGCCCGCCGCGTACGATGGCTATGTAGTGCGGTGAAACCTCCCAGCCGGCCGCCCTGGGTTCCGGCAGAACCCCGGGGCGGCCGGCTTTCGTGTCCCTAGCTGCAGCCGCTGGTGCCGCCGCAGTTGCCGCATTTGTAGCAGGAGCCGTTGCGGGTCATGATGGAACCGCACTCGGAACACAGCGGCGCGTCATCATCAATGGGCGTGAACGGTAGGCGCGGCTGCGGATCCGGCTCGGTCGGCCTCAGCCTGGGCGTATCGCCCGCTTCGCCGACCGCGAATTCCGGGCCTATAAACTTGGCGGCCATCCAGCGGAAAATGTAGTCGAGAATAGACTTCGCGTACGGGACCTTGTCGTTCCCGGTCCAACCGCTCGGCTCGAACCGCACGTGGCTAAACTTGTCCACCAGGAACTGGAGCGGCACGCCGTATTGCAGCGCGAAGCTGATTGCGGTGGCGAAGCCGTCCATCAGGCCGGAAATTGTGGAGCCCTCCTTCGCCATGGTGATGAAGAGCTCTCCCGGGGTTCCGTCCTCGTACAGCCCGACGGTGATGTAACCCTCGTGACCGCCGATCGAGAATTTGTGGGTCACGGACTGCCGCTCATCAGGCAGCTTGTGGCGGACCGGCCGGTAAACGATCTTATCTGTGGTCGCGAGGGCCTTCCTGTCGCCGCCCTTGCCGTCGCCCGAGCTGAGCGGCTGCACGCGCTTTGAGCTGTCTCGGTAGATCGCGACCGCCTTCAGGCCGAGCCGCCAGCTCTCGATGTAGGCGTTCATGATGTCCTCGACGGAGGACTCTTCCGGCATGTTGATCGTCTTTGAGATCGCGCCGGAGATAAAGGGCTGCACGGCGGCCATCATGCGGATGTGCCCCATGTGATGGATGAACCGGTCGCCGTTCTGGGCCCGAAGGCTGCAATCGAAGACGGGCAGGTGCTCGTCCTTGATGTGCGGCGCACCCTCGATGGTCCCGGTGGCGTCGATGTGATTGACGATCTCTTCCACCTGCTCGGGAGAGTATCCAAGGCGGATGAGCGCCTGCGGAACTGTGTTGTTGACGATCTTGATGGCGCCGCCGCCGACGAGTCGCTTGTACTTCACCAGGGCCAGGTCAGGCTCGATGCCAGTAGTATCGCAATCCATCATGAAGCCGATGGTGCCCGTAGGAGCGATGACGGTCACCTGGGCGTTCCGGTAGCCGTAACGGCGACCGGCCTCGTAGGCGTCGTTCCAGACCTTCTGGGCGGAGTCGGCAAGGGCCGCCACGTTGCGCGCGTTGATGCGGCTCACTGAGCCGCGATGCATCCGGATGACCTCGAGGAACGAGTCCTCGTTCGGCTTGTAATTCGGGAACGGGCCGACGGCTTCGGCTATACGCGAACTGGTTAAGTAGGCCTGGCCGCACATCAGCGCAGTCACTGCAGCAGCGTAATCGCGTCCGGGCTGGCTGTCGTAGGGCAGGCCGAGCGACATCAGCAGTGCGCCGAGGTTCGCGTAGCCGAGGCCGAGCGGGCGGAAGCTGTGCGAATTTTCCGCAATTCGCTCGGTCGGATAGCTGGCCGCATCGACGAAGATTTCCTGGGCCAGGATGACGGTGTCCACCGCGTGCCGGAATGCTTCGATATCGAACTGCCCGTCCGGCCCGACGAACTTCATGAGGTTCAGCGAGGCGAGATTGCAGGCCGAGTCGTCCAGGAACATGTATTCGGAGCAGGGGTTGGAAGCATTGATACGGCCGGATGACTTGGACGTGTGCCACCGGTTGATGGTGGTGTCGAACTGCATGCCAGGGTCGCCGCATTGCCAAGTCGCCTGGGCGATCTGGCGAAGCAGGTCCTTGGCCTTGTGCTTCGTGATCGGATCGCCGCCCAGCACGGCGCGGGTGGACCAATCGCCGTCTTGCATGACGGCGTGCATGAACTCGTCGCTGGCCCGGACGGAGTTGTTCGCGTTCTGGAAGAAGACGGAGCCGTAGGCTTCGCCATCGATCGAAGCGTCGTAGCCGGCATCCACCAGCGTGTGGGCCTTCTTCTCTTCTTTAGCCTTGCACCAGATGAACTTCTCCACGTCCGGGTGGTCAATGTTGAGGATGACCATCTTGGCGGCGCGCCGGGTCTTCCCTCCGCTCTTTATGACTCCGGCGAAGGCGTCGAAGCCCTTCATGAAGCTGAGCGGCCCAGAGGCGCGCCCGCCGCCCGACAGGATGGCGTTCTCCTCGCGCAGGGCGGAGAGATTGGTGCCGGTACCGGAGCCCCACTTGAAGAGCATGCCCTCGGTCTTGGCGAGGTCAAGGATGGACTCCAGGGAATCCCGGACGGAGTTTATGAAACAGGCGGAACACTGCGGTTTCGACTGCCCGGGGGCTAGCGCGGTAATCCGGCCGGATGCCTCGTCGTAGTACCACCCGTAGCCGCGAGCCTCGTCCACCCCGACGTTGAACCACACCGGCGAGTTGAAACTCACCTTTTGGGTCAGGACAAGGTGAGCCAGCTCCGCCCGGAAGTTTTCAGCGTCTTCGGGCGCCTTGAAGTACCCACCCGCCTTGCCCCACTCGGTGGCGGTATCCACCACACGCCTGACGATCTGGGCAACGCTGGTTTCGCGGCCGGAAGTGCCCACGCGGCCGTGGAAATACTTACTGGCGACGATATTGGTTGCGGTCTGGGACCAATCGGCCGGAACCTCAACGTCCCGCTGTTCGAAGATCACCGCCCCTTTGTCGTTGGCGATTGTTGCCGTGCGAATCTCCCAGCGGATTTCGTCGAACGGAGTACGGCCGGCCGGAAGCTTGGCCGTGAAATAGCGAGGGAAGGACAAGCCCTGCTTTTTGCTGGATTTCAGCTCTTCGACGCGCGCGCTCAGATCGACACCGAGTTGACCCATATGCTCCTCTTCGTGGTTGGGGCGGTTGGATTCCTATACGATACAACCACTCACGTTTAGGAATCTTGACGCAACATGTTGTGGCCCGTCAAGAACAATAACTATTAGTAGCCCCACATAGATACAGCGTATCGCGAAATCGGAGTTCTGTATAGAGGGGATGAACACGGAACGCGCAGTGGCGAAGCGCCCATCTGGGAACTGCGGAATGCCCCTAAAGGGGGGGCCAAGCTACTGGATCTGAAGGGATCTGGGAAGGCTCGGAACGGGCTGGGCACGCCAGCAGTCGTGGCGTGCCCGTTCACATCGAGCGGTTTACGCGCGCCGCCGGCGGAAGAGTACACCTAGGCCGATCAGGCCGATGCCGGTCAGAAGCGCCACGGACGGTTCCGGGACTACCTGGGCGGCGTCGGCGGAGGTGAACTCGACGCGGACAGCTGCGGGATTGGGCCTGTCGCCGCACTCGGGACAGGCCACGTTGGTGACTTTGAATTCGAGCAAGTTCATACCAGACTCGAGGTATATCCCGGGAAGTGCGAATTCGGCGGACATCGCGCCGTAGCCCTGAGAGCCGATTGTGGGAACGCCTACCAGGTCCACTCCGTTCAGGAACACGTGACTGCCAACGTTATCCGACGACCATCGGAAGCGAATGTCGGCCGTGGCTTTGTTGTAGCCGGTCAGGTCGAACCGGAGGGCGAAACCGTAATCGCCTATGGGGTCAAAGGCGCTAGTCAGACCGGAGTAGTTGATTTGCGGACCGATCCACCTGGAGTTCGCGTCGTTGGCCGCCCACGATCCCGGCCAGCCGCTATCTTCCACGACGTAGGCGGCCATCGGCTGGGCATCGTAATAAATTTGCCAATAGGGATCCTGTTCGCCGACTGCGACTGTTATGCCGCTGCTATACACACCCGAAATAGGCGTTGCAAAGGCTGCTCCCGCCAGACACAGGGCGGCAGCGCACACGAACATCAACCGCACGGACTTTTCCATTCAGCCTCCTCAACACTTAGAAGCCTGCACTTCTGAGTGGGGGATGACAATGGGCCTTTGAGGTACTAAGTTCCAGTACTCGCCGCGTGGTTGAGGGCTATCCCTTACCTTTGGATTCGAGCAAAAAAGTCGGGACGAGGCCGGACACCGTGGAAAACCCGCCGCCGTTCACGCCGCTCAGCCATGTGGAGCAGCCCTGCACTTTGCCAAGGTAAGC
>DATMXS010000190.1:0-2083 GCA_035561355.1 Bryobacteraceae bacterium | reverse complement strand
CTACGGCAAGTGGATCACGACGGTCACAGGTATTTCTGCCGGACAGCACTATTCGTTCGAGATCCTGCGCAAGGCGAACGGCATCGCGAAGGAAGAGGTGAGCATCGGCGTGATCCTCTCCTGGTGTGAGGACGACGCCGGCGCCGTTCCCATCCAAAGGGATTACGTGGATCGCATCGCTGAAGCCGGAGAATGGCGGCGCGAGTTCCGCGTGCTGCAAGCGCCCCAGGGAGCACGCTCGACCACGGTGGAACTGGTGCTCCGCTGGACGGACGGGTCGGTGCTCTGGAAGAACCCCCGGCTGGCGCTGGTGGCCGCACCTAGACGGCGCGTTGTGCGCGTCGCGACGACGCACCTGGTCCCAGGGCCGCCGAATACTCTCGAATCGAACATGAGCGCGATTCGCGGGATCATCGAGCGCGCCGCAGCGGAGAAGCCGGATGTAATCCTCCTCTCGGAGAACGTAGTGGACCGGCTGCTGGACATGCCGCTGACTAAACGGGCCCAGCGCGTTCCAGGCCCGCTCACGGCGATGCTCTCCGAGTTGGCGCAGCGGTATCGGGCCTATATTGTGACAACGCTGGAGGAGGTGGATGCCGGGCTCGTCTACAACACAGGCGTGCTGATTGATCGTGAAGGCCGGATCGCCGGCAAGTACCGTAAGGTACACCTGCCGACCAGCGAAGCCGAGGACGGCGTTACGCCGGGCAACGATTACCCGGTATTCGACACGGATTTCGGACGCATCGGGATTCTGACTTGCTGGGATAACTGGTTCATAGAGCCCGCGCGCATTCTCAGGCTCAAGGGGGCCGAAATACTGCTGTTCCCGATCATGGGCGACGAACCCGCGCACTGGGACCTGGTGTCGCGCGCACGCGCCGTAGACAACGGAGTATTCATCGTGTCGTCAAACACCGTGGGCAATACGGCAAGCCGCATCATTGACCCCTCTGGCGAGGTGCTCGCCGAAGCGTCAGGCCCTGCCGGGCTTGCGGTGAAGGATCTTGATCTCGACAAGCAGTGGCGAACGATGTGGCTTTCAGTCGGGCCGTCGTACGGCGAAGGCAAGAGCCTGTACATCAGAGAGAGGCGGCCGGACACCTATGGCGTCTTCACCGAAGACGCGCACTCGAGGAGCCGCTAACGGCTGGTGCCCATCTCAGCTGCAGCACTGAGTATGAAGCCGGGAATCCAGCCCATAGCGATCTTGTCCATCTCGATCTCGCGCTGCTCGGCGGGGACTGCCCACCCGGTGTATGCACCGACAATCCTGCCCTCCGGCGTGATCTTCGTTTTGACGTACTCCCACGCTTTCGCGGCAACAGCGCCATACGCCGGCGGCAGCCATCCGCGGCGGACGGCCTCGTGCAGGCCCATCGCGCACATCGCAGTTCCGGTGGTCTCCGGCGGGCTCGCCGGTTCGTCCACATACAGGTGCAGCGAGCCGGCGGCGTCCTGGGAGTGTGCAATCCCGCCGGCAAGCGTCCGCAGGTCCGCCAGGAAGCTCTCAAAGGAAGGATCCGACGTTGGCAGGTGGCGCAAGACGCCCGTGATGGACCAGAGCAGCCAGCCCGTGGCGCGCGTCCAGTAGGTTTTGCCGATGCCGTCCTTGAGCAGGATGGTCTTGGTCAGGGCTTTTTCGCGGTCCAGGAAGATGTCCGAATATGTGCGGAGCTGGTAGACCGCTTGCTCGCGCCACGCTGTGCCGTGCGCGGGATCGAGTGCGTACGCGATCATCAACGGCGTCACGACGAAGTAGCAACTGTCGGGAATCGCAAAATCGTCGTTGTCCGCATGGTTCACCATCCCGTACCGGTTGCGGGAAGTCCGGTGCAGGATGACGTTCGCCACGTCGAGGCACACGCGACGGCCTCGCTCGTCACGGGACTGCCGGAATAGCTCGTAACACGGGAATGCCAGCCCGAACTGTCCGCAGTAGGTCGTGATCTTGATGCCGCCTGCATCCACGACGCGCGAACGGTGGCCGCTGTAGGGGCTGACGCGGCCGCTCATCAGGTGAAAATCCAACCAAGCCTTGGCGAACGCGGCTGCCTCGGGAACCTGCTTTCCCCAATTCAGG
>DATMXS010000189.1:0-43032 GCA_035561355.1 Bryobacteraceae bacterium | reverse complement strand
ATCGCTTCGACGTGGCAGCGGGCGGGACGCGCCGGAAGGCGGCAGAGTTCGTCGGCAGCGGTGCTTGTGGCATCCAGCGCTCCGCTCGATCAGTACGTCGTCGAACATCCCGAGTATTTCTTCTCCGCCTCACCCGAGCACGCCTACATCAACCCGGAGAACCTGGAGATCGTCCTCAGCCACATGAAGTGCGCGGCATTCGAATTGCCGATTCGCGACGGCGAGAGCTTCGGGCGGCACGATACCGCTGCGCTGTGCGGCTTCCTCAAGGATCTCGGCGTG
Organism: Bryobacteraceae bacterium; assembly: GCA_035561355.1. Classification (GTDB taxonomy): domain Bacteria; phylum Acidobacteriota; class Terriglobia; order Bryobacterales; family Bryobacteraceae; genus DATMXS01. The sequence continues at coordinate 42,750 of DATMXS010000189.1, read as the reverse complement.
CTTCACCACTCCGCCGGCGCGTGGCACTGGACCTCGGATACCTACCCGGCAGACGCGATCAGCCTGCGTTCGATTACGAGCGACAACTTCGTGGTGATCGATACAACGGCGGAAAACCGGATCATCGCCGAGGTGGATTTCCCCTCCGCGCTCACCACGCTCCACGAGAAAGCCATCTACCTGCACGAAGCCCGGCAGTACCAGGTGGAGCGCTTCGATTACGAGGGCCGCAAGGCCTACGTGCGGCGTGTCGAGAGCGATTATTTTACGGACGCAATCGATTACACGCAGGTGAAAGCGCTCGAGGAGTTCGATTCCACCGATCTGGCCGGCGCCCGCGCCGTTCACGGCGACGTGCGCGTGAACCGGCAGATCGTCGGCTTCAAGAAGGTGAAGTTCTACACCATGGAGAACGTCGGCTCGGGAATGCTCTCAATGCCCGAGCAGGAGATGCACACAACCTCCTTCTGGCTGCACTTTCCGGAAGCGTTCCTCGCGCGCTTGGGCCTTGCGCCGCTCGAACGGCAGAACGGGCTGACGGGACTCGGCAACGTGCTGCGCACCGTGGCGGCTTTCCTGCTGATGTGCGACCCGCGCGACTTGGGCGTCGCGTTCGACCAGGACATCTCCAAGGCGCTGATCAGCAGCGAGCCGGACCTGTTCCTCTTCGACAATTACCCCGGCGGCGCAGGCCAGAGCGCACCGATTTTCAACCTGCGCGCCAAGTTGCTCGAGAGCGCGGCCGAACTGATCGCGGGCTGCCCTTGCGAAGCCGGATGTCCCAGTTGCGTGGGGCCGCTGGGCGAGATTGGCGAGGGCGGCAAGGCTGCCGCCGCAAAGATTCTATCGGCGCTGATGGGCGCCGGCGTGTAGCGGGCGCCTCTTACTCTTTGTCTTTGTCGTTCAGCTCTTCGGGAAAGACCGCATAGCCGGATGGCGGCGGGTACATTTCCCGCAGCAACTCCAGGCGCTTGCGGACATATCGACTGGGGAGTTGCCGCGGCCCGGTATCCACATCGATATCGCAGCAGATCCCGTGCAGGTAAAGCGTGAGCGTATCGGCGAAGGCAAGCTTCGCATAGCTCCGGAAGATCTTCGAATCTGACTTGGCGTCCGGTTGTTTGCGAATGAGCTGGATTTTCGCTCGCCAGCTTTCTTCGTCCACTTCGCCGTGGACGCCGCCGCGAACCTCGTCGCGCAGCACCTTTATGAAGCGATCCTGGTGGCTGGAAGGAAGCGCTCGTACGGCGGCCTCCGCGACCGCCCGGTAAAAGCTGTAATGGTAATCGGCCACGTCGCGATCACGGATGGCGAGCACCAGTGACGCCTCGCTCTCACCGAAAACGCCGGCCGACCACACCTGCGCCCTTTCGGCGGGCGGTTCGAAGACCACCATCTCGCCAGCGTGCGATCCCACCTTCTGCAAGTAGGGCACAAGGAAGATGCCGATCGCCCCGAGTAGCGCCCGGAGTCCGGGCGGCACGGCCGCGATTGGCTCCTGCAGATAATCCCGGACATCTTCCTCTGAAAGGGGCGTGGCCGAGAAGTACGAGAACCGGGTAGCGAGCGGAATCAACTCGGGACGGAACCGGTCCGCAAATTCCTGGACGCCGAGCTTAACCAGCTCGGACTTGGTTGACATTAGCCTGCTGTGCTCCTAAACGCGGCCCGGCGGGCCGCACGGATGCCGCCTGTGGCAGCCCCGTATTGATGATTGTAAGCCAGGAAGCGGCGGCCCGTGCCAAGAGTCGCGAGCCACAGGCTACACTGGCCGTGGTGCCACCGAAAATCCTGATCTCAGCGGGGGAGGCTTCGGGCGATCTGTATGCTTCCAAGCTCGTCGAAGCAGTCCGCGCCCGGCTGCCGGAGGCGGAGTTCTTCGGCTGCACAGGACCCCGGATGCGGGCGGCGGGCGTGCGGACGGTTGTAGACGCGGCCAGCCTCGCCGTGGTGGGGCTGTTCGAGGTGATATCTCACATCCCCCGTATTTACAATGAGTTCCGGAAGCTGGTCCGCACGGCGGAAAGCGAGCGCCCGGACCTGGCAATCCTCACCGACAGCCCTGATTTTAATCTGAGGGTGGCGCGCCGCCTGAACAGGCTCGGCATCCCGGTCTTCTATCTGGTGGCTCCCCAGGTGTGGGCGTGGCGCCGCGGCCGCCTGCCAGGCATGAGGCGGAGCCTGCACCACCTGCTCTGCATCTTTCCGTTCGAGGAACAGTTCTTCCGAACCCACGGGATCCCGGCGACTTACATCGGCCACCCGCTGGCGCACTTCGTCAGGCCGGAACTCACAAAACACGAGTTCCGCCAGCTTCACGGACTGAATGGCGCCGAGCCCGTCATAGCCCTGCTTCCGGGAAGCCGGCACGGCGAGGTGTCCCGGCATCTGCCGGCCGTTCTGGACGCAGCCGTGCGCATCGCCCGCGCCCGTCCGGTGCGTTTCGTGCTGGCCCTGCCTGCGGGGCGGTTCGTGCAACTTCCAGAGTTGACATATTTTACGGAACGCAATCCGGCAATATCCATCCAAGTAATTGAAGGTGCAACATGGGACGTGCTCGCATGGTCGGACATAGCCTTGGCCGCCAGCGGCACTGTTACCGTTGAGGCCGCACTGCTCGGCACTCCGATGGTGGTGTTCTATCGGGTGTCGGCGCTGAGCTGGCTTGCGGGCAAGTTCCTGGTGCGTGTGCCCTTCTACTCGATGCCAAACTTGATTGCCGGGCAGGCGATCGTGCCCGAACTGATGCAGAATGAAATGAGTGGGGAGCGGTTGGCTGCAGAGGCCCTCCGGCTTCTTGACGACGATGCCGCCCGCGCCGCCATGCGGCGTGGCTTGGCCGACGTCGCCGCCCGCCTCGCCGCCGGGGACGACCCGATGGGGCGTGCGGCAGTCATCATCGAAGACTTCGTCTGGCAATCACGCGAAAATCAGATCCAATGAAAATATCTCGGAGACAGCGAATGGCTCGCATGCTGGGGACCGTGGCGGCATTGCTGTCGGTAGTGTTGCCGGCTGCCGCGCAGGACCGGCACACCGCCGCCCGCCTTGACGTTCAACACTACACGATTGACGCGGAAGTGAACCCGCGCACGCAGACCCTTTCAGCGCGCGCATCGGTTCGGTTCGTTCCGCGCGACGACACTTCGACCGCAGTGTTCGAACTGAACAATGCACTGAGCCTCGCGCGCGTGGAAGACGAACGCGGCGCGCAGATCCCGGCGGAGCGGTCGCATAACAATTTCAGCGTCACGGTGAATTTCCCGCAGCCGCTTCCGAAGGCGCAGCCCGCTACGGCCCGATTCACATACGACGGCAAGCTCAGTGGCAATGAGGAGTCGCCGGTTTTCGGAATCAAGTTCGCGCAAATCCAGACTAACAGCGGGTTCCTGATGTACCCGGCGCGGTGGTTCCCCGTGAGCGGATATGGCGCGGACGCGTTCACCGCGGATCTGAAGATCACTGTCCCTACCGGTTACCGCGTAGTGGCGAGCGGCATCGAAAGCACGCAAGCTGCGGGCGACAAGACGGTATACACGTTCCAGTTCTCGAAGCCGTCGTTCCCGGGCAGCATCGCAATCGTGCAGGGTGAGCCCGTCCGGGTGAATGCCGAAGGCGTCTCCACTTCGTTCTACCTGCAGACCACCCCGAAGGAATCGGCGAATGAGTACGGCGCCGAAATCGGCAAGGTGATGGCTTTCCTCACCAGCACCTTCGGCATGCCGCCCAACGCCAATTTGACCGTCGTCGAAACGGATAAGGGCGCGCCGAACGGCTACTCCGCCCCGGGCATCCTGTTCCTCTCGCCGGCCGGCTTCGGGAAGCAGCCTAACACGCGCCTGCTGGCGAATCAGATCAGCCGGCAGTGGTGGGGCAACATGGTGGCGCCCGCGACCCGCGCGCACCTTTGGCTCGCGAACGGTATGGCGCGTTATGCCGAGATGCTCTACCTGGAGCACGTCAACGGCGCCGGCGCGCTGGAGACTGAAGCGCGTGACGTATACATCGACGCCCTCACGATGAACGACGTTCCGGTGATCCAGACGCCACGCCTCGAGGACTATTCACCCGAATACTGGGCCGTCACCGGCAGCAAGGGCGCCGCGGTGCTCAACATGCTGCGGTACACGATCGGGGACAACAACTTCAAGACGCTCGTGAAGGAGTTCGCGAACAAGTACGCATGGTCTGAGGTGACGACGGAACAGTTCAGCGAAATGGCAGGGAAGATTTCGGGCCAGAACCTCGGCCCGTTTTTCCTGCAGTGGATCGAATCGAGCGGCGCGCCCGAGTTCAAGCTGGAATACACCACATACCGGACCCAGAAGGGCTTCCGCGCGATGGGTAAGGTAACGCAGGACCTGGATACCTTCCGCATGCCGATCGACCTTCGCATCGAGACCGAAGGCAATCCGGAGGAGAAGCGCGTGGAGGTTGTAGGGCCGTCCACCGAGTTTGTGGTGGATACCTTCGGCAAGCCGAAGAGTGTGGTCATCGACCCCAATAATCGCGTGCTGCGCTTCAGCGATCCCATACGCGTGGCTGTGTCGATCCGCCGCGGCGAGCAGTTCGCCGAGGTCGGCGATTTCAATGAAGCGCTGAAGGAGTACCAGAAAGCCCTCGAGGTGAGGCGCAACAGTTCGCTCGCGCATTACCGGATCGGTGAGGTGTTCTTCCTGCAGAACAATTACCAGGCGGCGGCGAACGAGTTCCGCGAAGCGTTGAACGGAGACCTGGAACCGCAGTGGACCGAAGTCTGGGCGCACCTGAACCTGGGCAAGATATTCGACATCACCGGCCAGCGCGAGCGTGCCGTGAACGAATACACCCAGGCGATCCGCACGAAGGACAACACGCAGAGCGCGCAGGAAGAGGCCGCGAAGTATCTGAAGGAGCCGTTCGAGCGGAAGCGCGCGGCACTGCAGTAGGGGGCGCGCTGCGCCCGCTTGTGACTGGCGGCTGAAGGTACGCTCGCTACGCTGGCGGCTTTGGTCTTAACCGGCTCATTGCATTCGCGGCTCGGATCGCTGTGACCAGTTAACCGCGCTTCGCGCGCTATACCCCTTCGGCTTCGAGGAACTTCTCCGCCTCGATTGCCGCCATGCAGCCCGCCCCGGCCGCTGTGATCGCCTGACGGTAGACGCGGTCCTGCACGTCACCCGCGTGGAATACGCCGGGAACGGATGTCCGGGCACCGCCCATTGAGATCACGTAGCCGTCCGAATCCAGCTCGATTTGGCCCTGAAACGGTTTCGTGTTCGGGATGTGTCCGATGGCCAGAAAGAAACCGTCCACGTCCTGTTCCCACTGCTTGCCGGATTTGAGGTCTCGCAACCGAACGCCCGTCACGAACCCTTTTTGAGGGTCGTATACATCCTCGACCACGGTGTTGAGCAACCACTTGATCTTGGGGTTCTGCTGCGCGCGCTCCTGCATGATTTTGGACGCCCGGAACTGCTCACGGCGATGCACCACCGTGACTTCCTGGCCGAAGCGCGTGAGGAAGTTCGCTTCCTCCATGGCCGAATCGCCGCCGCCGATGACCATGATCTTCTTGTTCCGGAAGAAGAAGCCGTCGCAGGTGGCGCAGGAGCTGACGCCGTGGCCGATGAGCGCCTGTTCGGAGGGCAGTCCGAGCCAGCGCGCCGAAGCCCCGGAGGCGATGATGAGGACGCGAGTCTCCACCCACTCATCTTCGATCTTGAGTCGAAAAGGCCGGTTGGAAAGGTCGGCTTCAATCACCGATCCGGTGATGTATTCGGCGCCGAAGCGGATCGCCTGCTGCTTGATATTCTCGACCAGAACCGGCCCGTCTATGCCGTCCGGAAAGCCGGGGAAATTTTCGACCAGCGTGGTGAGCGAGAGTTGGCCGCCGGGCTCGTGGCCGGCGACGACGAGGGGCGTCAGGTTCGCGCGCGCCGCATAGATCGCAGCCGTGTTTCCGGCACACCCCGAACCGATAATGACGACATTACGCATAACAGGACCGAGTTCTCCAGGGAATTCGACCTCATGCTAACACGACGGGCAAACAGGTTCGCTCAGGACAGCCACAGACCGACGATCCGGTTCGCGGCGAACGCGGCCACGTAGGCGAGCACTCCCATATACGTGAACTGGATGATGGGCCACTTCCAGCTCCCCGTTTCACGCCGCACTACCGCCATGGTGGAGGCGCACTGCATCGCAAATGCGAAGAACACGAGCAATGCAACGGCGCCTGCGGGCGTGAGGTCCTGGCGCAATGCCGCCTGGAGGCCCTGCGAGTGTGCGTCACCTTCAAGGCCGTAGAGCGTACCGAGCGTGCCGACAATCACTTCCCGCGCAGCAAGCGAGCTGATGAGGCCCACGCCGATTTTCCAATCGAACCCGAGCGGCCGGATGAGCGGCTCGATGGTATGCCCCAGCATCCCCGCAAAGCTCTGCGAGATCTCCGGGATTTTGCCGTTGTTGAGAGGGAGATTCGCAAACACCCACAGCACGATCGCCACCAGCAGAATCACGGTGCCCGCCCGCCGCAGGAAGATCTTCGAGCGGTCCAGCAGCCGCAGCGCGAGGGAGCGCAGCGTCGGCTTCCGGTAGGGTGGCATCTCCAGGACGAATGGCGTCCTCTCGCTGTGCAGCACGGAGGACTTCAGAACCCGCGCCGTCGCGAAAGCTGCCAGGAAACCGAGCAGGTAAAGGCCGAGCAGTGCGGCCGCGCGTGTCCCAAGCAGCGGGCCCGCGAGTTGACGCTCCGGAATGAACGCCGCAATGATCAGCGTGTACACCGGCAGCCGCGCCGAACAAGTCATGAACGGGGCGATAAGAATCGTGGCTATGCGGTCCCGCTTATTCTCAATCGTGCGTGTGGCGAGGATCGCAGGGACCGCGCAAGCGTATGCGGACAGCAGTGGGATAAACGACTTCCCCTGCAACCCCACCCGCGCCATCGTCCGATCCGCGATGAGTGCCGCGCGAGCCAGATACCCGCTGTCCTCCAGAATGCCTATGAACAGGAACAGCATCAGGATCTGCGGCAGGAACACGACAACCGACCCCACGCCGCTCCAGATGCCGTTGATCAGCAGCGAACGCAGCAGCGACTCCTGTGGGAGGCCGCCCGCCACAAATTCGCCCGACCAGGCAACCGCAAACTGCACGCCGTCCATCAGGGGACGCGCCCAGGTGAACATCGCCTGGAACACCGCCACTACGATCACGATAAAGACCAGCGGCCCCCAGAGCGGGTGGAGGAAAACGCTATCCAGGCGCCGCGTCCAGATCGGGGGAGCAGGCGCTTCGTAAGCCGCACGATCGGCGATGGTCCGGGCCCACGCGCGGCACTTTGGAACGTCTCCCAGCACCGGCAGGTCGATCGGATCCGGCCGGGCCGCCTGTTCGCCCAGAAACGTGAAGATAGGCTCCAGCCCCTCCCCCGTAACGGCGCTCGCGAGAACCACAGGCGCCCCCAGTTCGGAGGAAAGAGCGGCGACGTCCACTTCGCCTCCGCGCCGCTTCAGATCGTCAGCCATGTTGAGGACGATCAGCGTTGGCAATGTGAGAGCAAGGACCGGCGCGGCGAGCATGAGATGGCGGCCGAGGTTCGTCGAATCGAGCACCAGCACTATGGCATCAGGCCGCTGCTGGCCCGGCATTATGCCCTTCAGAACGTCATGCGAAACGCGCTCGTCTTCAGAGCGGGGAGACAGGCTGTAGATGCCTGGCAGGTCAATCAGCGTCACCTCGCGGCCGTCGGGCGTTCGCGCGCGGCCCCTGTGCTGCTCAACGGTGACGCCTGGGTAATTCGCGACCTTCTGCCGCAAACCTGTGAGTTGATTGAACAGCGTGGACTTGCCGCAATTCGGAGGCCCGACGATCGCAAGCACACGCTGCCGGGTGAGAGTTGGCTGGAGAGTAGATGCCAGACTGCAACCGTCGCAGCTGCTCATGGCTGAGGGCTAGTCGCCGCCACCGGCGCTACGGAGCAAAAGACACTCCGCCGTTTCGCACCGCAGCGCGATTTCCGAACCGTCCACGCGGAAGACACGGGGATCGCCACCCGGGGCGCTCGCCGCGGCCGTTATGCTGCTCCCGGGCAAGAACCCCAATTCCATCAAACGGATAGCAACTTCTTCGGGCAGTTCGAGACGGTCCAGCACGCCCTGTTCGCCCTTCTGCAAGTCCAACAGACTCTCCGGCCGGTCCAGGCTCCCGCTCCCCTGCAAGTTGAAACTGGGTTGCATCAAGAAACCAGTATCGGACGTAGCGGTCTGCTCTGTCAACAAATTAATACCCGTTCATTGTCACACAATCAGCAACTGGATTGCGCCTGAGTTGTGATGTTGAAAGGCGGCCGCCCTCTGCTACAATGCTTGCGCGATGCGCACGGGCCCACCCAAAGAGCAATATACCCGTGACGAAGCCCGGCGCGTACTCGGGATTCGGGAGCGACAACTGTGCAGTTGGGAGCAGCAGGGGTTAGTTCCTCATCTTGAGGAGTTTGCGTTTTCCGACCTGATCGCGCTCACATCAATCCAGAAACTGCGCAAGAATCGCGTTTCCCCCCAAAAAGTCCGACAAGCCGTCGGCGCGATCCGCAAGAAACTCCGCGGAGTCGAGAATCCGTTCAAGGAACTGAAGATTTTCTCGGAAGGGCGCAACGTCGCAGTCGTCGTGGACGGGCAGAAGATGGAAGCGGTCTCCGGACAGCTTCTGCTCAACTTCGATCGCGAATCGCTGGCTGGCCTGCTCGCGTTTCCGCGCGCACGTCAAGGCGGCGCGGGCGCGGATCCGGGGAAAGCCAAGAGGGAAGCCGAAGAATGGTTCGAGAAGGGCCTCGAACTGGAGGAGATCGGCGCTCCGAGCGAGGAGATTGTGGATGCGTACCAGAAGGCGCTGGAGTACGATCCGGCATCGGCGGGCGCCCTGGTCAACCTTGGGACCGTTCATTTTCACCTGAAGGCGTGGAGGGACGCGGAGCGGTGCTACAAGCAGGCGCTCGAGATCGACGCGGGCTACGCCCTTGCCCACTTCAACTTGGGCAACCTCTACGACGAGACGGGCCGCCGCGACCTGGCCTCGACCCACTACCATGCCGCGGTTCAAGCCAACCCCAGCTATGCCGACGCGTACTATAACCTCGCCCTTCTCTGCCAAAGTCACGGCGACCTGATGGAGGCGGTGCGGCACTGGAAGACCTATTTGAAGCTGGATGGCTCAAGCACATGGGCCGCCATCGCCCGGCGCGAACTCGAGAAGCTCCGCCGCGCTGCCATTCTCCCGGGCGGCCACCCGAAATCCGAAACGGCTTCGTAGGACGTTTTCAATCATCCGGCCGGGGTTTCCACAGCACGGAAGCTGCATGTGCTTGTATCCTGAAAGGAGTCAGCCGCAGGCCGGGAGTGCCGCGTCCTGACCTGGGTGGAGGTTCCTATTTGAATCGCGTTTTCCTGGCTTTTCGCAGTTTCTTTGGCCTCCTGATCCACGGCCGGCTGAGCGATCAGGTGATTACGACGCTAGGCCTGAGCACAGCGGCGCCCGCGCAAGCGGTCGCAAAACAGGCACCCGCCGCGCCCACGTCCGACGGCGCCTTGCAACTGCTCGCGATCCTGCAACGCGACTCGCGCCTGGTGGACTTCCTGATGGAAGATGTCTCTGCTTACTCGGATGACCAGATCGGCGCCGCCGTCCGTGAACTGCACGGCCAGGCGCGCCAGTCGCTACTCCGCTACGTCCACCTGACGCCGGTGATCGACGGCGTCGAGAACACGCGCACATCGGTCCCGGGCGGCAAGGCCGACCCTGGCGCCGTGAAGTTCGTCGGCAATGTCCCCGCGCAACCGCCGACTGCGGGCCTGCTGCGGCATAAGGGCTGGCGCGCCGACAAGATCGAGCTGCCGCCCGCACCCAAGGAAGGTGTGAGCGTCATCGCTCCGGCCGAAATCGAAGTCGAATAGAGCCGCTCACCGCCAGGCGGGCGCGCGGAAAGCCGCTTGAGCCAGCCCGCCAGGGAGATCCGGATTTGCCTGCACAGTATGTCATCGGAATTGACCTGGGGACGACGAACTCCGCTCTCGCAGCGGCGCCGCTGTCCGAGTTAAGTGACCCGCACCGGCTGCCTTCAGCGCGCCTGACCGGCATCCCGCAACTCGTGAATCCAGGCGAGGTGCGGGAGGAGAACCTGCTGCCGTCGTTCCTTTACCTGCCCGGCCCGGCGGACTTTCCGGCCGGCTCGCTCGCGCTGCCGTGGGACGAGAACCCGAAAGCGTTCGCAGGCTACCTGGCGCAAAAGCGCGGCGTTGAAAACCCGGGACGGCTGGCATCTTCGGCCAAGTCATGGCTGAGCCATGCGGGCGTCGATCGTACAGCGCCGATTCTGCCGCTCAACGCGCCGGAGGGCGTGCCCAAGGTCTCGCCGGTCGAAGTGTCGCTCCGCTATTTGGAGCACATGCGGCGCGCGTGGGACTTCAAGAACCCCGACGCACCCTTCACGGAACAGGAAATCCTGATCACGGTGCCGGCATCGTTTGACGCCGTCGCGCGCGACCTCACGCAGCGTGCGGCCGAAGAGGCAGGGTACCGCGATATCGTGCTCCTGGAAGAGCCACAGGCGGCATTTTACGCATGGATCGAGCGTCACGCGGACTGGCGCGAGCGCGTCAGCGTCGGCGACCTGATTCTGGTGGTGGATATCGGCGGTGGCACCACCGATTTCACGCTCATTTCAGTTACGGAAAGCGCGGGCGAACTCTCACTCGAGCGTATCGCCGTCGGCGAGCACATCCTGCTCGGCGGCGACAATATCGATCTCGCGCTGGCACGCTTCACGGAGCAGCAGCTTGCGGGCAATCGCACCAAACTCGATGCGCTGCAACTCCATGCGTTGTGGCAGAATTGCCGCGGCGCGAAGGAGGCCCTGCTCGACGAGAACAGCACGGCTACGGAAGCACCGGTAACGATTCTGGGGCGCGGCACAGGACTGATCGCCGGCACGATTCGCGCAAAGCTGCAACGCGAGGACCTGGAGCGTATTCTGATGGACGGCTTCTTCCCGGCCGTTTCCAGCCAGGAGATGCCGCAGCGGCCGCGCCGCACCGGCTTACAGGAGCTCGGGCTGCCGTATGCGGCGGACCCCGCCATCACGCGCCACATGGCGGCCTTCCTGCGTCAGCACGCATCGCAGAACGCGGCGGTCCGGCGCGGCGGCAGCGGTCTTGCGTGCCCGACGCACGTGCTGTTCAACGGCGGCGTGCTTCGCGCCGGACTGATCCGCGCACGCCTGCTCTCGGTCCTGAATGGCTGGCTGAGCGAGGAAGGCATGGAGCCGGTGGTTGCACTCACCGGTGAAGACCTGATGCACGCGGTCGCACGTGGCGCCGCGTACTACGGCCTCGCGCGTCACGGCCGAGGCGTACGCATCCGCGGCGGCGTTGCCCGCACTTATTACGTGGGGATCGAAAGCGCGATGCCTGCCGTGCCCGGCATTCCCTCGCCGATCAAGGCCCTCACCGTCGCGCAGTTCGGCATGGAGGAAGGCACCTCCGCGCCAATCGCGGGCCGCGAGTTCGGCCTCGTGGTCGGGCAGCCGGCCGAGTTTCGCTTCTTCTCTTCGAACGCCCGCAAAGACGATGAGCCGGGCTCGATGATCGAAGACCTGGGCGAAGAACTGGAAGAGCTGTCGCCCATGGAGGTCTCGCTTACAGACGAGGGCGCTGCCGCCGGGGACGTGGTTCCGGTTACGCTGGAGACCGTGGTGACGGAAACGGGCGTCCTGCAACTTTGGTGCGTCGCGCGCGACGGGCGGCGATGGAAACTCGAATTCAACGTGAGGGAGCGCGTGGCAGCGTGAAAATCGGCATCGACCTGGGCACCACCAACTCCGCCCTGGCTTACATCGACCCGCGCGAAGCCGAAGACCGCGACTTCCCGCCCATACACATTCTTGATTTTCCGCAGCACGTCTCGCCCGAGTTGGTCGAGTCGATCCGGGTGCTGCCCTCGTTTCTGTATCTCGGCGACCGCGAGTACATCGGCACGTACGCCCGCGAGCAGGGCGCACTCGTTCCCACCAAGCTCGTCCACTCCGTCAAATCCTGGCTGTCGAACCCCGACGTGGACCGCACAGCGAAGATCCTGCCCTGGGACTCGCAGGAGACCGGCCGGGTTCTCTCGCCCGTCGAAGTCTCGACGCGATTCCTGAACTTCATGCGGGACACATGGAACGCGAAGATGCCGGCGCCGCTGTCTGAACAAGACATCGTCCTGACCGTTCCCGCATCGTTCGACGAGGAAGCTCGTGAGCTTACTGTGCAAGCCGCGAAAGAAGCGGGGCTCACGCGCCTCACGCTGCTCGAAGAGCCCGCCGCCGCGTTCTACTCCTGGATCGCGAATCACCTTGCCGAATCGCGCAAGAGCCTGTTTGACGGCCAGGTGGTGCTCGTCATCGACGTCGGCGGAGGCACGTCGGATTTCACCCTGATCCGTGTCTCCCGTGAGGGCGATCGCGTGGAGTTCACGCGCACCGCGGTCGGCAGGCACTTGTTGTTGGGCGGTGACAATCTGGATCTCACGCTGGCGTGGCTTGTGGAGCATAAGCTCGGGATGCCGCTCTCGATCCGGCAGCGCAACGCGGTGCGAAGGCAGTGCTCGTCCGCTAAGGAACAGCTACTCGCGAACCCGAATTTGAAGAGCGTCGAGATTACGGTGCTGGGCGCGGGCACGTCGTTGGTGGGCGGTGCGCGCAAAACGCTCATACAGCGCGAAGAAGTGCTCGAACTCGCGCTCGACGGCTTTCTGCCCTTCTGTGCGGTTACGGATCAGCCCAAGGAAGAAAAGCGTAGCGTCTTCCGGGAACTCGGGTTACCGTACGTCTCCGATCCCGCCGTGACGCGCCACCTCGCCGCGTTCATGAGCAGCGCCGCCGAGCACGCGCCGAACGGCGTCGACGCGATTTTGTTCAACGGCGGTTTCTTCATCCCGGAGATCCTGCGCGAGCGCGTGGCCGATGTGGCCGGCCACTGGTATGGCCGCAAGCCGCTGGTGTTCGAGAACCGCGATCTGGATCTGGCCGTTTCGGTGGGGGCTGCATATTACTCTTATGCCCGCACGAGCGGGGCGGGCATCGTGGTTCGCGGCGGGCTGCCGCGCTCGTATTACGTCGGGATCGGCGCGCCGGAGGAAGTTCGCGTCCGGACCGTCTGCCTGGTGCCGCGCGGAACCGAGGAAGGCTCCACGCTGGAACTCGACCTCGAGAATCTTCAGCTCGTGGCGAACCGCCCCGTATCATTCCGGCTCTACAGTTCGCTCACGCGCACGGACGATGCGCTCGGCCAGATTGTCGAGTTCCCGGCTGCTGAGATCGGGGAAGACGTCAATCTTCACGCCCCGCTAAACGCCGTCATCCGCTTCGGCAAGCGGGTCGAAGAGCGGCTGATTCCCGTAAAGCTCGGCGCGCGGCTCACGGAAATAGGCACGCTCGAAATCTGGTGTGAATCGAAGGTCAGCGAGCACCGGTGGCGGCTTCAGTTCGAACTGCGCAAGAAGGCGGCTGAGCGTGCGGCGGGGCGGCCTGCAACGGTTGTTAGCGAAGAGGCGCTCGAACGCGCGAAGGCGCTCATCCGAGCGACGCTCGGACCCGAGCGCACCGTTTCGCCGGAAGAACTGCCTGGCAAGCTCGAAGCGACGCTCGCATTGGGCAAGAACTCGTGGCCTATTGGGGCAATCCGGCAACTCTCGGATGTATTGCTCGAATTGAGCGACGCCCGGCGGCTCGCACCTGCGTTCGAGCTTCGATGGCTGAACTTGACGGGCTTCTGCCTGCGCCCCGGGTTCGGCTACCCGGGAGATGAACTGCGCGTTGAGCAGTCGCGGCGCGTTTATGCGTCGGGCCTCGCGTTCCCGAACCGCATCGAAAACGAAGTGCAGTGGTGGGTGTTCTGGGGCCGCGTCGCCGGCGGGTTGAACCGCAACCAGCAGGTGGACATGTTCCAGCGGCTTTCCGCTACGCTGCTGCCGAAGGGCGGCAAACGCGTCCGCGTGAACGCGAGCCTGCTGCGCGAGATGTGGCGCGCCGCGGCCAGCCTGGAGTTGCTGCCGATCGGCACGAAGACCGAGTTGGGCAATGCGCTCGCGAAACGCGTGAAGGCCGGCGACTTCGGCCCGAGCGAGGTATGGTCACTCATGCGCCTCGGCGCGCGCCAGCTTTTTTACGGCCCTGCCAACCAAGTGATCCCGCCGGCAACCGCTGCAAAGTGGGTGGACGCGCTGCTCCCGGTTACCAGCGCCGGCGACGCGCTGGTCACGATCGCACGGCGCACCGGGGATCCCGCCCGCGACCTCGCGCCGATGGTCATTGAGCAGGTGCGCCGCGCCGTCTCGAAGCACTCCGACGCGGCCCGGCTGCTGGCCGTGCTCGAATCCGAAGAGGGCCTCGACACTGGCGCGCTCGACCGCATGTTCGGCGAAGAACTCCCTTCCGGCCTCGTGTTCCAGGATGACCAAGACACCCCCGAGTGAAGCCCCAAGCGAACTGAAGCTGATCGAACGCATCCGCGCACGCGTGCCTGTCCCGAAAGGCGGCGGCGCCGTGCTCGGGATCGGCGATGATTGCGCCATTTTTCGCCCGCGGGCCGGTGAAGAACTGCTCTTCACGACCGACATGATGATTGAGAATGTCCACTTCCACCGGCTCACGCACCCAGCGGCGGAGGTCGGCTGGAAGACGCTCGCGCGCGGGTTGAGCGACATCGCTGCGATGGGAGGCGAGCCGCGCTTTTGTCTCCTTTCGCTGGCGCTCGCGGACGGGACCGATCAGAAGTGGGTGGACGCTTTCTACCGCGGATTGCTGAAGCTCGCCGCGAAATACCGCGTCCCGCTGATGGGTGGCGACATCGCCGCAGCCGAGATCCTGGTGGCCGATATCGTCGTGTGCGGCGGCGCGCCTACCGGAAAGGCACTCCGGCGCGACGGCGCGCGCCCCGGCGATGTCATCTACGTCACTGGGCCGCTCGGCGGCGCAGCCCTGGGCCTTGAAACGGGCAAGGGCGCAGCCTGGAAGAAGCACAGCACGCCCGAGCCGCGCATCGAGCTTGGCCGCGAACTGCGCGGCACGGCCACGGCGTGCATGGATCTGAGCGATGGTGTTTCACTCGACCTGCACCGCCTGTGTACCGCCTCCGGCGTTGGCGCTGAACTCGAAAGCATACCTGTCTTCAAAGGCGCGACGCTCGACCACGCGTTGCACGGCGGCGAGGATTACGAGTTGCTGTTCACCGCTCCCGCGACAGCGAAGGTTCCCAAGGCCGCGATCCGCATCGGCACAATCGTGCGGGGCAAGCCGGGGGCGGTCACCATGAACGGCGCACCGCTCGCGCCGATGGGCTATGACCACCTCAAGCGCAGTAAGACGGCTGGGCGTTCATCGCGCGATCTCGGGGAGTTTCCAGACGTATAGCGGCCCGCCGCACGCGAAGTAACGCTGGCGTGTCCCGGCGCATCTTTAGAATCAGCGAAGCGTTAATATACATTAAGGAGCTTGGTTTCTGATGCGATCTGCACTCGTGTTGTGCCTGGCCGCTCTTTCGGCCGCGGCGGCTGACTACAGCCTGGATAAGGCCGGAGCACCGCCCCCCGAAGTCGCACCCGCTATTCGCGAGACGCTGGCCACCGACGGATCGAAGATCGTTGGTCCGAAGGGCGTTGTGGCGGAGATCTGGTGGCGCAAGGAGCTGCCGGCCGGCAAAAACTCCGAAAGCAACGTATCTCTCAGCGATGTCACGCACGGGACGCTGATGGGCGTGGTGCGATTTCCCGAAAAGGCACTCGATCGCCGCGGGCAAGTAGTGCCACCCGGCCTATATACAATGCGTTTGAGCTTCTTCCCGGTAGACGGCGCACACCAGGGCGTCGCCCCGACCCGCGATTTCGTCCTGCTCACCCCTGCGGCGGACGATAAGGACCCGAACACAACGCCGGACTACCACCAACTCGTGACGATGAGCAAGAAGGTCACGGGCACGAATCACCCCGCTATTCTCAACCTATGGAAAGCCGATGCCGCCGGTCCCGATGCCCTCAAGCAGGAGGGTGAGGACTGGGTGCTCTACAGCACTGTGGGTGGAAAGCCGGTTGCGCTGATCGTCGTTGGGGTTCACGCGGGGTAGGTTCAGGAAACGGACATCTCACAGCCCAGGCCCTCGACCTGGGCTTTCCCAACGGGGGTAATGCGGGTGGGACCAGCCACCCGAGTCCGGTGGAAGCCCCATGCTATCCTGATGATTCAACGCGAGTAGCATGCCTTCACTTCGCTACACCACCCGCAGTGGCATCTCCGTCACGCGGAAGCTTTCCCGGGCGCCCTTCAAGAAGGGGCTTGCCTCCCTGCTGCGCGAGCTTGATTCGCACCGGGGCTTTTACCTCTCCTCGGGTTACGAGTATCCCGGCCGGTATTCCCGGTGGGACATCGCAAGCGTATGCCCGCCTCTGGAGATTGTCTCCACAGGGCGGGATGTGGAGTTCCGCCCGCTCAACACGCGCGGCGAGATGCTGTGCGAGATCCTTCTGCCTGTTGTGGCGGCCCATCCGCACTGGGAATCGATCGGCTTGGCGGCCGGAGCCCTTCGGGGCCGCCTAAAGCCGCTGCCTTCACTTTTTCCGGAAGAGGAGCGCAGCAAGCAGCCCTCGGTGTTCTCCATCTTGCGCGGGCTGATTGAGGAATTCCGCAACAAGAAGGATGCGCGTCTTGCGCTTGTCGGCGCGTTCGGTTACGACCTGCTGTTCCAGTTCGACCCGATCGATCTCAAGCTGCCGCGTGACGGCCACAAGGACCTCCACCTCTTTCTTTGCGATGACGTGTACTACATGGATCGCAAGAAGGAGATCATCGAACGCTATCAGTACGATTTCGAGCGCGAGGAGCACTCCACGCTCGGCCTCGCCCGATCCTCCCGCGAGACCGCATCAAGCCCGGTTCCCACCCGTCCGGCTGAACCCGTTTCCGACCACACGGCCGAGGAGTACATGGCCAAAGTGGAGACGGTTCGCGAGGGCATGAAGCGCGGCGATTACTACGAGGTCGTCCTGCGGCGCACGTTCCGCGCTCCCTATGACGGCAACGCCTCCGAGCTCTTCCGCCGGATGCAACTCCACTCGCCGAGCCCTTACGAGTTCTTCTTGCAGTTAGGCGACGAGCAACTGGTGGGTGCGTCGCCTGAGATGTTCGTCCGGATCGAAGGCCGTCGCGTCGAGACGTGCCCGATTTCCGGCACCGCTCAGCGCACGGGTGATCCCTTGCGCGATGCCGAGAGCATCCGTGAGCTCCTCAACTCCGGCAAGGACGAGTCCGAGCTGACGATGTGTACCGACGTGGACCGCAACGACAAGTCCCGCGTCGCCGAGCCTGGCTCCGTCCGCGTGCTCGGCCGCCGGCTCATCGAACGCTACGCCGGGGTGTTCCACACGGTGGACCATGTTGAATGTGAATTGAAGGCCGGGTTCGATTCGCTCGATGCCTTTCTCAGCCACATGTGGGCTGTGACGGTGATCGGCGCGCCCAAGAAAGCTGCCGCGCAGACGGTCGAGAATCTTGAAAAGGACGCCCGCGGCTGGTACGGTGGCGCAATCGGCATGTTGAGCCTGAATGGCGATATCAACACCGGCATTCTGATCAGAACCATCCACCTGAAGGACGGCGTCGCTGCCTACCCGGTGGGCGCCACGCTACTCTACGACTCGCAGCCCGACCTTGAAGAGCAGGAAACGAGGCTCAAGGCCACCGGCTTTTTCCGCGCACTCAATGGGCGGCCTGAGCCGGCCGCGCCGAAACTGGCGCCTGCCAGGAGTGAGCGGGAAGGCGCCGGCCTGAAGCTGATGCTCGTCGATAACGACGACTGCTTCATTCACACGCTGGCCGATTACGCACGCCAGACCGGCGCCGAAGTGGTGACTTACCGCGCCGGCTTCCCTCTGGCTCTCATCGATGAGGTGAAGCCAGGGGTGGTACTCGTTTCGCCCGGTCCGGGCCGGCCCGAGGCTTTCGGCATCCCTGAACTGATCCGCCACGCGGCGGCAAGACGGATCCCCGTGTTCGGCGTCTGTCTCGGCCTGCAAGGAATGGTGGAAGCGTTCGGCGGTGAACTGGGCGTTCTCGATTACCCGATGCACGGCAAGCCTTCCGTCGTACTCCACAACGGCGAAGGCGTCTTCCAGGGCCTGCCGGAACGATTCAAGGTGGGCCGCTATCACTCGCTCTTCGCGGTTCGGGAGAAACTCCCGGCGTGCCTGGAAGTGACCGCCGAGTCCGAGGACGGTGTGATCATGGGCGTGCGGCATCGTGAACTGCCGCTGGAAGCAGTGCAATTTCATCCCGAGTCGATGCTCACGCTCGACTACGACTGCGGCCTGCGCCTGATGCGCAACGTCGTCCGCATCCTCGGGCGGCAGGTCCGGAGCACCGCGGCGCGTTAGCATCATTAAGCAGATGCCTTCGGCAATCGTGGTAGGCGGCGGGCTGGCCGGCCTCGCGGCTGCGGCCGCGCTCGGTGACTCCGGCTTCAGCGTCGATCTCTTCGAGGCTCGTCCGTTTCCCGGCGGCCGCGCTACTTCGTACCAGGTCTCGCCGGATGCACCGCCCATTGACAACTGCCAGCACGTGCTTCTCGCCTGCTTCGAGAACCTGCTCGATTTGTACACACGCCTCGGCGTACGCGACCGCATCCGCTTTCACCGGGAGTTCCACTTCATCGAGCCAGGGGGCCGTAGATCCGTTCTCAAAGCGGGGATTTTTCCTGCGCCGGCGCACTTCCTCGAGTCCTTCGCGACGCTCCGGTTCCTGAACCCGCGCGATAAACTCGGCATCGCGCGGGCGATCACCGCGATTCCGCGCGACAGCCACCGCACGGACCTCGACCGCATCAGCATGCTCGACTGGCTCCGTGAAAAGGGGCAGACGGAACGGGCGATCCGGCGTTTCTGGCTTCAGGTGCTGGTCAGCGCGATCAACGAAGACCTGGACCAAACGGCGGCAGCGCACGGTGTGCAGGTATTCCGCACGGGCTTTCTATCGAAGCGCAGCGCGTATGAAATGGGGCTTTCGACTGTGCCGCTCGCTCAGCTTTACTCGGCACGCTTGCCTAAGGTGGACATGCATCTCCGGTGCGCGGTCGAACGGCTCGGACCTGAAGGCGCACTGGCAGGCGGCGAACTCCATCGCGCGGATTATTACGTTTCGGCGGTTCCGTTCGAGCGCGTCGGCGCGCTCATACCCGATCTCCCATTCGACGCCTCACCGTTCGAGCATTCGCCGATCACAGGCATTCACCTGTGGTTTGACAGGCCCGTTATGGACCCGCCGCACGCAACGCTGCTCGATCGCACGATTCAATGGGCGTTCAACAAGGGCGAGGGCCGCTATGTGCAACTTGTCGTCAGCGCCTCCCGGAGCCTGCTTCCGATGCCGCGCGAAGAGGTGATCGCCCTGGCGCTTAGAGAGCTCTCAGAGTTCTTCCCGCAAGCTGGCGCGGCCAAGCTCGAACGAGCCCACGTCGTGAAAGAAGCGCGGGCGACCTTTTCGGCCCGGCCAGGACTGGAGGCTGTGCGCCCCGAGTCGCGCACGGCCATTCCGAACCTGTTCCTGGCCGGTGACTGGACGCGCACAGGCTGGCCCGCCACGATGGAAGGCGCGGTCCGCAGCGGGTATCTCGCTGCTGAAGCGATTCTGGCAGCCGCGGGCTCACCGAGGGCGATTCTGAAATAGCACTGAAGCCACTGCTACTGCGCCAAGCGCGACAACTGCTCAATCCAAGACCTGAAATGCGGACACTCACGCCGCATGCTCTCGACGCCTATCCGAGTGGCTGCGGTTGCTCCGTGTACGACTTTCCGATAGGAACCGAACGCTTCACAGACGCGTTTGGATGGTGCGGTCGTAGCTCCGTCATTGATGTCCTCTGGTGTTGCGTAGCCATCGCGCACTGCCTGAAAGGTTCTTTCGAGCCGAGGCTGAAGGATCGCAGCAGCGAAGAGGCGTGGATCGCTGAACAACAGCGCCTCAAATTCGTGCACTTGAATGTAAGGCACGAATCTGATGTCAGGTCTCAGATCAGGGACCGCGCTACAAATATCGGCTTTCACCGCCTGCTCAATTCGAGTTGCCTTGGTTATGCCCGGCAAGCCAGGCGGAACGGGAGCGCCTGGGAACCCTTTGCCCAAACCATAGAGATCCAACATCGTCGAGCAGTAAACATTTCGATCTTGCTTCAGATGCAGGAGAATGTCTTTTCTCACGCGATCATAACTCGGGTGTCCCCCTTTGTGCCCGGGCACACCGAGAAGAATCGCGTTCAGGTGTATGTCGTTCGGCCAGAGCGCAGCCGCCAAAACGCTCTCTACAAATGAAGCTTCCGTCTGGCCCTCAACGACCACTGCGACCCGTATCACTAACGGCCATCTCCGTCCGGCACAGGCGTACTTTCGGGCCGTGGCCGGCCGCCCAAGACATTCTTTTGCCAGAGATCACCGAGCGTGTATTCCTGGAGCCATTCTGATAGGTCCACGGAGTTAAGCCGCCGGAACGTTGATTCCCCCGCGTGGCGTTCCACGACGATTACATCTTCCGGCGCAAACTCATTCAGCAATTGTGCGGACTGAGTGGAAATGATTACCTGTTTGGACACGGAGCTTCCGTATTGTTCGGCGGACTGTTTGAACAGATTACCTAAGAGTGTCAGAGCATAAGGATGCAAGCCAAGCTCCGGTTCGTCGAAGAGTACGGTTGAAGGCCGTGCCGGTTGGAGTAGAGCTGTGGCGAGACAGATGAAGCGAAGGGTGCCGTCCGAGAGCTGATTGGCAAGAAAGGGATAGTCGGAATTCTTTTGAAGCCATTCAAGCTGAATTAGATTGGGGTTCGCCGGCACCGGGCGCAGTTTGAAGTCATCGAAAAAGGGGGCCGCCAGCCGCACCACATCCCGAATCTGGTTGTAGTTGTCTGGATTGGTCTGGTGGATTCGATAGAGAAACGCGGCGAGATTCTCTGCATCGAAACGCAAGGTCTCGTTGTCATTGATCGGCTTCTGCCGGCGAACGCCAGCCATGAGTCCGGTGTCATGGAAATGATAGACTACCCAGCTTGAAATGGCGCGATAGACATAATGCGGCACACCATGCTTAGCGCCTCGCTTCCCGGCTTCGTCTCTGACCTCCTTCAGTTTAGCCTCGGCATGCGCCGAGCCTAGCGATTCGCGAATGGTCCCAAACTGCCCTTCGAATATCGTGTTCTCCTCGGCAAAGACGAGTTCATTCCCGACGGTGGGTACAAGGGCGAACTCATAGCCGTTCGAACCGAAAATCAACTTGGCGCTGATCCGCTTAGTAATCTTCGGCCCCATATAGAGGCAGGCGTCGGCGCCGCCCTCGGTCGTTCGCAAGGCAATCTGAAGCCCCTGCTCGATGAGTTCTCTGAGTAATCGGAAGAAGCCGACGAAGTTGCTCTTTCCCGCTCCGTTAGGACCGATCAGGACGTTCAACGAGCGAAGTTCGAAGTCCTCCAGCTTCCGAATGGACTTGAAACCTTCGATCGTCAGCTTCCTAATCGTGTCGCTCATCGCACCGCCGTTGTCACAGTCTATTCTTCCACCCCCACCGCCGCGATGCATTCGATCTCGACTCGGACATCGCGCGGCAGGCGGGCGGCCTCGACTGTCGCACGCGCTGGGGGGTCCTTTGGGAAGTACCGGGCGTAGACTTCGTTCATCTTCGGGAACTCGCCCATGTCCTTCAGGAAGACCGTCGTCTTCAGGACCTTCTCCATGGAAGAGCCGCAGGCTTCGAGGACCGCTTTCAAATTTTCGAGAACGCGCTCGGTCTGGACGGCGATGTCGCCATCGACAAGCTGGTTCGTTGCGGGATCGAGCGGGATCTGGCCGCTCAAGAGGGCCATTCCGTTCCAGACTACGGCCTGCGAGTACGGCCCGATCGCTTTGGGGGCGGAGGGGGTTGAGACGATCTGTTTCATAGTTCGAGTGTTCCGACGATGTCCTTTACGCTTCGGATGCCCGCGGCCTGGAGGAAGCCGTCCAGTTCGCGCGCGATGCGGGCGGGGGCGCGCGGATCCCAGAAGCTCGCCGTACCGACCTCGACGGCGGATGCTCCCGCGATGAGAAACTCCGCCGCGTCTTCTCCGGTCGCGATGCCGCCCAGACCGATGACGGGCAGTTTCACAGCCCGCGCAGCTTCGTACACCATACGCAAGGCAATCGGCTTGATAGCCGGTCCCGATAGCCCGCCGAACCCGTTGGCGATCCGAGGGCGCCGGGTGTGGGCGTCAATGGAGAGCGAAACGAAGGTGTTGACGAGCGAGATGGCGTCCGCGCCGGCCTCTTGAGCCGCAAACGCGAGCGGCTCGATGCGCGCCACGTTGGGTGAGAGCTTCACGATCAGCGGGCGATGCGCCACGGGCCGCACCGCTGTGACCAGTTCCTTTAGACAGTTCGGGTCACTCGAAAAGTATATGCCGCCGTGCTTCGTATTGGGGCAGGAGACGTTCAACTCGTAGCCAGCGATGCCCTCGGCATCTTCGAGGACGCGCACCACCTCGACGTAATCCTCCACCGCGTACCCGAACACATTGGCGAAGATTGCGGTGCGGTAGGGCCGGAGGTGCGGCAGCTTTTCCCGAACGAACTCGCGGACTCCGATATTCTGGAGCCCGATCGAGTTGATCATGCCGCTCGCCGATTCGTAGATGCGCGGTGCGCGGTTGCCCGGCATTGCCTCGCGCGAGAGGCCCTTCACGACGATGCCGCCGATCGCATTCAGGTCCACGATGCCGATGAACTCGACCCCGTAGCCGAAAGTTCCCGAGGCCGCCAATACAGGATTGGCGAGTTCGATGCCGCAGAGGTTGGAGGCGAGGCGGCTCATTTGGGTACGGAATGCTGGATCAGTTCCCAGGCGGCCAACACGTCTTCCCGGGTGGTCCCGATGTTCCCGATCGCGAGCCGCATTACGATTTTCCCGTCGAGCGCCGTGTGCGAGAGAAACACCTGGCCGGTAGCGTTGATGGCTTCCAGAATCGCGCGGTTCTCATCGTCGGTGCCCTTGTACCGGAAGCACACGACCGACAGCGGCACGGGCGCGCAGACTTCAAAACGCGAATCGCACTCCACCATGGCCGCAAACTCGTGCGCCCAAGCTACGTGCGTACGGATCAGTTCAGCGATCTGGTCCCGGCCGAAGTAGCGCATGACGAACCAGAGCTTGAGCGACCGGAAGCGACGGCCGAGCGGCACACCGTAATCCATCAGGTTAACCGCGCGCGGGTCTTGCGCGGGCCTGAGATACTCGGGGACAAGCGAGAACGCGCGACGGAGGATGTCCGGGCGGCGAGTGTAGAACACGCTGCAATCGAGCGGTGTGAACATCCACTTGTGCGCGTTCATCACGAGCGAGTGCGCGCGCTCACAGCCGTTCAGCACGTACTGAAACTCGGGGGCGACAGCGGCGCTTCCGCCATAGGCGGCATCCACGTGGAGCCAGGCTCCGTGCCGCTCGGCGATGTCCGCAATCGCGGGCACGGGATCGATACTTGTGGTGGACGTTGTGCCGGTGGTCGCCACAATGCAGAAGGGCCGGAGGCCGCGCGCCTTGTCCTGCTCGATTGCCTGCTGGAGTAAGTCCGGGCGCATGCGGAACTCGGCATCGACGCCGATTTTGCGAACGTTCTTCTGGCCGATCCCAAGCGCAATGGCGCCCTTCTCGACAGACGAATGGGCCTGCTCGGAGGTGTATAAAACCAGGTTGGGCGTGTACCCGTTCTCGCGTGCTTCCGGCTGCGCCATCTCCCGCGCGGCGGCGATCCCGTGAAATGTGCTGACCGATGCAGTGTCGTAGATGCAGCCGAAGAATTCCTCGGGCAAGCCGAGCCATTGGCGGAGCCATCCGAGCGTCACCTGCTCCAATTCCGCAACCGCAGGCGAAGTCTTCCAGTGGATGCCGTTGGTGTTCAGCGCGGCTGAGATCGCCTCGGCGAGAATGGCGGGCGAGGATCCCGTGCATGCGAAATAGGCGAAGAAGCCGGGATGGTTCCAGTGTGTAACCGCGGGTAGCACGGTGGTGTCGAAATCGCGCAGGATGGCGTCGAAAGGTTCTCCTCTTGCGGGCGCCTGCACGGGTAGCGCGTCAACCAGATCGCCTGGGGCCATGCGCGGCAGCACGGGGTACAGGCGGGCGGTGTCCAGGTACTCGGCGATCCAGTCCACTACGTCGTGGCCGGCGCGCCGAAAATCGTTTGCATATTCGCTCATCGGATAACCACTGCTCCGGTCGCCTCGATCTTCGCCCGATCCGCCGCAGACAGCTTCCAAGTGTTGTCGAAGCGGCCCTCGGCGACGACATTGGCGAGGGAGCCTTTAAAGAGAATGTAATCGCCGAGCGTAAGCAGCGCGGCATAGGGAGCTCGCAGGAAGCGCAGACCGGGGCGTTGCGCGTTTTCCTGCCCGGTCCACCAGGGGAGGCCGGAGTTCACCACGACATACTTGCCGTTCACGGGCGCTACGAAGATGAGGCCGTAATCCGCAGCGCCGGCATTCAGTTCGAGCGGCAGCTTGCCGGCGATTCCGGCGAGAACGGAGTTTGTTTCGCGGTTACCGAACAGGACAAGATTGGCGCCCTTCGTATCGGCTTCCCTGATGTCGCGATCGGCGGCGACGCGATGCGAGAGCAACAGGCGGAGTTGCGGCGTGGACCACTCGGCGCCCTTGGCTGCGATCTCGCGCCGTTCAGCGATCTGCTCTTTCGTCCCAGCCTGCGTGCCGAACACGTAAATGTGCCGGCTCGCGACGGCCGCTCCAACCGGACCTTCGGCCCCCGGTGCTTTGGCGCCTGCCGGCGGCGTGTACTTACCCGGCTTCATGCCCGTATAGGAAAGGGTGCGGCCCGACTGGGTTTCCACCTTCGTGCCGTTGATGGTCACGTGAACCGGAGCGCGGCCCGACGCCTTGGGGTGCCCTTGGAGGAGCAGCGTGAAACC
Organism: Bryobacteraceae bacterium; assembly: GCA_035561355.1. Classification (GTDB taxonomy): domain Bacteria; phylum Acidobacteriota; class Terriglobia; order Bryobacterales; family Bryobacteraceae; genus DATMXS01. The sequence continues at coordinate 17,747 of DATMXS010000189.1, read as the reverse complement.
GGTGACATTCTCCGAAGTGACCTCAATGCGGTTCGGCGCGGTGAAGCGCGCGTCGATGGCGGCCAATTCGCCGGGCGTCAACCCGTCAATTCGAACCCAATATGCGCTCGGGTATTGATAGGCCCGCGTGACGAAACGAACCCGGTCCGGAAAGCGCTCGCGCTTGAATTTGCCGAACCAGTCAAAGATGGCTCCATTGGCGTAGGCGTTATCCCAGGAATTATGACGCACGCCGGGGTACTCGACGTACTCCGCCTTGGTACCGAGATCGAGCAGGCGCTTGTGCCAGGTGCGCGATGCTTCAACCGGAACGGCTGGGTCCTGATCGCCATGGAAAAGGTGTACAGGGAGGTTCAACGCATTCGGCGCGAGTTCGTCCGCGCCCGCAGGAGCAGCGGCACAGACCGGGGCGATGGCGGCCCATAAATCCGGGCGCGTGAGGCCAAGCCAGAGAGTACCGCCTCCACCCATCGAAAGGCCGGTTAGATAGATGCGGTCTTCATCGACTGGGAAGCGGCGCTTCACATCTGCCAGAACATCGTAGACATCCTGTTCGGGGATGCCCTGGTAACCCATCGTGCCGCGAGCGTACGGCGAGGCGACGATGAAATCCACGTCGCGGAAGGGCGGAAAGTAACGCGACGCCTCGGCATCGTTCTCACCCGGCCGGTTGCCCTTGCCGAACACGCGCTTCAGGTTCAGCCGGTGATTCGACCATGCGCCGTGGAGGCTAATTACGAGTGGGTACTTCTTCCCCGGCGCCAGCTTCTTCGGCAAATAGAGCGCATACGGCTGATCCGAATCATCGATGTCGGACAGGAACGTGAGCACCTGCGGTCCGGGGACATAGGACTGCGCACAGGCGAAGGCGGCGAACAGAAACGCCGTGATGATGATCTTACGCATGCTTCGATTCCTCCAACATGATGGGCAGCCAATTCTTGAACCAGTCCCGGAACGCAGCAACCTGGATTTCGTTTCCCGGAGCGAGCACAGTCGCGCGCGGCCCTGTCTTCAAGCCTCGCACGGCGCACGCCTCACGAATTCCGGCGGGCGCGGGGAACCGGTCGATCCAACGCAGGAACTCCTGGAGCCGCGTGTCCAGTGCCTGCGCTCTGGCGGCATTACCGGACGTGATCGCACGATCGAGCGCGACCAGCAACTCCGGGATTGCCGACGCGACGCCCGAAATGATGCCGTTCGCGCCCGCGTTGCGCGCGGGAGTGAACAGCGCGTCGTGGCCCACCAGCAGGCTGAAGCCGAGCCGTGCCCGTGCTTCGTTCAAGCGCAGGAAGTTCATCCAGACGCCGCTGGAATCTTTGATGCCCGCGAAGCGCCCGGTTTCGAGTAACTCCACTGCCGTCGCAGGCTCGATTCCGTTCCCGAACTGCGGGATGTTATACAGCAGGATCGGGACGGAGCCACCCACCTGCGCGGCGAACGAAAGAAAGAATTGGCGTATATCCTCCTGGGCGTACCGGAAGAAGTACGGCGGCATCACGAGCAGCGCCGCAGCCCCGGAATCGACGGCTTCGCGGCCCAGGAAGACGGCGCCGGCGAGCGAGGTGTGCGCCACGCCGGCAATCACCGGGATGCGGCTTCGCTTGACGGAAAGGCGGATGAGCCGCGCGCGTTCCTCAAGGGTGAAGTGGGTGAACTCGCCTGTGGAGCCAAGCAGCGCGATGCCGGCTACGCCACTCTGCCCGAGGAAGTCGATCAGTTCAAAAGCGGAGGCGAGGTCGATTTCCGGACCCTCGCGGCGCGGCGTGATCGCCGCTACATTGACGCCACCGATGTCCGTCATCAAGTAACTAAGGATACACCGTGCAACCTGTGGCAGCCTGCTTTCGAGGGTCAAACGCGGAGTGAAGACCGGTGACTCGGATAGACTGGTACGTGGCAAACGAAGCTGAGGGGCGAGGCTCGCCGATCGGAGTGGCCGGCGCAGGGCGCGTTGGACTCGCGCTCGCGCGGCTTCTCCAGGCAGAAGGCGAACCGGTAACGGCGATCGCCAGCCGTTCTCCCCAGCGCTCGCATGCGGCCGCGGAACTGCTGGGCGACCGCGTCCTCCCGGTGGCCTATGCGGCCCTCCCCCTCCATGCCGGCCGGTTCCTGATTGCCGTTCCGGACGGCGCCATTGCTGACGTCGCGGACGTACTTGCGAGCAGCGGAGCGAATGGGATTGCACTCCACACCTCCGGCGCGGTTGGGCTGGAGGCGCTCTCGGCGCTTGCGGAAAGAGGCGTTGCCTGCGGAACCTTGCACCCCCTCCAAACCGTCACCGGCGCGCCAGATGCGGCGCAAGTGCTCTCAGGAGTTGCGTTTTCGATTTGGGGCGATCCTGCCGCAGTCGAGTGGGCCCAGAGCATTGCGAAACTGTGCGGAGGCACCACCCTCCGGATCGAGCCCGAAGCGCGCGCGATGTATCACGCCGCGGCGGTGATGGCCGGCAACTACGTTACCGCGCTCGTCGATGCAGCAGCGTGCCTGATGGAGCATGCGGGCGTGGAGCGGGAGACGGCGCTGAGGGCTCTCGCGCCCCTGGTTCGCGCCAGCGCGGAGAACGCACTTACCCGAGGGCCGGTTGCCGCCCTGACCGGTCCCATAGAACGAGGCGACACGGCTACCGTGATGGCGCACCTGATTGCGCTGGAGCGAAGTCCAACCACGGTGCAGGCGCTGTACCGCGCTGCCGGCCTGCACACCCTCGGAATTGCCCGGCGCAAAGGGCTTGGAGCAGAACAAGCGGCCCGATTGGAACGGGAGTTCAATCGAAAGTGACATCCAAATGCAAGTGAAGAGAGTGCGCGTCCCCGATCTCGTAGAGAAGAAGCGGCGCGGGCAGAAGATTGCCATGCTTACGGCCTACGACGCAACCATGGCGGCGCTGATGGATCGCGCGGGAATCGACGTGCTGCTTGTGGGCGATTCGCTGGGGATGGTGATCCTGGGGCATGAAACGACGCTTCCGGTGACGCTCGAAGCGATGATCCACCATACGGCGGCAGTGTCGCGCGGAGCGCGGCGCGCGCTCGTGGTGGTGGACATGCCTTTTTTGACCTATCAGGTGAGCGTGCCGGAGGCCGTCAAAAACGCGGGAAGGTTGATGCAGGAAGGCAGCGCAGCCGCGGTGAAGTTGGAGGGCGGCAAGGCCATCACCGATGTGGTCGCCCGCCTCGTCGATATCGGCGTTCCGGTGATGGGCCATCTCGGGCTGACGCCTCAATCGGTGCATCAACTCGGCGGCTTTCGCGCCGTGGGGGCGAGGGAGGGCGAGGCGGAGCGCATTCTCGAAGAGGCGCGTGCGCTCGAAGCGGCAGGCGCGTTCTCAGTCGTGCTCGAATCCATGCCGTCCGAACTGGCGCAACAGGTGACCGCGGAGCTTCGCATCCCGACGATCGGGATTGGAGCGGGCCCCCACTGCGACGGCCAGGTGCTCGTCAGCTACGACGCATTCGGCATTTTTGACAAGTTCGTGCCGCCATTCGTGAAGCAGTACGCCCAACTCGGGAGTCTCATGGTCGCCGCGACAAAAGAGTACATCGCGGACGTGAAAGAGGGCAGGTTCCCTGAGGAAGGGCGCAGGAGTGCGGGAACCGCTGCCGGCTCGCAGACGCAGCATTAAGGCGGCTATGCGAATCGTGAAAAGCATTGACGGTATCCGCGCCCTGGTCCGGGAGGCGCGGGCGGCCGGGGAGACGATTGGGTTCGTTCCGACAATGGGCGCGCTGCACGCCGGCCACGCGGCGCTGATCGACCAGGCGCGGGCCGGCGCCGATTTCCTGATTGTCAGCATCTTCGTCAACCCGCTTCAGTTCGATCGCGAAGACGATTACCAGCGGTATGCGAAGAATCTGCCGGCCGACGCCGCCCTGTGCGAGTCGCGCGGCGTGGATGCGATCTTCGCCCCCGAGGCGGCGGAGATGTACCCTGGCAGCCAGCGGACGCACGTTGACGTGGAGCGCGTCACGGACCGTCTTTGCGGCCAGTTCCGTCCGGGCCACTTCCGCGGCGTCTCAACCGTGGTGACAAAGCTGTTTAATATCGTCCAGCCTGACAAGGCTTACTTTGGCGAGAAGGACGCCCAACAATTGGCTGTAGTCCGCAGAATGGCGGCGGATCTGAATATGCCTGTGGAGATCGTGCCGGTTCCGACGGTCCGAGAGGCTGACGGGCTGGCGCTGAGTTCGCGAAACGTCCGCCTGACCGCCGAGGAGCGGCGCGCCGCACCGGCCTTGTACCGCGCATTGCTGGCTGTCGCCAACGCGATCGAAGGCGGCGCATGCGATCCGGAACGGGCCAAAGCGGAGGGCCTCGCGGTGCTTGCGGGAGAGCCGCTGATCCGCTCCGAGTACCTCGAAATCGTCGATGTCGAGGATATGCAGCCGGTCGCAAGCGTTCGGGGTCCGGTGCTGGTGGCAGGTGCGGCGTGGGTGGGCTCGACGCGGCTCATTGATAACGTTCGCATTGAACCAATCGCGGGTAGCCAGCCTGCCGGAGCGGCGGTTGGCGATACAATGATACGCCGAGGCTTTAGAAATCAGACGTCGACGTCGAATGAGGTTTAGTAAATGAGTGAATTCTCCAGAAGGTCATTTTTGGCCGGGGCGAGCGCCTCGGCGTTCACGATTGTGAAGCCGGAGCTGGTGCGCGGCGCCGGCGACGAAAAGCTGAAAGCCGGCGTGATCGGCTGCGGCGGACGCGGCACGCAAGCCGTCGAGAATATTCTGACCGGTTGCCCGAACGTGGAGTTGATCTCGATGGCCGATGCCTTCGAGGACCGGCTCGAGAAATCCATCCGCCAGCTCCAGGGCGGCAAGTTCGCGGACCGCATCAAGGTTGACGCCGAGCACCGCTTTACCGGGTTCGACGGCTTCCAGAAGGTGCTCGCTTCGGACATCAACATCGTAATTCTCGCCACGCCCCCGGGTTACCGTCCAGAGCACTTCGAGGCGGCCGTCAACGCCAAGAAGCACGTCTTCTGCGAGAAGCCTTTCGGCACGGACGCCGTCGGCGTGCGGCGCTTCATGGATGCCGCAAAAAAATCCGAAGAGCTGAAACTCACTGTGAAATCTGGCGCGCAGAGGCGTTCCCAGAAGGAATACCTGGCAGCCTACCGACAATTGAAAGACGGCAAATACGGCGACATCGTGAGCTGCAACGCGTACTGGGTGGGCAGCCCGGTGCTCCAGTTCAATGCCTGGCCGACCAAGAAGCGTGACCCGAAGTGGAGCGACATGGAGTTCCAGAACCGCTCCTGGTACTCATTCGTATGGATTTGCGGCGACCAGATCGTCGAGCAGCACCTCCACAATATCGACGTCTGCAACTGGTTCATGGGCGGGCATCCGGTGAAGGTGGTGGCTTCCGGTGGAGCGGCATGGCGTCCGCGTGAGGAAGAATACGGTAACATTTTCGACCATATCAGCGCCGATTTTGTGTACCCGAACGGCGTCCACATGTCGAGCTACTGCCGCCAGTACCGTCCCAGAGCAGCGCAAAACGTCAGCGAGCTGATTGTGGGCACGAAGGGCCGGATCGATACGTTCAACAACCCGGAGTTCAAGAGCCTCGGGGAGGGGGGCATCAACCCCTACGTGCAGGAACACATCGACATGGTCGACTCGATCATGGGCAAAGGTCCTTATCTCAATGAGGCGATGACCGTGGCCGAGACCACCATGACCTGCATCATGGGCCGCGAGGCTGCTTACTCGGGCCTCGAGGTCACCTGGGACATGATGATGCAGTCCAAGCAGGACCTCGTTCCCAAGAACATGGACATGAAGGCGAGCATTCCGGTGCCGCCGCTGCCCGTTCCGGGCGAGTATAAATTCATCTAGCGGAGGCTTGTGGCCTGCGGCTCGTGGATAGATCCGCGGCCGCGGGCCACACGCAGAGTGAGGGCATCATGGCGGAGATATCCCGTAGAGAGATGCTGGCCGTACCGGCTGCGTTCACAATCGTGAGTTCGCAGGTCCTGCGCGGTCAAACCAAGGACAAACTCAAGGCAGGGTTGGTCGGGTGCGGTGGCCGTGGTACGCAGGCCATCCAGAACACGCTCGAGGGTAACCCCAACGTCGAGGTCGTCGCAATGGCGGACGTCTTCGAGGACAAGCTGGAGGGTTCCCTCCGGCGGCTGAAGACCGACCAGCGCCTCGCGGCCTTCGCCGACCGCGTGAACGTGGACGCCGAGCACCGCTTCGTAGGATTTGACGCCTTCAAGAAGCTCGTCAACAGCGACATCGACATCGTGATGCTCGCCACGCCTCCGGGCTACCGTCCGGAGCATTTCGAAGCGGCGGTGAACGCGAAGAAGCACATCTTCTGCGAAAAGCCGATCGCGACGGACCCTGTCGGTGTCCGGCGCTTTATGGCCGCGGCGAAGAAGGCCGAGGAGCTCAAGCTCACGGTAGTCGGCGGCGCCCAGCGGCACGCAGACAAGCCATACGTAGAGACGGTCAAGAAGATCCACGACGGCGCTATCGGCGACGTGGTCTCGCTCGTATCCCGTTACCTGAGCGGCCCCGTGATGCACACCAAGGGCCGCGACCCCAAGTGGGGCGACATGGAGTGGGAGCACCGCAACTGGTACAGCTTCAACTGGATCTGCGGCGACCAGATTGTGGAGCAGCACTATCACAATATCGACTTCATGAACTGGGTAATGGGCACGCACCCGGTGAAGGTGGTCGCATCCGGAGGCGCCGCGTGGCGTCCGCGGACCGATCTTTACGGCAACATCTATGACCACCTGACGAGCGACTTCGTCTACGCGAACGGCGTACACCTCTCCAGTTCCTGCCGCCAGTATCCGGCCGGCTGTTATCGCAAGGTGGACGACCTTGTGATCGGGACCAAGGGCAAGACTGATGGCCTCGATATGGGCACCAAGGGGATCAACCCCTATGTCCAGGAGCACATCGATCTGGTGAACAGCATCCTCGGGAAGACGCCGTATGTGAACCAGGCGATGGGCCTCGCCGAAGCCACCATGACCTGCATTATGGCTCGCGAAGCGGCTTACTCCGGCGTCGAAGTCACTTGGGACATGATCATGAAGTCCCGGCTCGACCTGCAGCCTAAGCAGTTCGGGTACGAAGTAAAGATGGAGCCGCGCCCGCTGCCTGTTCCGGGCGAGTACAAGTTCATTTAGCGCGCTTCGCGCCCGTTTTTAGCTTGTGGCCCGTGGCTGGTGCGATTCGCCGGCCACGGGCTTTCGTTTGTTCCGTTCCTGTAGAATTTCCCCATGCTTGCGAATCCGTTGCGAATCATCAAGAGCGTCGCGCCCATCCGTGTCTGCGATAACGGCGGCTGGACGGATACGTGGTTCGCGCGATACGGAAAGATCTTCAACATCGCGGTTTACCCCTATGCCGAAGTGCAGATGCGCGTGTTCGAGCACGACGGCGCCGGGAAGCGAATCACGATTCACGCCGAGGACTACGGGGAGCGCTATACCATCGGCGAGCCGAACGGCGCCTACGACAAGCATCCGTTGCTCGAAGCCGCGTTCGACTGCATCCGGGTTCCGCGCGACGTTGCGATCGAGGTCTCAATCCATAGCGAGGCGCCGGGCGGATGTTCCACCGGAACGTCCGCCGCTGTCAGCGTAGCGCTGATCGGCGCGCTTGACGTCTTGACGCCGGGGCGGATGAGCCCGCACGAAGTCGCGGCAGCGGCGCAGCGCATTGAAACACAACTGCTTCACCAGCAGTGCGGCATACAGGACCAGATCGCCTCCGCCTACGGCGGGATCAACTACATCGAGATGCACGATTATCCGCACGCGAGTGTGAGCCAGATCCGCATCCCGGACGCGACTTGGTGGGAACTCGAGAGCCGCCTGTCGCTGATCTTCGTCGGGCACACCCACAGCTCCAGCGCGGTGCATTCGATGGTGATCCGAGACCTGGAGAATGCCGGTCCGGAGGCGCCGCGACTGCGCCCGCTGCGGGAAACGGCGGAGCGTTCAAAGAACGCCCTTTACGGCGGAGACTTCGCCGCGTTGGGGCGGGTGATGCAGGAAAACACGGCGGCGCAGGCCGGGCTGCACGAGGCCCTGGTGGGTCCGCACCACCGCACGATCATCGAGATCGCCAAGGCGCACGGGGCGCTCGGGTGGAAGGTGAACGGAGCGGGAGGCGACGGCGGTTCGGTTACGCTTCTGAGCGGGCCGGACCTTTCGGCAAAACGCGCAATGCTCCGAGCGATTGCCGAAACGAACCCACGGTACCGGCAGATCCCGATTTACCTGAGCCGTTTCGGGCTACGAGTGTGGGAATCGACCTGTTGACCTCAGCGGTCGAGGGCCGGGTCGTACTCCCAGAGCACATCCAGTACGCTCCCGGCCGGAAAGCCGTCGCCGATGACGTAAATCCTCCCATTCACTTCGGCCGCCACCTGCTCCCAGTTGTTCTGTGGCATGGGTAGCTTAGTAACCCAGCGGTCGTTCGCGGCGTTGTAGACCTCGAACGTGGCCACCCCCATTCCGCCGAACGTGTAGATGAGCGGACCCGAGGAGTGTATGGCGAAATCGAACCGTGGATGGGGCATGGAGGCGCGCACGGTCCAGCGGTCGGATGCGGGATCGTATTCGAGGGCCTGCGGGCTTCCGCCGAGGTTGCCGACGACGTACACCTTGCCGCGTGCGACCGCGACGCGGTAGGCGTCACGCTTGACCGGCATGTTTGCCTTCGGGGTCCACCGGTCCGCCTTCGGGTCGTACTCATCCATCAGCGGCACCTGGTTGCGCCCGGGCGGCTGGATGCCGCCCACCGCGTACAGTTTCCCGGCAACACCGGCGCCCTTAGCGAACATGCGTGGGCGTGGGAAGTCGCCTATCGTTGTCCACTGATCGGACGCCGGATCGTACACCTCCGTGGAGTGCACCATCCGGCCGCCGGCTATGCCGCCCCAGAGGTAGATCCGGCCTTCGAGCACGCCAGCGCCGAATGAATGCCGGATCAGGTTGGCCCGGCTCTTTTTTGTCCAGTTGTCGGCACCGGGATCGTATTGATAGACCTCGGTACCCGGCTTTCCGTCCTCGCCCGAGGTCACACAGTAGATTCGGCCGTTGATAGTAGCGGCGATTTCGAAAATGCGGGCTTCGGGCAGGTTCCGCTTCCGGCGCCATGCCTGGCTGTGAGATCGCGCCTGGCTGCCGGCGAGGGCTGCCCAAGCTGCGAATAGTTCCCGGCGGGACAATCGCACTGTGCTCTCCGATCTGATTCGTGGGGTTAGACGCGCGGAGTTCCTGAATGTTCCCCCGACGATCATAAACGTCTACATGCGCAGATGTTAACCAGCATAAGAATAGCTAATCGGGTCCAACAAAAGTCCTGATTTTTCTTTACACCTACCGTGGCGCGATACTTGGTTTTCGCAGTTCACTGGCGGCTAATGAGAATGGCAGCACCGAATCTCCTGGACCTTAGCCGGGCCAGCCAGGCAGCGGGGAGCACGCCGGACCCCGCGGCCGGGTTGGCCCGGAGAGCACTGTACTTCCTGATCCTCCAGCGCGAATGCGAGGACCGCATCGAGCGGAAGCTATACCGGCAGGGTAAAATTCTGGGCGGGGTATACGTTGGCCGCGGACAGGAGGCCATCGGCATCGGCGCGGGCCTTGCCGTAGAGGCCGACGACGTCCTCTTCCCTTCGCATCGGGATCTCGGATTGCTTCTCGTCCGCGGCGTGACACCTGCGGAGGTGTTTGCCCAGTACATGGGCCGCGCCGGCGGCCTCACGCGGGGCCGCGACGGCAATATGCACATGGGCGACATGAAGCGGAGAATCGTCGCCATCATCAGTTCCATAGGCGCGTCCATTCCAGTCGCAGCGGGCGCGGCGCTCGCGCTGCAGTACCGTGGAAGCCGGAATATCGTACTGAATATCTTTGGGGACGGCGCCACGAGCCGGGGCGATTTCCACGAAGGCGTCAACTTCGCCGCCGTCCAGAAACTGCCGATCGTGTTCGTCTGCAATAACAATCAGTACGCGTATTCGACCCCGATTGAAAAGCAGATGGCGGTTGCGCACGTCGCCGATCGTGCGGGAGCGTACGGCGTGCCGGCCGAGATGGTGGACGGGAACGACCTGTTCGCGGTCCATGAGGCCGTCGGACGGGCAGCGGTTCGAGCGCGCGCGGGCGCAGGGCCGACGCTGATCGAGTGCAAGACTTTCCGGATGACGGGCCACTCCGCTCATGACTCGGGAGCATACGTCCCGGACGAGATGTGGGCCGAATGGGAGCAGCGCGACCCGATTGCCCGACTCGAAAGGCAGGGCATCGAGTGCGGTTGGCTGAAGCCGGAGGAGATCCGGGCCGTGCGTTCGCGCGTGCGCGCCGAAGTGGACGCCGCTGTGGCCGGGGCCGAAGCGTGTCCCTATCCGGACGCTTCGGAACTGCTCGACGGCGTGTACGCGGAGAGTTAGCGCGATGCCCCAGACAACATATTTAGAGGCGATTCGCCAGGGCATCCGCGAGGAGATGGAGCGGGATCAGGACGTCTTCCTGCTCGGCGAGGACATCGGCATCTACGGTGGCGCGTTCAAAGTCACAGCCGGGATGCTGGAGCAGTTCGGCGAGCGGCGCGTGGTGGACATGCCGCTCTCGGAATCCGCAATCGCCGGCGCGGCCATCGGCGCGAGCCTGATGGGCCTGCGGCCCGTGGCCGAATTCCAGTTCGCCGATTTCATCGCCTGTGGATTCGACCAGATCGTCAACTTTGCTGCCAAGTGCCGCTACCGTTGGAACGCAGCCGTCCCGATGGTGGTGCGAGCTCCTTCGGGCGGCGGCACACACGGCGGCCCGTTCCATTCGCAGAACCCGGAGGCCTGGTTCACGCGTGTGCCGGGGCTCAAGGTGATTGCGCCGGCAACTGCGTACGACGCCAAGGGCTTGATCAAATCCGCCATCCGCGACGACGATCCGGTGATCTTCCTGGAGCATAAGGGACTATACCGCCGCATCAAAGAGAACCTGCCGGAGGGCGATTACACGGTGCCTATCGGGAAGGCGCGCGTGTTCCGTGAGGGAGTTGACCTCAGCGTCATCACGTACGGTGCCATGGTCTACGCGGCAGCCGAAGCCGCGGAGACGCTGGCAGCGGAGGGGATCTCAATGGAAATTGTGGATCTCCGGACGCTGCTGCCGCTCGACGAAGAGGCTGTCCTGGCGAGCGTGCGGAAGACTTCGCGCGCGATGCTGCTGCACGAAGACACGCTGACCGGCGGCATCGGGGGAGAACTCGCCGCGCGCATCGCAGAGCGAGCTTTCGACTACCTGGACGCTCCGGTGGTGAGAGTCGCCGCTCCGGACACCCCAGTGCCCTTCAGCCCGCCGCTCGAAGCAGCGTTTCTGCCGAACGCGGCCAAGGTGGCTGAGGCGGCGCGGCGGCTCTGCGCGTACTGAGAGGAACGGCTCTACCCTAGTCCTCGCGGTTCCCGCCCGCTGAGGTTCAGGGTGTGGCTGGCGTTGGGCTTGCGAACCTTGTGCCAGCCGGAGAAGATGCCGAATGCGGTCCACGTCATCCAAACCAGCGCGTCCGGCAACGTCTTGACGTCCTGACCGAACCAGTAATGGGAGACGCCCGCGAGCAGGACGCCAGGAATGAGCGCGAGCGCGTACGCGGACCATGGGGACAGGCCGCTCCGCCGGGCCCACACGCCGAATACGAAACCGATGGCTATCGCGAGCGGCGCGTTGGCGACCTCGGCCGCGTGCATCCACATGCCGGATAGGATACACCGGGCGGCGTTATACTGTCTGCTCGCCCATGAAGAACTTCCTCGCCTTCGACTTCGGCGCCGAGAGCGGACGCGCCATCCTCGGATCTCTTCGGGATGATCGATTGGTCCTCGAAGAACTGCACCGGTTTCCGAACCAGCCGGTGCGCCTGCCCGGAGGTCTCTACTGGGACACCTTCCGCCTGTTTCACGAAATCCAGCAGGGTCTCGCAATTGCCGGGCGCGAGCGGAAGCTGGCTCTGGACGGGATTGGCATAGACACCTGGGGCGTGGATTTCGGTTTGCTCGGCAGCGACGGCGCTTTAGTAGACAATCCCCGCCACTACCGCGATGCCCGCAACAACGGGATGCTGGAACGCACGTTCGAAGCTGTTCCGCGGGACCGCATCTTCGCCGAGACCGGCATCCAGTTCATGCAGCTTAACTCGCTGTACCAGCTCTACGCCGCAAAGCTCGAAGGGGCGCCTGGGCTGGAGATCGCCGAGAAGCTGTTGTTCACGCCGGACCTCTTCAATTACTGGCTTACCGGCGTCGCGAAGAGCGAGTTGAGCATCGCGAGCACTTCGCAGTTCTACAACCCGACGAAGAAGCGCTGGGCGACGGAGTTGTTCGAACAATTGGGGCTGCCGGTGCGGATCCTGGCGGAGATCGTGCAACCTGGCTCGCTGCTCGGTCCGCTGCTGCCGCATGTGCGCGAAGCCGCCGGGATGGGTCCTGTGCCCGTGTATGCGACGTGCTGTCACGACACGGCGTCCGCAGTAGCGGCGGTGCCCGCACAGGAAGGCGGCAACTGGTGCTACATCAGTTCGGGCACGTGGTCACTGATGGGAGTGGAACGGCGGGAGCCGCTGATCAACTCCTGTGTCCTCGATGCGAATTTCACGAACGAACTGGGCGCCGCGGGCACGGTGCGGTTCCTGAAGAACATCGCAGGCCTGTGGCTGTGGCAGGAGTGCCGGCGCGCCTGGCAACTCGAGGGCCGCGACTGCTCCTACTCGGAGATGTCTGCAATGGCTTCCGCCGCCCGGCCGTTCTCGGCAATCATCGACCCCGACGCCTTCCCGGAACCGGTGGGGATGCCCGGTAAGATCGCACGATGGTGCCGCAGCACGGGTCAGGAAGCGCCAGGGCAGCCCGAGGAGATGTGCCGGGCGATCCTCGAAGGCCTCGCGCTGCGATACCGGCAGGTGCTGGAGGGCCTGGAGAGCTTGACTGGCACGAGCCTGGGCGTCATCCACATCGTCGGAGGCGGCTCGAAGAACCGGGTGTTGAATCAATTCGTTGCGGACGCCACCAACCGCACCGTCATCGCCGGTCCTGCCGAGGCGACCGCGGCCGGCAACATCCTCGTCCAGGCAATCGGCGCGGGCGCGCTATCGGGGCTGGAAGACGCGCGCGCTCTCGTGCGAAAGTCGTTCGAACTCGAGACGTACTTGCCCGGCCAGCGAAGCGGTTGGGACGCCGCTTACGCGCGGTTCGTGGAACTCAAGCACTGAAGAGTTGGGGATAGCGTCCGGGGTCGCGCGACGGCGGCCCCGGACGGTGTTAGATCAGACCTTGACGGCAGGCGTCATCTCGCGGCTGGTGATGACGCGATCGATCATGCCGTATTGAACAGCCTGTTCGGCTTCCATGATGTAGTCGCGATCGACATCGCGCGAAACCTTTTCGAGCGGCTGGCCGGTCGATTCGGCCAGGATGCCGTTCAGCAACTCCCGCATGCGAAGGATCTCCTTCGCGTAAATGTCGATATCGGTCGCCTGGCCAGCCAGGCCGCTCATGTGCGGCTGGTGGATCAGAATGCGCGAGTGCGGCAGGCTATAGCGCTTGCCCTTGGCGCCGGCAGCCAGCAGCACGGCCGCCATTGACGCCGCCTGTCCCACGCAGATCGTTACGATGTCGGGCTCGACGAAACGCATGGTGTCCAGGATCGCAAACCCGGACGAGATCGATCCGCCCGGGGAATTGATGTAGATACTGATGTCCCGTTGCGGGTCCTCCGCGGCGAGAAACAGCATCTGGGCGATGATCAGGTTCGCGACGTTGTCGTCGATCGGCGTTCCCAGGAAGATGATGTTCTCTTTCAGCAGCCGCGAATAAATGTCATAAGCGCGCTCCCCACGCGAGGTCTGCTCGACCACCATGGGGACCAGTACCGAACTGGTCATACGGATTTAAACCTCCGGACCCGGCTCCAGCGGGTCGCCGTCTCAGGTCGTTACAGCTCGGAGCGTCAGATTTTCTTCGTCGCGGCCGCAACGGCCCGTTTCATCTTGCGCGGTTTCTCGAGCGCCCGCCGTTTCTGCTCCAGAGCCGCCGCCAGGTCCGCGATCGTGGTCTGCTCCAAATAATCCATGATACGCGTCCGCAGCGCCTTCCAGGAGTCGTGCATCCCGCACGGCGCATCGTCCGTGCACTCAGCGAGTCCGCTCACGCACTTCTGGTAATCCTGAAGGCCGTCCAGAGCCTCCACGAGCTGGATCAAGCTCACATCCTTGGGCGAAGAGCGCAGGCTGAAGCCGCCCGTGGGACCTTTGCTCGACCTCAGCAGCCCCTTGCGGGCGAGCTGTTGGAGAATCTTGGCAAGGAAGTGCGCGGGGATCCCCTCCTGCTCGGCGATCTGCTTGACCATCGCATACTTCCCCTCCTGAACCTGGGCCAGGTGCACGAATGCGCGGATCGCGTATTCTGTGGACCGTGAGTAGATCATTCTTTTCCCCTCCCGAGAAGCAGATCAATACGCCTTTATCTTAAAGACAAACGGGGGGAGCAGGCAACACAGCATCAGATGACATCCCCACATATTCGGACCGCATCCCCACATATCTGGAGTGTACCCCCTCATTAGCGGGTATGAAAAGCCCATAATGTGAATTTCGGAACAGCCGATAAGTTTCTTGGAGCCCCCTTCACGGAATGCTGTTACGCGCCCTCATCGCGGACGACGACCCGGTGTCGCGTCGCATTCTTGCCCGATCATTGCGCGGGTGGGAGTACGAAGTTCTGGAGGTTCCGGACGGCGCGGCGGCATGGGAGACGCTCACGCGGTCGGATCCGCCGCGGCTCGCAATTCTCGACTGGATGATGCCGGGGTTGACGGGTCCCGAGGTGTGCAGGCTGGTGCGCCGTTGTGCCGCGGCGAGGTACACGTACATGCTGCTGCTCACTGCCAGGAGCAAGAGAATGGACTTGGTGGAGGGGATGGAGGCCGGGGCTGACGATTACCTGATCAAGCCGATCGATTCCCAGGAGCTTCAGGCGCGGCTCCGGGCCGGGCGCCGGATCCTCGAATTGGAGTCCGATCTGATTGCCGCACGCGAGGCGCTTCACGAGCAGGCCACCCGCGACCCGCTCACTTGGGTTTGGAACCGCTACGCGATCCTCGACATCCTGGGCCGCGAGCTCGAGCGCGGCATGAGGCAGGCTACGCCCGTTTCGGTCGTGATGGCCGACCTGGATCACTTCAAGCGCATCAACGATTCGTATGGGCACCTGGCCGGGGACTCCGTTCTCCGCGAAGCCGCGCGGCGGATGCAGGACGCCGTCCGGGTTTATGATGCCGTGGGGCGGTATGGCGGGGAGGAGTTCCTGCTGGTGTTCCCGGGGCTGGAGCTCGAAGGCGCAGTTCAACTGGCGGACCGGCTCCGCAGGGTCGTATGCGGCAGTCCGGTGGTGACGGAGGCAGGCCCGGTTGGCGTCACGGCCAGCCTCGGCATGAGCACACTGGCAGCCGGCGAACGCCGCGGGGCCGAGAGCCTGATCGAAGCGGCGGACCAGGCGCTCTACAGGGCGAAGGAGGCGGGCCGGAACCGGCTGGAGTGCGCTTATGGCCGCTGCGGCACACTGACCGGAGTGGGATGAACGATCTCGCGCTGGCTCGCGCTCTTGTAGCGGCTCAGGGTGTCGGCATACTGCGAGACTCCCCTGAAGAGTGCCTCAGCAACGCGCTGGCGGTAATCGTTGCGCTTGAGCAGCGCCTCGTCACGCGGGTTGCTGAGGAACGCGATCTCGGTGAGCACAGAGGGAATCTGCGCCCCGATCAGGACCACAAACGGCGCCTTCTTCACACCCCGGTTCTTCGCGCCTCGGCCGCGCATGAGGCCGGTGTGCATGGAAAGCTGGATTACCTCGGCCAGTTCGCGGGACTCGTGCACCTTCTCATTCAGCGTGATCTTCTGGAGCAGGTTCGGGTAGTCCTTGATCGAGCCGCCATATGTCGCGTTCTCGCGGGAGGCGACATCAAGCGCATCCTCGTCCGTGGTGAAGTTCAGGTAAAACGTCTCCGGTCCGGCCACCGAGCGCGTTCGGGATGAGTTCGCGTGGATTGAGAGAAACAGGTCCGCCTCACGCTCCACCGCGAGTGCGGTGCGTTCCTCGAGCGCGATGAACACGTCGTCGGTCCGGGTATACAGCACGTCGCTGCCCAGCCGCGCTTCGATCAACGCGCCGAGGCGCCGAGCGATGTCGAGCACCAAGTCCTTTTCCATCAGCCCGCCGCGGCCGACCGTTCCGGTGTCATGGCCGCCGTGGCCGGGGTCAAGGACCACCCGCTGCAACTTCAGCCCGAGCGCGCGAATCAGCGACTGATCGCCGTGGCTGTCCCTACGTGCGGCGAGCGCGACCGGTTCCTTGACGCGCTCGGTGTTCGATCGCTCCGTCGGTCTTGTCCTTTCCGCCACCGCTTTGGGGGGCGCCGACGCCAATACGGCCGGCGTTCGGTCCTGAGCAAGAGTCACGACATCCGGGCCGGCGGCCTCGGGGGGAGGCGGCAGCTTGGGGCTGGGTGCGCTCTGGGCGCTTTGCGGAAGTTTTCGCGGATTCTGGGCTTCCGGCTTCGGAGGGGCGGGCAGCGCCGGCGGTAGCTGCGGATTAAGGGCCGCGGCGCGCAGCTCAATGACCAGGCGGTAGGGATTCCGAAGCTGAGAGACCGTGAACTCCGCCGCGGTATTCAGGTCCAGAACGACTCGAGTGATGCCCGGCTGGGTCTCCGCAATCCTGATCTGCCTCAGGCGCACGTCATTCACCAGGAGCGATTCGACGCCGCGCTTTCCTTCCTTGGGGCGAGTCTCCTGCAGGTCGAAGAAGATCCGGTCCGGTGAGACTGCGCGCTCGGAGACGTACTCCACTTCTTGCGTCGTCTCCACTGCTACGCGGGTGACGTCACCCAGAGACCAAAAGCGCACGGCGCTCAATCTGGAGTAGGGATCCTGGGCCGCGGCGGGCGATGCGAGCAGGCAAGCCAGCGCTAGTGCCTGGATCGCGGGCCCCTGCGTCACGGCGCTACCGCCGGCCGGACGTGCAGGCGACCCTGCGCGTCTTCGAACGTCTCGAGCGGCGGGTGCGACCGCGGCGGGCGCTGCTCCGGCGTACTCTTATTGGCTCTCTCGCGTGCCTGTTTCCACTTGCGGCCGACCTTCGCGACGTATTCGGTCGTCTCGCGGTACGGCGGCACTCCGCCGTGCCTCTGAACTGCGCCCGCACCGGCGTTGTAAGCGGCCAGCGCCTTCTCGGTATCACCATCGAACCGTACCAGGAGAGCTTTCAGGTGCCGCACTCCGCCTTCGATGTTCTGGAGTGGACTGAACGAGTTCCGCACGGCCAGGCCGCGGGCCGTCTGCGGCATGAGCTGCATGAGGCCGCGTGCCCCCTTGGGAGATACGGCGAACGGGTCGTAATCGCTTTCCACGCGGACCACGGCTTGCACGAGCGCGGGGTCGAGTTGATTCTCTTCGGCGAGGCGGTGAATCAGTTTATCGAGATCGGCGGGCGACATGCCGAGGGCGACGAGAGCGTCCTTGCGGGTGGTGCCCGGCGCGGGCACTAGAGCCACATTGCGCACAAGCCGCCGCTGCGGGTCCGTTCGCACCACACTGCGGACGGAGGCACTTTCGGCAGGGCCGGCCGCGGCAAGCCTGCCCGGGCCCGCGGAAAGCAGGCACCCGGCGATGATACAAAGGCGCATGCGTCCTGTTCGAAACATTTTACCCGGATTTGTACCT
>DATMXS010000188.1:0-14445 GCA_035561355.1 Bryobacteraceae bacterium | reverse complement strand
GGTGGAGAGCGCGCACCAGCGACATCGCCTCGTCTTCATTCACGAACAGCCAGTTGAGCAGCGGCAGCCACTCGTCCATGTACCGCCACTCCTCCGTGGCATCCCACTGGTTGTCGAGCGATGTCGTGACGCCCCGGTCCCGCGCTTCCTCGAGCAGGCGTGTGATGTGCGGCTGCAGCTTGTACTCCAGGCAGACGCCCCCGAAATGGACGTGGTCGAACTGTGCGAAAACGTCGCCATTCAGCCACGAGCCGTCGAACGCCGCGATCGTGCCCGGATACGTCGCCTGCGTCCGCGTGTTCGCGTGAATCATGTTCACCGTCACGCCGGTCCGCACTTTGTCCGTTCGGCGCACCATGTCCGTGTTGATGCCGAGCTCGTGTAGGCCGCGGATCATGAAGTCCCCGTATTCGTCCTGGCCACACAGGCCGGCGAATGAAACGTCGCCCCCGAGTGACGCGTACGCGGCGGCGCAGATCACCGTGGACGCGCCCATTACCACGTCCCACGATTCGCAGGGAACCTCCCGGTCCACTACAGGGGGCGAGGCCATCCCGCCCATGATGACATCCACATTGATGTCGCCGACAAACAGCGTTTTTTTCATTTCGTGAGTTCGGATTCCGTGAAAATGATCGGACGGTCGAGAATCATCTCAATGGTGGTGCCGCGCGCGAGTACGAGGTCGGGTCCGCGGGAGAGCAGGATGCCCATCACGCCCGCGGCGGCGCCCACCGCCGCTCCAGTGGCGGTGCCCAGCCCCGGGCGCCCGGCCGCGCTCCCGGCGATCGCGCCAACAGAGGCTCCCGAGGCCGTAGCTTCGCCGACGCTGTGGGCGTCCTCGCCCCGATTGCCCTCACTCCGGAGCTTGCCTTCCTCGCGGTCCATTTCGCCTCGCAAGTCACCGTCGGCCTGGCCCGGGCGCGCCCGGAAGTCACGGGACACGCCGTTCGGCAGCGTGAGGGAATCGAAGCGCAGGAACAACTCGCCGCGCCCCTTCATCCGCCCCGGGCGCTTGACGACGGTCAGGGTGCCCGCGACGTAGCTACCCGGCGAAATGATGATGCGGCCGCGCAGCACGATGGGGAAGGCGGTCTCGAGATAGATACGATCGCCTGCCTGTGATTGTTTGGTGCTGACGCTGTTCAACAGCACCAGCGGGATCCGCGTGCCCGTTTCGACGCGAAACTCCGTGGCTTCCGGCGCGGCAATCGAGTAAACCGCAACAACCGCAGCAAGGGGAACCATAAAGACCACCTTAAAACCCTACGCGATGTGACCCGTGCTCCACAACTGCCGCTCTCGCAATTGCCTCTCTTGAGTTGCGTTTCCCGGCCGGTCCGCGTCCTAATGACAGCAAGGGGAACCTGATGAGACTTGTCGCCCTACTATTCTTCTCCGTTCTGGCATTCGCTCAGCAGCAGCGGCCGGAAGCAGCGCCGCGGCCCGAAGTCCGGCCAGAGGACAAGTGCAGTGTGGAAGGCCGGATCCTCAACGCCAGAACCGGCGGCCCGCTCAACAAGGCGCAGGTGGTCCTCTACGGCCAAGGGCCCGAAGGTGCGCCGGCCGGCGCCATCACTGATGCTTCGGGACGCTTTGTCGTCCAGAACGTTGATCCCGGCACGTACCGGATTAGCGTTTCCCGGAACGGCTTCGCGCGCAGCGAGCCGAACCGTAGCCTGCCCGGCCAGCCGTCGAGCGTCATTACCCTCTCCGCTGGCCAGAAGCTCAAGGACCTCACATTCCGGCTTCAGCCCGCGGCCGTCATCTCCGGCCGCGTCCTCGACGAAGATGGCGAGCCGTTGGCCAACGCCCAGGTCCAGGGTCTCCGGTACCGCTACATCCGGGGCAAGCGGCAGTTGGCCCCCGCGGGTAATGCCACCACTGACGACTTGGGCAATTATCGCCTGTTCGGACTCATCCCGGGCAAGTACTACGTGAAGGCGTCGTATTGGGACCGCGGGCCGGCAATGATGATGTCCAATTTCCCAAGGCTCACGAGTACTTCGCCGGGAACTCCGGCGGAGGTCCACGCGCCCCTGTTCTACCCCGGCGCGATCGATCCCGCGCAGGCAGAGGCTGTTGCCGTTTCCGACGGCGAAGAGCGCCGCGCAGTGGACTTCCGGATGATCCGCACGCGCGCCGTTTCGGTCAGTGGACGCGTTACTGGCCCTGCTGCCTTTTCGACGCAGCGTGTCCCGGTGGTGATGATGCTTCCGCGCGGCTCCCGTTTTGCCAGCGATCGTCCCGCCTACTCCCGGGTGAAACCGAATGGCGCGTTCGAACTGAGCGGCGTGTTGCCCGGCCCGTATTCGCTGACCGTGATGTTTGAATACGAGGGAACCCGGCTCACTGCACGCCGCGATCTGGACGTGACCGATGCCAATATCGACGGCCTCGAGCTGGCGCTCTCCGCGGGGGCGGAACTGGCCGGTTCGGTGCGCGTGGAAAACACTGCGGACACCGGCCCGAAACTCGAGTCCGTCCGGGTGCTGCTCCAGGCGGGGGATGACTTCATGCCGTACGGGTTCGGCAACGCGCCCGTCAGTGCCGACGGTACGTTCGTCGCGAAAGATCTCGGGGACGGCGATTACCGCATTCGTGTTTTCGGGCTGCCCGAGCGGCATTACGTCCGCGCCATCCGTGCGGGCGACGCCGACATCTCTCAAACGGGTATTCACATAGCCCAGGGCTCGGCGCCGGGGCCGCTCGTGATCACGGTGAGCGGCGACGCTGGTTCGGTGGACGGCCGTGTAGTCGATTCCGACAAGAAGGCCAGGACGGGAGCGCGCGTAGTGCTCGTGGGCAAGATGCTCCAGGACGGGTCCGCCACCTCGAGCACCGATCAGAATGGCAACTTCCGCATCCCGAGCGTCCCGCCCGGCGATTACGAACTGTACGCATTCGAGGAGGCCGAGCCCGGCGCCTGGGAAGACCCCGAGTTCCTGGAGCCCTACCGGAGTAAAGCGGCCAAGGTATCGGTGCAATCGAACGGCAAGCAGACGGCTGAACTGGAGTTGATCCCCACGAGCCGCCGTTGATGTGGGCGGCTAACCCTTTTTCACCTGGTACACGGCCACTTCCGCCCTGAGGTTCGCCAGCGCCGTCACGGCGTTGCTGCCGGCAAGGAAAATCCGCCGCTCGACGATCCAGCCTTCCTGAACCGCAAGGCTCTCGAAATCTTTGATCGTGGTGAAGTGAATGTTCGGCGATTCGTACCACGCGTACGGAAACAGCCGGGTCCGCGGCGCGCGGCCGTGTGCCAGCAGGCTCAACCTCACCGCCCAGTGGCCGTAATTCGGGAACGCCACTATTGCGTTGCGCCCTACACGCAGCATTTCCCGGAGCACATCGAGCGGTCGGCGGGTCTCCTGCAGGGTCTGGCTCAAGATGACGTAGTCGAACGAGCCATCGGGATAGCCATTAAGGCCCGCGTCCACGTCGGCCTGGTACGCCGAGACACCGCGCGCGATGGCGCGCTGGACCTTGCGGCCATCGATCTCGATGCCGCGTGCGTCAACGTTCTTGTTCCGGCATAGCCACTCGAGCAGTTCGCCCTCGCCGCAGCCAAGGTCCAGCACCTGAGATCCGGGTTCCACCAGCTCACTGATGATGGCGTAGTCGCTGCGGCCAAGCAGCTCGCGTACGAAAGTCCGTGTTGTGGCGGATGTGATCGGCATTGGATTAGAGCCTGGCGAACGTGCTTGCGAGGAAGCCGCGGATCACTTCGGTCTGCTCCCCCACGTCCACCAGAAAGGCGTCGTGGCCGTAGTTCGAAGGCAACTCGACGTATGCCACGTCGCGGTTCATGCGGCGCAGTGCCTCGACGACTTCCACAGACTGGTAGCTCGGGTACAACCAGTCTGAAGTGAAGCTGATCAGCAGGAATCGAACCCCGCAATTCGCGAACGCCCCCGCGAGCGAGCCCGAGCCGTTCGCGAGGTCGAAATAATCCATTGCCTTCGTAATGTAGAGGTACGAGTTCGCGTCGAAGCGGTTCACGAACTGCGAGCCGCGGTACCGCAGGTAGCTCTCCACCTCGAAGTCTATTGAGAAATCGAACCCGTAGGCCTCCTTGCCGCGCAGGCGGCGCCCGAACTTCTCGCGCATGCTCTCATCGCTCATGTAGGTGATGTGGCCCAC
This sequence comes from Bryobacteraceae bacterium, assembly GCA_035561355.1. Classification (GTDB taxonomy): domain Bacteria; phylum Acidobacteriota; class Terriglobia; order Bryobacterales; family Bryobacteraceae; genus DATMXS01. The sequence continues at coordinate 10,302 of DATMXS010000188.1, read as the reverse complement.
CATGCGCGCCACAGCGAGCCCGCGGGCGGGCGGCTGCTTGCCGTGGTAGTTGCCCTCGGCCCAGTCGGGGTCCGCCATGATAGCCTGCCGGCCCACCTCGTTGAACGCAATCTGTTGCGCGCTGTGCCGCGCGGTGGTGGCGACCGGAATGGCGGAGACGACGCGCTCTGGATAATGCGCCGCCCATTCGAGCGTCTGCATCCCGCCCATGGAACCGCCGGACACGGCAAGCACGCGGTCGATGCCGAGATAGTCGAGCAGCTTGGCCTGAAGGCGCGCCATGTCGCCGATGGTGATCACTGGGAACGACATCGCGTACGGGCACCCCGTTTCGGGGTTGATCGACGCGGGACCGGTGGTTCCGCGGCATCCGCCCAGCACGTTCGAGCAGATGACAAAGTACTTGTCCGTGTCGAACGCCTTGCCGGGACCGATCATGTTGTCCCACCAGCCCGGCTTGCCATCCTCTTTGGAGATCCCGGCTGCATGGGCATCGCCGGTGAGCGCGTGGACGATCAGAATCGCATTCGTCCGCGCCGCGTTCAGCGCACCATAAGTCTCATACGCCACCTCAACCGGAGCAAGCGTAGCGCCCGAATCGAGCGAAAGCGAATCGAACTGAACGGACCGGGTCTCAACAATCATTGAGGGTTGAAGTCTCGAAGTCTTAATGATAGCTGTTCCGGTCACGATGGACCGGTGAGGCCCGGAGACACGGGTCCGGAGCCGGCTGCGTTCCTTGCGATCGCGACTCCAAACGACTACCCGGCGGGCCGCGCGCACTGCCTGTACCGTATAGGTTGCAAGTTGCTGAAACGCCAGAGCATACCGAAATCTCGCGCGTGATCTCGCGAAATTACAAGAGTGTCCGGCACTGGACACTTGTATCCCTGAAGCGGGACGCAACCGCTTCCCTATGAGTTTGTTCCGGAAAAGGGGCCAGAGTGCGGTACCATCGCAAATTCGGGGAACAGACGGCCTTCCGCCGTCGTCTTCTCTTGCTTGAAGGGCTTGGCAGCGTGCGTGCATTGCTTTTCGACAGCCCTTCGCGAACCGAGGTGGAATGGATGAGAAGCCTACAATCAGGCATCGCCTTACTCTGCGTGACGCTCCTGCTCGCCCCCATGGCGGTGGCGCAGGTTCCGACTGTTCAGAAGAGCAGCGGGTTTCTTAAGGGACTCACGCATCCCTATAGCTGGGACGAAGTCACGCCGGTGAGCTTCGGCAACTCGTCCCGCCTTGATGCGCTGGTGCGTGCCGGCAATCTTTACCTTTCGCTCCAGGATGCCATCGCGCTCGCCCTGGAGAACAACCTGGATATCCAGATGCAGCGCTACGCTCCCCTCAACGCGCAGGCGAGCCTGCTCCGCGCGCAGGCCGGCGGCCCGCTACGCGGCGTGGAAACGACCATTTCGACGCTGACCACGAGCGCTCTGTCCCAGATCACCGGCGGCACCGGTACACAGCGCAGCAACGTGGGCGGCGGAGGCGGCGGTTCCACCGGCGGCACCATTATTACGGCTACGGGCACGAGCATCCCATCTCTCGATCCGTCGTTCTACATCGTAGGTTCGGCGGGCCACGCCACCTCGCCGATGACGAACTCTTTCACGGTCGGCAGCAACTACATCGTATCGAACAACCGAAACCTGAACTACGGTTTGACGAAGAGTTTCATCACCGGCACGAACATCGATTTCGGATGGGAGAACCTCCGGGCGCAATCCAGTTCGCCGCGCAGTGACTTCAACCCGTTCATCGATGCCAACGCTCGCCTGACGATCTCGCAGCCCTTGCTTCGCGGCTTCGGCCTCGCCGTCAATACCCGCAACATCCGCATCGCGAAGAACTCGATGAAGGTGACGGATCTCGGGTTTAAGCAGCAGGTGATCAGCACCGTTTCGGCGGTAATCGCCGGCTATTGGGACCTGGTCAGCTACAACGAGAACGTACGCGTCCGCCAGCAGGCGCTCACGCTGGCGCAGAAACTCTATGACGACAACCGGAAACAGGTCGAGATCGGCACCCTGGCGCCCATCGAGATCGTTCGGGCTGAGGCTGAAGTTGCCAGCGCACAACAGGCGCTGGTTAACGCCGAAACCCAGGTGCTCCAGCAAGAGAACCTGATGAAGAACGCACTCAGCCGCACAGGCATCGCGAGCCCGACCATCTCCGAAGTCCGGATCATTCCGACGGACCGTATCCGTGTTCCCGAACAGGAGCCCATCGTCCCCGTACAGGACCTGATGGCCCAGGCGCTGCAAAGCCGCGTTGAGGTGGAGCAAGCGCGGTTGAACCTCGAAAGCTCGAAGATCGGCCTGGCGGGCTCTCGCAGCCAGCTTCTGCCGTCCCTCGGCGTGCAGGCTTCATTTGCGAACAACGCGCTCGCCGGCGTGCCAACGCGCGGAACGATCGTCGATCCAACCACGAACATCATCGTCCCGGGCCCCGATCCCTTCTTCCAGGGCGGCTGGGGCACGGCCATCGGCCAGCTCTTCCGCCGGAATTTCCCGGATTACAGCGTAGCCTTCTCGCTCAACATTCCGTTGCGGAACCGCTCGGCCAAGGCCGACATCATCATGGACCAGGTGAGCCTGCGGCGGGCGGAGATCCAACAACAGCAGCTCGTCAACGGCATCCGCGTCGATGTGCGGAACGCTCTGACGGGCCTCCAGCAGGCCAGCGCGGCGCATTCGGCCGCGGTGAAGGCGCGCGTGCTTCAAGAGCAGAATCTGGACGCCGAACAGAAGAAGTACCAGTTGGGTGCTTCCACTGTCTTCCTGGTCATCCAGGCGCAGCGCGACCTCGCGACCGCCCGTTCCCAGGAAGTGGCGGCCGAGAGCCAGTACGCCAAGGCCAAGGTAAATCTGGACCAGATGCTGGGCCGCACCCTCGACGTGAACAACATCTCCATCGACGAAGCGGTGAAGGGAAAAGTGGCGGCGGCGCCCAGCGCGCTGCCTGTCATTCAGTAGCTTTGCAGATCGAGGTCTTTCAGAACGGCGCGGCCGGGACAATTCCGGTCGCGCCGTTCTTGCTTCTCTCAACCCCGACGGGGACATGGCTCTGCCTGTCCCCTCGGGTAACGCACCGCCGTTCTTGCTTCTCTAGCGGGCGGTTGTGAACTCGAGTACGGCGAAGACGGGGTAGTGATCTGAGGGGTAGCGTCCGCCGTCATTCTTCGTGACGGTCTCGGCTTCCCGCGCCTTCAGTCCGCGGGTGAAGATCCAATCGATCCGCGCCCCACTGGTATTCCCTTTGAAGCCGTTGAAAGTGCCCTCGGGACCGGTACGGCGCGCGGCAGCGGCCCAGGCCTCCTCCAGTTGTTCGTCAAGAATCTTGTAGACGGCTCCGCCCGCCGGGGCATTGAAGTCGCCTGTGAGGATGAACGGCGCGTCTTGCGGCAGCTTCGCGATTCGCTCCATAATCAGGCGGGCCGAGTTCAGACGCGCCTGCTCGTCTTCGCGCCGGTGAGCGAGGTGGGTGTTGTAGTAGTAGAAGCGGCGGCCCGAATCGCGGACCTCGAAAAGCCCCCAGGTGACCATCCTCGGGAGGCTCATCTCCCACGCGAAGCTGCCTGGCTCCTCAGGCTTTTCGGATAGCCAGAAGTTGCCGGATTCGATAAGCTTCAGGCGGTCCTTCTTGTAGAACACGCCCATGTGTTCGTCCTCGCGATTGCCGCGGCGGCTCACGCCGAACCAGGTGTACGCGGGGAGCTTTTCAACGATGTACTGTCCCTGCTCATAAAACAATTCCTGAGTGCCGAGCAGGTCCGGGTCCTTGTCCTTGATCGTGGCCGTGAGGAGGTCCCGCCGGGCTTCCCATACATTGGGGCCGTCCGACTTTGCCGGATACCGGACGTTGAACGTCATCACGCGAAGGGGCTGGCACATCCCGATCGAGACGGCGGCGAGTAGAAGCGCGGTGAGCTTGGTCATCGCCATCCATCATAGACGGCAGCCGAGCGGTGCCTGGAGCGCGCCACGGCTTAGAATGTGATCAGGCATGGAGCTACCTTATGCCGCACTCGAGCTTCATACATCGGTTTGTTCCCGCGGAGCAGGGCAACCGGGTTACTCTTCTGCTTCTGCACGGTACAGGCGGCGATGAGGGGGACCTGATCCCGATTGGTCAGTCCTTGGTGCCCGGAGCGGCCTTGCTGAGCCCGCGCGGCAGAGTGCTGGAAAACGGGATGCCCCGGTTCTTCCGGCGAGTTGCAGAGGGCGTCTTCGATGTGGAGGACATCCGCTTACGCGCTCGCGAACTGGCGGAGTTCGTAGAGGCTGCCTCGAAGGTTTACGGGTTCGATGACCACGGCGTTGTGGCGGTGGGCTACTCGAACGGGGCGAACATCGCCGCCGCGCTCCTCTTGCTCCAGCCCCGCGTGCTGGCCGGCGCGGTCCTGTTTCGGGCGATGGTGCCGCTTGAGCCGGAACGCCCTCCGGACCTGCGTGACGTCCCTGTGTTCCTGGCTGCGGGTGCAACCGACCGTATCGTTCCCAGGCCCAACGTCGAGCGCCTCGCAACGCTGCTTCGCGAAGGTGGCTCTTCGGTGTCGCTGGAAGTCTATCCCCGTGGGCACGAACTCGGAACCGACGAGATAGACGACGCCGGGGAGTGGCTCGCCGTGCGCTGGCCGGTCCGAACCGAGCCCTGATCGAACTGGGAGTTTGGAACCGGCCTGGCGCGCGCGAGATGAAGCGACTAACCAGCCCAGACCGAGGCCTTCTTGGCCCAGGCGCTGTCTGAGTATCGCGATTGGAAGGCTTTCGCCGTTTCGCCTAATGCCGCAGCGTCGTTGGAGGCCTTGTATTTCGAGACGCCGGCCCAGTACTGGGCTTCCGGAGCGACTTCGGAATTCGGAAACTGCGCGACGATGTCCCGATAGCGGCGCTCCGCCAAATCGAACTTATTGTTGGCGAATGCGGCCTTGGCCAGTCCGAGCTCCAGTTGCGGGAGGAACTCGTCCGCAGGCAGGAACCCTTCGAACCGGTAGCGCTCCGTGCCTCCCGGATCGGAGACCACCACGGTAGGAGTCCACTGCGCACCAAAACGCTTAAATCCCTCCGGATTCTCCTTGATGTGAATCCTGAGAGGAATGAAATTCTCGCTGACGAACTTCACAACCCGTTCGTCGGGGTACACCTCGGCATCCAGCCGAGCGCAACCGCCTCACATCGGGGCGGCGCTGAAATCGAGAAGCACCGGCTTATTCTTCTGCTTGGCCTCGTTGAGGCCCGCATCGACGTCTTTGTTCCAGTTGATCGGCATCCTCTATGTCCTCCTGCCGACAGTGTACTGCGGGACGGAGTTCCCGGAAGCCGTACACTGGCCGTATGCAGGATGCGTTCTCCACCGCCGACCTCGCGCTTGCCCGCCGCATCGAAGCCGCCGAAGCGGCCAATGGGTTCGCCATTGCCCGCGCCATTGCGGCCGCGTCCCCGGAACTGAACGCTGCGGCCGAGCCGTTCCTTGGTGGTGTGGCCATGTTCGGCGGCGTCGGCTCACCCATGACACACGCGCTCGGCATGGGGATGTGTGGGCCCATAGACGAGGCGGAACTCGACCGCATGGAAGCATTCTTCCGCGATCGTGGCAGCCCGGTGCTCATTGATCTCTGTCCGATGGCCGATATGGGCCTCATCAGCAGGATCGTCGCGCGCGGGTACCGCCTGATCGAGTTCAATAACGTGATGGTGCGGCGCATCGCTCCAGGCGAGCAGATCCCGGCTCCTGCAATGGACGTCGAACTCGCGGGCGAGTGCGATTTGGAACTGTGGAACCGCACCATAGCGCGAGGCTTCCAGGAAATAGACGACGTGGACGAAGCGGTGCTCGCCATGCTCTCGGGCTCCGCGGCTGCAAGTCGCTGCTATCTGGTTCGCATCGGCGGCGAACCTGCGGGCGGCGGCGCCATGTCGGTTCATGATGGCGTGGCGGCATTCTATGGCGATTCCACCGTGCTCCGGTCGCGCCGGCAGGGTGTGCAGCTTGCGACGCTGCAGGCGCGCCTGCGGGACGCCGCGGATGCCGGCGCCGACCTCGCGATGGCTTGCGTCCTGCCGGGCAGCGGCTCGCACCGGAACTATGAGAAGGCGGGCTTCCGCCTCTTCTTCATGCGCGTGAACCTCATGTTGCCGTAAGATGGCGAACGGTATGAAAATCGCACGGCTCGCGCTCTTTCTCCTCCCGTTCGCATGTTTCGCGGACGATTGGCCCAGCCTGTTTGACGGCAAAACGCTTCATGGCTGGCAGGTGAAAGCAAAGCCTGCGGACCGCGCTCCGGATTACTGGACCGTGCGCGACGGCGCAATCACGTGCGATTCACTCGGCCGCAAAAACCACGATTATGTTTGGCTGGTGAGCGACGGCGAGTACGGCGACTTTCACTTGACCTCAAAGGTGCGCGGCTTCAAGGAATCGCCGGGCAATTCCGGAATTCAGGTGCGCAGCCGTTACGACCAAAGCACACTCTGGCTGGACGGTCCGCAGATGGACATCCATCCGCCGGCTCCCTGGCGTACCGGTCTCATCTACGACGAGACCCGCGGTGTTCAACGGTGGATCTTTCCCTCGCTCCCGGACTGGGACATCAAAGAGACGGATGCGCCCGGGCGCTGGACCTGGAATGGCGAGAACACCGCAGGCGGCTGGAACACCGTCGAGATCATCTGCCAGGGAACGCGTATCGTCACCAGGCTGAATGGGACTATCAGAGTGGATTTTGACGGCGCAGGCATCCTCGATGACAATATCCATCGCTCCCGCAACGTGGGCCTGAAGGGTCACATCGCCCTCCAATTGCACGTGAAAGACGAACTGTTGATCCAATTCAAGGACATCCGCATCAAGCCGATGTGACGAATCGCTCCAGGCGCGCAAGCTGTCTTCTGCCTGCCGCCTCCTGCCTTATCGTTCCGCCGCCAGTGCTACCCTGCAAGTCTATGCGTTGGTTGCCATTGTTTATGCTGATGTTTGCCTGTATGCCCCTGGTTGCAGCCCAAGGCGGTGATTCGAATCCGTTCTTCAAGGAGTGGCGTACACCCTTCGGCGTCCCGCCGTTCCAGGAAATCAAGAACGAGCACTTCGTGCCCGCGATCGAGCGCGGCATCGCGGAGCAGAAGCGCGACGTCGAAGCGATCGCGAACAGCACCGCCCCGGCGACGTTTGCCAACACAATCGAAGCTCTGGACGGCGCGGGTGAACTGCTCGAAAAGGTTTCGGGCGTCTTCTTCAATTTGACCGGCGCCGAGACGAATCCCACGCTCCAGGAGGCGAACCGTGCCGTGGCGCCCAAACTCGCGGCGCTTCAGGACGACGTCCTGCTGAATGAGAAGCTGTTTGCGCGCGTGAAGCGGGTTTATGAACAGCGTAACGCCCTGAAGCTGAATCCCGAGCAGATGCGGCTGGTGGAGGAGACGTACAAGGATTTCGTGCGAGGCGGCGCGAACCTGAACGCGGAGCAGAAGCAACAGCTTCGAAAGCTCAATGGGGAGCTCTCGCTGCTGGGCGTTCGCTTCGGCGATAACCTCTTGAAGGCCACCAACGCCTACAAGCTCGTCATCGAAAACAAGGCCGATCTCGCAGGTCTCCCCGAAACAGCCGTGGCCGCGGCAGCCGACGCTGCCAGGGCTGCGGACCTGCCCGGCAAGTGGCTGTTCAATTTGCAGGCCCCGAGCATCTGGCCGTTCCTCACCTACGCCGGGAATCGCGAGCTCCGCAAGCAGATCCTGACAGCCTACGCCGAGCGCTGCGACGCTGCCGGCGCGTCCGGCAACCGTGAAATTCTGACCCGCGTGGCCGCGGTGCGCGCGCAAAGGGCCACCCTGCTCGGTTTCCCGACCCACGCCGACCTCGTGCTCGAGGAGCGCATGGCGAAAACCCCAGCGGGCGTCTACGGCCTGCTCAATCAGCTCTGGCCGCCTGCGCTCGAAGTGGCGAAAAAGGAAGCCAAGTCGATCCAGGGCATGATGGACGAAGAGCGCAGGAATGAGAAGCTCGAGCCCTGGGACTGGCGTTATTACTCCGAGAAGGTGAAGAAGGCGCGCTACGAGTTGGACGAGAATCAGCTCCGCGAGTACTTCACGCTGGATAACGTCCGGGACGGTGCGTTCCAGGTGGCGAACAGGCTCTACGGCCTCACGTTCGTTGAGCGCACGGACATTCCGAAGTACCACCCCGAAGTGAAGACCTTCGAAGTGAAGGATGCGGACGGCTCCCACCTGGGCGTGTTCATGGTGGATTACCATCCGCGGCCGGGCAAGCGCGGCGGCGCGTGGTCCAGCCGCTACCGCGGCCAGCGTTTCAAGGACGGCAAAGACATCCGCCCGGTGGTCGTGAACGTCTGTAATTTCACCCGCCCGACCGGGGGCAACCCGGCGCTCCTCCGGCCCGAGGAAGTGGAGACCCTGTTCCACGAGTTCGGCCACGGGCTGCACTCGCTGCTGTCGCGCATTCATTACAGCAGCTTGGGCTCCACGCCTCGCGACTTCGTCGAATTGCCATCGCAAATCATGGAGAACTGGGTATTCGAGCCTGAGGTGCTGAAGCTCTACGCGAAGCACTACAAGACTGGCGAGACGATCCCGGTCCCCCTCGTTGAGAAGATGACCAAGGCCGAGAAGTTCAATCAGGGCTTCGCCACCGTGGAGTATCTGGCGGCATCGCTGCTCGACATGGACTGGCACACGATCCCGGCGACCCGCACCGATCTCGACGCCGCGGCTTTCGAGAATGCATCGTTGGAGAAGATGGGCATGATGAAGGAGATTCTGCCCCGCTACCGAAGCCCGTATTTCCAACACATCTTCGGCGGCGGAAGCGGCTACTCTGCCGGATATTACAGCTACATCTGGAGCGAAGTGCTCGACAGCGATGCATTCCAGGCGTTCAAGGAGAAGGGCCTCTTCGACAAGGCAACCGCCGCCTCATTCCGCAAGAACATCCTGGAGAAGGGTGGCACGGCCGACGCGATGGAGATGTACAAAGCGTTTCGCGGCCGTGAGCCGAAAGTAGAACCACTGCTGGAAAAGCGCGGCCTGAAGTAGCTGCCGCAAAACGGGGACTGCGACCAAACGCCACAAAGCGGGGACTGCTACCAAATGCCGGGTTTGCATTTGGATAGCTGTCCCCGGTTTGCCCCCGGCACGATCTCCGCCTGCCGCCACTGAGTTAAGCGCTCGCATCCGGTAACCCTTCGCGTCACACTGTAAACAGTGAAGCGCTCCGGCCATGCCGATCTTCCCCTCCACGGCGGACGGGTGCCCGCCTGGCTCGCTGAGCGCATGACCGCCCTCGGCACGGCAATCGCCGAGGCCATCCTGCATCACTATGGCCCTTCCGAGTTCCTCACCCGCCTCAGTGACCCGTTCTGGTTCCAGGCCTTCGGCTCGGTGATGGGCATGGATTGGCACTCCTCCGGCATCACCACGTCAGTCCTGGGCGCCCTCAAGCGCGGCCTGAATCCGCGCGCGAAGGAACTCGGCCTGTACATCTGCGGCGGCCGGGGACGCCACTCTCGCAATACTCCCGATGAGCTTCGGGCCGTTGCCGAGAATCGCGGTCTGGACGGCGAAGCCTTGGTCCGTACAAGTCGGTTGACGGCCAAGATCGACAACAACGCCATCGCGGACGGCTTCCAGATCTACCTGCACTCCTTCATCGTCACCGCCTCAGGGGAATGGGCAGTGGTGCAGCAGGGGATGAACGAAGGGAGCGGACTCGCACGCCGCTATCACTGGCACTCGCCCGCAGTGCGCGACTTCACCTCCGGGCCGCACTCGGGAATCGCCGGCGAACATCAGGGCGTCATCATGAACCTTGTCGATCCGGACGCCCGTCCCGCGCAGGACGCGCTGCTCACACTGGCGCATCAGAGCCCGGATGTGACGCTCGCCGAAGCGCGGCGCCTCGTGGTCCCCGCGCACCATGATGTGCGTGCGGAGAATGTGGACCTTAAGCGCCTCGGCGCTGTCCTGGCCACTGCCTACGAACGCGACCTCCGCGATTTCGCCTCGCTACTGCTCGTCGAAAACCTCGGCCCGCGCACGCTGCAATCACTCGCGCTCATCGCGGAGGTGGTCCACGGAACGCCGGCGCGCTTTTCCGATCCGGCGCGCTTTTCCTTCGCGCTCGGCGGCAAGGACCGCCATCCATTCCCGGTACCCTTGAAGACGTACGACGCCTCGCTCGACTTTCTCCGCTCCGCGCTCGATCGCGCGAAACTCGGTGACACAGAGAAGATCGGCGGCTTTCGCCGGCTTGACCAATTCGTCCAAGGCGTCGAGACACAGTACGCGCCGC
>DATMXS010000187.1:0-3863 GCA_035561355.1 Bryobacteraceae bacterium | reverse complement strand
ATCGCGCCCGGAGTGGCGGATGTTGCCCATGAGTTCCAGGAAGGGGAAGCCGCGGTTCGCTTGCCACAGAAAATTGGGCAGAAAAATCAGGCAGGCGAGCGCGCCTCCGAGCCAGATCCACGGACGTGCTAGCGAGCGGCGCATCGGCGTCAGCAGAAGTCCGGCGACGATCCCGACTGCGAAGAAGCCTATGCCGTATTTATTAAGCAGCGTGACTCCGGAGATGGCGCCGAAGAGCAGCCACAAGCTCTCGTTGCCGGTGTTTACAATACGGAGGACTACCCATGCGCAGACCATCCACAGCGGTACGTCGAAGCTGTTCATGGTGAGCAAGTGGTCCATGCCGAGATAGACGGTGGAGAGCAGGGTGCCGAGGGCGGCGATGCCCTGCGCGATGCGTCCTCCGCGCATTTCTCGCGCGAGAAGTGCGGCCAGTAATACCGTGAGGGTTCCGGCCAGCGTCGGCAGCAGGCGGAGTGCAAACAGCGAGGTTCCGAGCGTGTGGCGAACGAGCCAGGTGATGGCAGCCACGAGCGGCGGCTGGTCAACGTATCCCCACGACAGGTGTTCGCTGCAAGCGAGATAGTAAAGCTCGTCGCGGAAGTACCCGTAGTTGTTCACCACTGCAAGGCTGACGAGCAGCTTAATTGCGGCTAGGGCGAGGACGACCCACATACCGGCGCGAGTGGTCGCGTTGGTTGTCGGCGCATTGCCGCCCGTTGCCGCATTGAGGAGATCGCTGGATTTCAGTTCAGAGCTTTGTGAGTTAGCGTCCAGCGATCGCCATACTTGCGCAGTCGGAGAACGTGACCTTTATGGCGAAGCGACTTATCTGGCAAGTCATAGAGCGTGTTCATCTCGTGCGTGGGCGGTGTTTTCTCAGCGAATCCAGCTTCGCGCAGTCGCTGCTCGAGCGACCCGGGGTCCACAACCAAGAATTTCACTTCCACTTCCTGGGGCGCGCTCATAGCGCATGAGTATAGGGCATGAGCGCCGGTGGAAGCATCCGGGCTGTGTCCGTTAATGTAACTCCCTAGAGCCTAGACTCGCGTAGGCGTAAGCTGCTGGTCGTGGGAGCAACAGGGCGGCTCTGTCCAGGAGTGGAACTCGCGGCCCGCTGCAATGCTCGCTGCTCAGGGTTTGCTGCCATTGCAATGTGTGGCGCAGATTGCCAACGCATTAGACTCAACTGGTTGCGACTCGAAATAACATGCGAACCATCCCAGCATTCCTCCATTGTTATTGCTGCCCAAATGTCGCGGTGACAGTGCGGCTGGGTGGCCCATATCTGCGCGGTGTTCGCAGATGTGGGTCTTTTTGGGATCTCATCACATTTCCCGCGAATGAGGAATTCTGCCACTGCGTCTGTCAGCCGTCCATTGTGATTCGTTTCGAAGACTCCGACCTTAGTGATTCCGTAACGCCGGAAAAAGTTCAAAAGACCCACATCTCGGAACACCGCCGAGATGTGGGGCACCGACGCCGTTTAGCCCGGAGATGTGGGCCACCAGCCAGACATGGGGCACAGGGCAGCTTCCACGTGAGCATTGCACGTGTACCTCAGGGAGTCGCCATCTTCGTCTTGGATGCCGCAACAATGCTAGAGTCCTGATCTGTACACGACATAGCACGGATTCTGGCGAAGTCTTGATAATTCGCCACCGAAAATGGGGGAGCATCGGCGGCTCTTCTTAAGTTGTCTCCAAGTGGGAAAACAACATATACACCGCCACCTTTACGCGTTGAAAAGTGGTTGAGAATACTCTCCACGCTTGTGTTTCTTATGTCGAGTGCTGGAAACGTTGCTTCTTCAGGGGAGGACAGGATATTCAATGCGGTTCCTTCGGTCGGCTTTAACACGCCCCGAATATTCATCCAAAGATAAAGCCCCTGTGCTTTGGAGGTGCCAGCCGGAGCTGCATAACGAGGAATTGTCATCCTCAAGAGCTGTGACGTTGCCTGGGGAACTATCAGTGGCTCAATAGTGACCACGCCGCCCTTAACACCCCATCTGTAACCAGTGTTGGTTGTTAGCCGGTCCAGTAGATCAGCTACGGACTTGCCGCGCCAACTTCCTTCTATTCTTTGATCACACAAGCGTTTGTCAGACAGCACGAATCCCATAGGAACAGCATTGCTGGAACCGAGTTCCAGCAATGCTGTCAATGCGGATCCATCATTAATCGTAAACTGCTGAACGACCCGGCTTGGGTCTGCTACAAGTGGGCGCTCCTGGCCAACAGCATTCGCGCCGAATGAACCGAGAGCTAAAAAAGTCGTGAGCACGGTCAATGAACCACGGATTATCTTCATGCTCTTGTCCTCACTGTCCGTTAATGTAATTACCTGTGCATGTGTATTTGAAAGCATTCGGACTTAACTGAAATTGAGATGGCGTCCCGGGTGGAGCATCTGTAATGATCTGGGTTCCCGGGTACCCCATTCAAGCCTTCCTTTGGCTTGAGTGGGGTAGTTCTCAACTCTCGGCAGGTACGGTCCTTTACTCGAGAAGGGTAGGGCGCGATACTTTCCGTGGCGCCGAAAGGGTGCGCTACCCGAGGAATCTGTGGCCAGGTCCCGGAATGGGTCCGGAACGGCCCCAGGTTAACCGTCCAAAAGAAGGACGGTGAACCTGGGGCACCAACGCTCGTTGCTCAGGGTTTGCTGCCATTGCAATCTGTCGCGCAGACCGTCAAAGGATTGGAGACGAGCGAATCCGTGCTCGAAGAATCCTCGTAAATCTGACCGTCTGCGAACCGGACACGAGCAGAAAATGGAAGCCAATCCGCTCGTATCAGTAGATTGCCTGTGAGCATGGGATCGGTGGGTATCTCCCGCCTGCTCTTTGCACGTATCACGAAGGACTCATTCTGCTCCAGTTTTTTGCAATGTGAGTGATGTGCATCGTCAACCAGGGTAATGGTCTCAAACACCCTTCTTTCACCGCGGAAATCGCTTGTGATCAGTGAGAGGGCGGCCCCGTCGTATGTGTACGGCTCCGGTTTCAGAGGTTCTATGTTTGAAATGTTCGGTTCAGTGGGAATGCAAACAGGCTCCGACCCAGTGTTTGTGAATTTAACTTCGTACGCAACTTTTTTATCAGGAGTCACGTCGACGCGTAATAGGACAAGAGCCACCGGTTCGACCGGCGGAGGATGACCACTAAGCACCGGACGACCACCAATAATGCCACTCTCCCTAGTCGGGATGAAGCGCCTTGTTGTTCTCGGTATGTCGGTCAAGTCGAGGCTGCGATCCTGGGCCATAAGTAAATTCAATGAGGCTGCAAATATCAATATCAGAAGCATCACTTTCAAGTTATCCATTGTCATCACTGCCTCCAAAATGACGCGGTGACCGTCCGGCTGGGTGGCCCACATCTGCGCGGTGTTCGCAGATGTGGGTCTTTTTGGAATCTCATTACATTTCCCGCGAATGAGGAATTCTGCCTTCTGTCAGCCGTCCATTGTGATTCGTTTCGAAGACGCCGACCTTAGTGATCGCGTAACCCCGGAAAGCCCCACATCTCGGAACACCGCCGAGATGTGGGGCACCGACGCAGTTTAGCCCGGAGATGTGGGCCACCAGCCAACAGGGCGGCTCTGTCCAGGAGCGGACTCGCCGCCCGCTGCAACGCCAACGCACGATTAACGATCATGCAATTGGACCACGTCACTCTGAGCGGATGGCGTGCTGCTTTCGACGAAATAGCTCGTATCCTTGAGCTTAGTCTCGACTAGTGAAGCTCTAAGATGTACGGTCCCCGCATTCCCCAGCACTTGTACTACTGCGTGCGGCAGCCGCATTCGATAGACGACAACCATCGTTGAGCCGGGCGCGAGCGGGATCGAGCAGCTTGGGCG
>DATMXS010000186.1:0-2529 GCA_035561355.1 Bryobacteraceae bacterium | reverse complement strand
GAGATGCACAACCTGACAGCCTCAATCGCCTACGCGAGGGATGAACTCGGCCTGAGAGCCGACTGAGATCTTGGACCGAGTTTCGGAAATGGAAAGCGGGGGCCAACAAATTACCCCGTTTTCGCGAGCGCTTGCCTTGTGCATTGCTTGGCAGCGGGCTCTTCATGCTGGCTCGACGAACGACCGCTCACACGCGCAGAAACGTCTCCAACTCGATTTCTGCCTGTTTCGAAATGGCGCGAAGGGTGCCCTCGGGCATGTCGCCGGAGTGGTTCGGCACTGTTGTGTGCCGGTTCGTCGCGGCGTTGTACCAGATCAGTGGCTGCCAGCCGCTTGCCGGTCGAACTTGAAGCCGCACGCCCGCAGCTTGCGCGCGATCTCCCTGTAGCGGAACCCGGACAGCGCTGAAGTCATGGGCGCGGCCACACAACGCTCAGGGCTTGGCCGCGTCGGGAACCTATTCCTTGAGGACGCTATCGTCGTACCACGGGCTCTGCAGATCGCTGCGGTCCTCATCGCACTGAAAGCCGGCATGCTCTTTCAGGTCGAGGTAGAACTTCACGCGGTGCTGCTCGCTGTCGCGATAGATCAGCCCTTCGAGTTCCGCGCCGATCAGGTTCTCCAGGTTCTTGAAGAGCGGTGCGGGAAATACAAAAGTCGGGCGCGTTTGCATTTCCGCATCCGCCGCGGTGATGACATCGTGCGAACGGCAATAGCACTTAACGACAGGAACCATGCGGTCGTCTTCACCAAGCATCCGCGCATCGGAGCGGCCAATTTTGTGGAGGCGCCCGGTGCGCAACTCCACGGTGTCGTAATCGTGGACAGCAGGGTCATGTTCCACAGTCATGGCGATCCTGGGAAGTATAACCGAGACGGACGGCCTCCGCACGATCCTGATCGGATGCCATTCACTGTGGTGCTGCGCGACTTATAAGGTGTGAGCGGGCGGCTTCATCGCCTGCGATGCGAAGCGGGCTAACCTACAATCCACGCAGCGAATCTCATCCACGCCCCGGTCCCCGCCACCAGAAGGCGCAGCGGTTGCGATGCGATCACCAACAGTGCGCCCCAGAGAAATGCCGCATGGACGCGCCGATGCAGTCGGGTGTCGTACGCGAGACAGAGCAGGACGCACAGATCCGTAAGTACGAAGCGAAGGGCAGGGGATTGCCGGAGCGGACGATCATTCCAATGCGGGCGAAGGCTGCCGGCAGTATGCCGAGCGTCGAGAGCAGCATGAGGCGCCGGTGAATTTCGGGCTTGCGCCGGAAGTAAAGTCCCAGCCCGGCCAGCGATGCGAACACGACCATGTCCGCCATCGGGACTGCGAGGAAGACCAGCGGAGGCGGTCCCGGCGACGAACCGCGGCGGGCCGCATTGATCGCGACCGCCACACCCATGACGACCACCACCAGCGCCAGCACCGCCCCGGCAACGCCCACGCGACGGTGCAGGTCCACGCGCCTGATCGCGATCAGCCGGGCCTGGACCACCAGAACGGCGATCCACAACGTCATGATTACCCCGTGCACGTGCACGATTCCCGGCAGCGGCGGTGTACCGAACACGGGCTTCAGGAAGTAGGTTCGCGAGAAACCTGCGAAGACGATTGCGGCCGCGCCGATTGCGGCCCACGTGTACAGCCGGCGGACCCCAGCCCGCGGAAAGACCTGGGGCGCACGTTGCATCCGAGGCGCACCTTGCATCCCTCACCTCTCTTGCCAGCAGTTGTGAGTAATTATAGCCGACATACCTCAGGCATTTGGTTCGGATACTAAGGCCCTCTATGTCCTGTACGGGTTTCTCTTGCGTCCACAGGTGCATCAGGGCTAATGAAGATCGTCAAGTAATCTCTGCCGTGTGTATGATTCCCGCGTCCAATTGCCTGGATCGGAACCGCCACCGCCGCAAGACTCGACCGAAGTTACGCTCCTGCGCTTTTCTCAGTTCTGGCCGTCAGCGAGCGCAGCAGTTCGGCAAGCTTGTCGTAGCGGTTTCTGCAGGAAAGCATCGATCTGTCCCGCCGCAATCGCATCGCGAAAACCGTTTTTCGCCTTCCCGCTGATAGCGATGATCCTGGGTTTCCCCGGGGCGGACAGGAACGTATTCTTGTCAGATCGGCTAACAGGTGTTTCGCTGGGCGCGCCACCCTCTACCTACCCCGCCGATTCACGGTCACGCCGCTCGCACCGGAGTTTCTCCTTTCCTATCAGCAAAATCCGCGTTCGAGCTCCGTCGAACAGCGCCCGCCGATGCTACGCTTCGCCCGAGGATACCCAATGGCAAGCGACTCCACTAAGATCGTCACTAAGCACGTCCGCGTGATCTTCCCCGATGGCCTGCCCCGCGGCCTGGACGCCTCCCAAGTGAGACTGGTCGTCCACCCCACCCAACAGAACCGCGACGGTGACGGAGCGGCAGCGCGCCACTCCGCGACTGACACACTCACCAGCGAAAACGAACCCCACCTGCCTCCTACCTCCTCCCTCCTACCTTCTGCGGCGTCCGCGCCGCCCGAGGCATGCC
>DATMXS010000185.1:0-11666 GCA_035561355.1 Bryobacteraceae bacterium | reverse complement strand
GAGCTGCATGAGGCCGCGTGCCCCCTTGGGAGATACGGCGAACGGGTCGTAATCGCTTTCCACGCGGACCACGGCTTGCACGAGCGCGGGGTCGAGTTGATTCTCCTCGGCGAGGCGGTGAATCAGCTTATCGAGATCGGCGGGCGACATGCCGAGGGCGGCGAGAGCGTCCTTGCGGGTGGTGCCCGGCGCGGGTACTAGAGCGACATTGCGCACAAGCCGCCGCTGCGGGTCCGTTCGCACCACACTGCGGACGGACGCACTTTCGGCAGGGCCGGCCGCGGCAAGCCTGCCCGGGCCCGCGGAAAGCAGGCACCCGGCGATGATACAAAGGCGCATGCGTCCTGTTCGAAACATTTTACCCGGATTTGTACCTTTTGCCTACCCGCTTTCGGGGGCCGTGCCAAATTGCCAATGCTATCATTCTCCCATGAGCTCCCGCGCCGGGTTCGTCCTGGCTGGCGGCGCCAGTTCCCGAATGGGGCGCGATAAAGCTCTGCTGCCCTGGCTCGGCTCGACCCTGGTGGAAGTGGTTGCTGCCCGCGTTTTTGAAGCCGCCGGCTCCGTCACCCTTGTCGGCCCGCCGGACCGCTATTCGGACATCCCGATTGCGATGGTTCCGGACCTTCGCCCCGGCCTTGGACCGCTCGCGGGAATCGAAACCGCGCTCGAACAAACGGCCGCGGATTGGAACCTGATCCTGGCGTGCGACATGCCCGCGGTCACGACCGCTTTCCTCCGCGAACTTCTCGACCGGGCCGAACGGCTCAATCCCGACTGCCTGGCGCCGATTGTTCCCTCCGGGCGCCTCCAACCGCTCTGCGCCGTCTACCACCGCCGTTGCCTGGAACCGTTCCGCGCGGCACTCGACAGCGGCACGCGCAGCATTACGGACGCGCTTGGCACGATTGCAGTGTTGCGGCATCCGGTCGATACCGAGACGCTTTTTGCCAACCTGAATACGCCCGCGGACCTGGCTACGCACGATGACTGACAGCTATCCCCATTACATTGAGTTCCGGCACATCTATAAGACGTTCGACTACCCCGTTTTGGACGACGTGAACTTTCACGTAAACGCGGGCGAGACGGTGGCGATCATTGGCCGGAGCGGGGTCGGCAAATCCGTCAGCCTGAGCCTGATCATGGGCTTCAACAAGCCGGACCAGGGGCGTGTAATCGTTGCCCACCAGGATATTACGGACTACTCCGAGGCCGAATTGCGCCGCATCCGCAAGAAGGTCACGATGGTGTTTCAATCGGGCGCGCTGTTCGATTCGCTGACCATTGCAGAAAACATTCTGTTTTCGCTCGAATTGCGTGACGATTACGACCAGAAAAACAAGGACGATGTGGTTCGCGGGCTGCTGCGCGTCGTGGATCTCGCCGAGTACGCGAACGCGTATCCCAATGATATTTCGACGGGTTACAAGCGGGCCGTCGCGATCGCCCGGGCCCTGGCAGCGCAGCCGGAATGCATCCTGTACGATGAGCCCACGACCATGGTGGACCCCATCATGTCGGACCACCTCGCGAATCTGATGCTCCGGCTGAAGACACAGCTGAAACTGACGTCCATCGTCGTCACGCACGACCTCGACCTTATGCGCCGGGTAGCGGACCGCGTCGTGGTGCTTCACGACAGCAAGGTGATCTTCTTCGGCCCGGTCTCAGAGCTCGAGCATTCCGACCACCCGCATATTCAGGAGTTCCTGGAGTTGGACCGGGTGTAGGCGGCGGCCCGCGGCTGCTCTCTATACTGGAGTGTGGGGTTTCATCTCGAGATCGATTACAAGCCCAAGGGGGACCAGGGGCAGGCGATCGAGCAGCTTGTTCGGGGCGTGAACGAGGGGGAGCAGCATCAGGTGCTGCTCGGCGTCACCGGCTCAGGCAAGACGTTCACCATCGCCAAAGTGATTGAAAAGATCGGCCGGCCCGCGCTGGTTCTCGCTCATAACAAGACCCTTGCCGCCCAGCTTTACCAGGAGTTCAAGACGTTCTTCCCGCAGAACGCCGTCGAGTACTTCGTCAGCTATTACGACTATTACCAGCCGGAAGCGTATATCCCTGCGAGCGACGCGTACATCGAGAAGGAATCGACGATCAACGACGAGCTCGACAAACTGCGGCTGTCGGCGACGCGGTCCCTGTTCGAGCGGCGCGATTGCGTCATTGTCGCCAGTGTTTCCTGCATCTACGGCCTCGGGTCGCCCGAAGCGTATTACGGGATGCTGCTCATGCTGGAAAAGGGGCAAAAGATCAAGCGCGAGCAGATTACGCAGCGGCTGGTCGAGATCCTCTACGAGCGCAGCGATTCCGACTTCCGCCGCGGCACGTTCCGCGTGCGCGGGGATGTGATCGAACTGTACCCCACTTACGACGATCACGCATACCGCATCGAGCTCTGGGGGGACGAGGTCGAGAGCCTTTCGCAAATCGACCCGCTGCTCGGGCAGGTTCGCCAGACCTACGTTCGCCTGCCCATCTACCCCAAGACGCACTACGTGATGAGCGAGGAGACCCGGGAACAGGCGCTCCGCTCCATTCAGAACGAGCTGCAGTGGTGGCACGGCGAGCTGTCGAAATCCGGCAAGCTGGTGGAGGCGCAACGGCTGTGGCAGCGCACAATGTTCGATCTGGAAATGATCCGCCAGATCGGGTACTGCCACGGCATCGAAAACTACTCGCGGCACTTCTCGAACCGGCTGCCGGGCGAAGCGCCCCCCACGCTGCTCGATTACCTGCCGCACGACGCCCTGATGATCCTCGACGAGAGCCACCAGACGGTGCCGCAGCTTCACGGCATGTACCACGGCGACCGCTCTCGCAAGGAGACGCTGGTGTCGTTCGGATTCCGCCTGCCGAGCGCGCTGGATAACCGGCCGCTAACCTTCGAGGAGTTCGAGAACCGTGTCAACCAGTTAATCTACGTTTCGGCCACGCCGGGTCCGTACGAACTGACGAAATCAGCCGGAGTCGTGGTGGAACAGGTGATCCGGCCGACTGGCCTGGTGGATCCCGAGATCGAGGTCCGGCCGATTCGCGGCCAGGTCGATGACCTCCTGGGCGAGATCCGGAAGCGCGTGGACCTCAACGAGCGCGTGCTCGTCACGACTCTCACGAAGCGCATGTCCGAGGACCTAGCCGAGTACTACACCGAGGTCGGAGTGCGCTGCCGCTACCTGCATTCCGAGGTGAGCACACTCGATCGCGTCAAGATATTGCGCGACCTCCGGCGCGGTGAGTTCGATGCTTTAATCGGCGTCAACCTGCTCCGCGAGGGACTCGACCTGCCCGAGGTTTCGTTGGTCGCAATCCTCGATGCCGACAAGGAAGGCTTCCTGCGCTCGAGCGGTGCGCTGATCCAGACCATTGGCCGCGCGGCGCGCAACGTGAACGGAAGGGCGGTGCTGTACGCCGATGTGATGACTGTTTCGATGCGCAATGCCATCGAGGAAACGAGCCGCCGCCGGGCAGTTCAGCGTGAGTACAACGTGGCAAACAACATCACGCCGCAATCGATCATCAAACCTGTGGACATGATGCTGGTGCACATCGCCGAAGCCGATTACGTGACGGTTTCGACCGAGCCGGACGAACCCGAACTCGAAACGCTCACTCAGGACCAGACCGGCCGGCTCGTCACAGAACTCGAAGAGAAGATGCGCGACGCAGCTCGCAAGTTCGAGTTCGAAAAGGCGGCGCAATTAAGGGATCGAATCAAGGCATTGAAGGCAAAAGTGATCTATCAGGAGGCCGCGGGATAGCCCGGCGCCGGAATGAATTGCCCCTCCCGCATTGTCGTCATCACTGTCGGCCTTCCCGGCTCCGGCAAATCCACCTATCTTCAGAAGCTCGGGGCGTGCGTTCTCTCCTCCGATGCAATCCGCGCGGTGCTTGCGGACGACCCGACTGACCAGACCATTCACGGGCGCGTGTTCGCAACGCTGCGGTATCTGCTGCGGCAACGCCTGGAGATCGGCAGGGCGCTGACGTTTATCGACGCCACGAACCTCACCGTCCGCGAGCGGCGGCAATGGGTCAGGATGGCCGAACTGTACGGCGCGCAGATCCAGGCCATCTTCTTCGATGTGCCGGTTGAGGTCTGCCTGGAACGGAACCGTGGCCGCAACCGCGTCGTCCCTGAGGAAGCGTTTCGGAAGATGGCCGCAAAGCTCGTGCCTCCGGCTCAGGAAGAAGGTTTCTCGCGCATCACCGTGGTACGCGAATAGCGCGCCTAGACTTCCAGACCGAGTTGCGCCGCGAGTGGAGCCAGGTCTTCGCCGTGCGCGGGTAAACACGGCATTAGCCTTCGGGCGTGTTCGCGAGCCCAGGGACCGGTCGCCCAGCCCGGCTGCAGCGGGCGGTCCAGTCCGTGCAACTGCCGCCAGACTGCCCTCCATTTCTCGTCATACGCGCTGAGCAACGCAGGGCCATCGCCTCCTCGCAGCGCTTGGGCGAGTACGTCCGCGAGGTCCTCAGCTTCGGCGAGCCCCGCATTCATGCTCTGGACCGCGATCGGTCCGGCGAGGTGGGCGGCGTCGCCCGCCAGCCACATCCGGCCGCTGCCGTACGCCTCCGCCGCCCGGCGCTCAAAGCGGACCACAGTGCGCCACGCGAGCGGGCCGACGCTTGCCTGAAACCATGGCGCGCGTTCGGCGATCAGCTCCCGCAAATGCTCCTCAGTGAGCAGCGGGGAAGCCGTGGGACGGGCAGTCAGGCCGCGGTCTTTCTCGCGCTCGGAGGCAAGGTCAGCTCCGGTGACGGCCATGAATCCCCGGAACTGCTCGTCGGCGGGCTCCACATGCTCCGGCAATTCGAAACTCCAGCGGCAGCGGCCGCCCGGTAAGGGCCAGAGGACGTCGGCAGCCGTTTCCGAAAGGACGATGCGCGTCTCATGCTGCGCGTCGAGATCGGAGTCGAACTCGAACACTGCGTAATACCGCGCATCCTCGACTTCGGGGAACCCGATGTGTGCGCTGCGCCGCACGATGGAACCGTGGCCGTCCGCACCCACGACGTACGCCGATCCCCGTTCGGCTGTCTCCGTCACGACCCATTCGGAATGCTCCACGGCATAGCCGCGGGACTCCTGCTCGTAGCGCTGGAGCGAAGTCACGATGCAGCCCTGCTCAGAACGGAAGCCGCATGCCTCGTGGCGCCAGAGGACCCGCACGCCCTCTGCTTCCAGGGCCTGTTCCAACAGCCGCTCGAGCGTGTCCTGCCGGATCACGGCGAGGCAGTCCGCGGGATCCCCATCCAGGTCCAGGCGGATGCCGGCCTTACGCTCCGAGGCGTCATAGAAGCCTATGGTGCGCACGGGGTACGCGGCCGCCATCACCGCGTCCAAGAGCCCGGCGTTCCGAAACAGCTTCAGCGTGCGCGGATGAAGCGCGAGTCCAAAGCTGTGCGTACAGGGCCATAGCCCGGTATCGGCAATCTCGACTTTCACGCCGCGCTGGGTAAGCGAGAGCGCAGTGTAGAGCCCCACCGGCCCAGCACCCACAACCAGCACCTCGGCCGCTTTCCTTCCAGGCACGTTCGCCTCCCGTTCGTTCTGTCCTCTATCCTGCACGATACGCCTGACGCGCCGGTGTAAACAAACCGATTTCGGAGTGCTGCCGTGCT
The DNA here is from genome assembly GCA_035561355.1 of Bryobacteraceae bacterium. Lineage (GTDB taxonomy): Bacteria > Acidobacteriota > Terriglobia > Bryobacterales > Bryobacteraceae > DATMXS01. The sequence goes on along the minus strand of DATMXS010000185.1, from coordinate 6,038 downwards.
AAGGTGATGGGTTGCATGGAGGCAGCCCCGCGGACTGAGCGGGCGGACCGCCCGGCCGACACGCGCGGGCGACTGCGCCGCTATGAACTCGCCGTTCTGCTGATCGCCGCCGCAGTATTCCTCACGGGCGTCATCAGCCCACCGTCCCTGATGGACGACATGGATTCTGTGCAGGCGCAGATCGCCCGCACGATGCTTGATTCCGGCGATTGGGTGACTGCCCGGCTGAACGGCGTCGCGTATCTCGAGAAACCACCGCTTAAGTATTGGTCGATCGCGGCCTCCTACGTTGTGTTCGGCGTGAACGACTGGGCGGCCCGACTACCTTTGGCTTTGAGCTGCATCGCATTGTGCTGGCTAACCTTTCGCATCGGCCGGTGGGCGTTCTCCGAACGGGCGGGCATGTGGGCAGGCATCGTGCTGGGCACCTCCGCGGGATTGTGGCTGTTCACACGCGTACTCATCACCGAGGCGTTTCTGACGCTCGCGATCACGGTCGCGATCTACGGTTTCCTGAGAGCACTCGAACCCGATGAGTTGCACCCCCGGCGGTGGGCGTGGCTGGTATCGGCGGCACTCGCCGCCGGCATTCTATTCAAGGGACTCACCGGCATTGTGTTTCCGCTCGGCGCAGGATTCTTCTACCTGCTCTTCACGAAGCGCCTGTTCCTGCGCGACACATGGCGGCGGCTGCACCCGATTTCGGGAATCGCGATCTTCCTTGCGATCGCCGCTCCGTGGCACGTGCTCGCGACGCTGCGCAACCCGCCGTACCTCGACTTCACCATGCACGCGGAGCGCGGCGATTACCGTGGGTTCTTCTGGTTTTACTTCATCAACGAGCACCTGCTGCGCTACCTGAACCTGCGCTACCCGCGCGATTACAACACCGTGCCGCGGCTTCAGTTCTGGCTGTCGCATTTGCTGTGGCTGTTCCCCTGGAGCGTGCTGCTGCCGGCGCTGGCGAAAATGAGCTACCGGCCATCGGATCGCGCCGGGCGGACGCGCTTCATGGCGCTCATCTGGACCGCGGTAGTGCTCGTATTCTTCTCCTTCTCGACCACGCAGGAGTACTACACGATGCCGGTTTACCCGGCGCTCGCGCTTCTTCTCGGATGCGCAATCGAGAAGGGGTCGCGGTGGATGCGGGTGGGCGTCCGTATTGCGGGGACGCTTGCAGCGTGCGGGGCCATCGTCCTCATTGGCCTGCTCGCGGCCGTCTGGAACACGCCCGCGCCCGGTGACATCGCGGAGGCTCTCACAAAGCAATCGGGCGATGTCTATACGCTCTCGCTCGGGCACATGCAGGACCTCACACTGCGCTCCATGGCGTACCTGAAGGGGCCGATCACGGTAGCGGCGCTGGCACTCCTTGCAGGGGCTTTCGGCAGCTGGTGGTTGAAGGGGCAGCGCAGCCTGTTTGCGCTGGCGCTGATGATGGTCATGTTCCTTCAAGCCGCACGCCTTGCGCTCATCGCGTTCGATCCATATCTCTCTTCCCGGCCGCTCGCAGAGGCGCTGGTTCACGCACCGAAGGGCAGGCTGATCGTCGATAACCAGTACTACGCCTTTTCCAGCGTCTTCTTCTACGCCAACCGTACGGCCCTGCTACTGAACGGCCGCGTGAACAATCTGGAGTATGGGTCATACGCGCCCGGCGCTCCGGCTGTGTTTATCACGGATGCGGATCTGCCGTCTATCTGGAGCGACCCTGCGCGGTGGTATCTTGCAGCGGAAGGTCCGCGCGTGCCCGCGCTCGAGCGCCTGGTTGGCAGGGAAAACCTGCACGTCGCCGCGGCAGCAGGCGGGAAGTACCTTTTCACCAATGCGCCTTTGCGTTGACGCCACGCCGCTCCTGCTCCGCAGCGCAGGAGTGAAGACTTACATCCACTCCTGGGTGGAAGCGCTCCGGCGCGCCACGCCCGCCCCCGCCATCAGTCTCTTTCCATTTTTCTCCGGCACAGGCCCGCTCGATCACGAGAAGTCAATGGCCCCGGGTTTGCCGACCTTCCGCGGCCTCGCGCTGCTGCACGCGATGAATTACCTGCACCTGCCCGCGCTCGATTGGGCCGCCGGCAGATGGGACGTGTTTCATTCCTCTCATCAGTTGCAGAACCCGCCACGCTCGATACCGCTTACGACGACAATCCACGACATGACCTGCTGGCTCATGCCGGAACTGCACCGTGCGCGGAACGTCGAGTTCTCACGCCGCTTCGGTGAGAGTGTCATGCCGCGGGCGGCCGGCCTGATCGCCGTCTCGGAATCTACCCGCCGGGACGCGATCCGCATACTGAGGCTCGATCCCGAGCGCGTGGTTACCATCCACTCCGGCGTGGACGCTCGCTTTTTCAACCCCGTGCCGGCTATCCGCGCACGGCCTTACTTCCTATTCGTCGGCACCATCGAACCGCGCAAGAACATCGGCACGCTTCTCGATGCGTGGCTCGCGCTCCCGGCCGGCATCCGCGAGGAGTATGAACTGGTGGTGGCGGGTCCCAAGGGCTGGGGTGAGGAGCAAGTGATGGCGCGTTTGGCGGCTGGAATCCCCGGCATTCAGAGGCTCGGGTACGTGTCAGAGGAGGATCTCCCTTCACTGACCGCCGGCGCCACGGCCTTCGTTTACCCGTCCCTATACGAGGGCTTCGGGCTCCCGGTCGCACAAGCGCTTGCGGCGGGCGTTCCGGTCATCACGTCGGGTGTTTCATCCTTGCCGGAGGTGGCCGGTGAGGCCGCGCTGTTCGTGGATCCGCACAGCGCAGCTGAGCTTCGCTGCGCGATCGAGCGCATCGCTCTCTCCCCATCGCTCCGGGCCGACCTGGCAATGAAAGCCCGAGCGCGGGCCGGCTTGTTCCGATGGGAGGAGTGCGCGCGCAAGTCGCTGGCGTTCTTAGAGTATGTCGCGGGTAAGTGACGCGTCAGGCTTCGATCTTCACGCACTCCAGGAGCTCGCCCGTGCCGCGCCGGTTGCCGCGGTTGAAGCAATCGAGACGAAACTCGGTTACGCCGGCGTGGCGTTCATCGAGTTGAAACTCCACCGTGGCGGGGCCACTCCCGGCCCGGCGTTCGCGTTCCATGCGTCCGCTCTTCCATACGAGCCGGAACATCGGACCGGCATCGCCGCGAACGGTCAGTCGCAACCGCGCGCTTCGGCCCTCTGAAGGCGTGATGAGCGCACCCGGTACGTGGATCCAGAAACCGTCCGTCTCGACACGAATGCGCAGACCGGGAAACGACGGCTCAACCAGGCCTGCACGCGCATTGAAGGGCTGGCCCGCTAGCGCGGTCAGGAGAGATCCGGTCGCCGGGCGGCCCGCGTCGCGCCACGGCAGCTCCGCCCATAGCTCCGCAAGGTCCTCCGGGTCGCGCAGCAGAAAGTCGTCAAGGCGCCGCTGGTTCGACTCCGAGAGCAATCCCTTTGATCGTCCCGAGATGCCGATGTTGTAGCGCGTGCCCTCAATGCGCGCATTCAGGGTACGCTCGAGCCGCCGGTAGTCAGGCTTGATGCCGAGAGCTTCCAACAGCCTTTCGAAGAACCCTTGCGGGTCCGCGGCCATGTGCTCATAGCGGCCTCGGATGATCGGGAACCCGCGCGGCGTGTCGCGCCAGGAAAGGTGGAAAGCGGTGTACCAGGGCAGCGCATGATCGATCAGGTAGGCATATCGATGCTGCACCGGTAGTGCGAGGTAACGGGCTGGGTGGTGTATGTAGCCCACCGGGTTGCGGTAATCCTCACGACGGATGTGATCGTCGAAAGAGACCACCACATCGCCGAGATTTCTCCAGAGGTAGACGACCCTGATGTTGTACTTGCGGATGATCTCCAGGTTCGGCACGTGAGGCCGCACGTGCATCTGGATCAGGAACGGTTTCTCCACGAATCGCAGGAGCTCATCTTCCAGCAGGTTCTGTTCACGCCGGCCCCAGTAATCGACGGCCTCGACAAAGGGCACGCCCAGGTAAGCCGCGAGCGCACGCGAGACGAAACTCGAGCCGCTCTTCATTGAACACGCGATCAGGATGCGCGTATCGCCGGCCATCAGGACTCCCAGTTGAGACGCGGCGTCTCCCAGGACCGCGCGAGGTGCGGTGAGTAGTACGGGTCGCCGCCCTCGATCACCTCGCGCCAGCGCTCGAAAAGCTCGCGGCGCTCGTCGTATGTGGTGCGGCCGGAGCGGCTGCGCGCCTCATCGTGGATCAACCGCGCCCGTGCTTCCAGGATCACCTGATATCCGGCGCGGCGGGTTCGGAGACAGAGGTCCACGTCGTTGTAGTTCACGGGGAAGACGGTATCGAAGCCGCCCAGTTGCTCGAACAAATCGCGCCGGATCGCCAGGCACGCGCCCGTGACGGCGGAGACGTTACGCGTCAAAGGCGTCCAGTTCCACAGTGGAGAATCGCGGAGCCCGCGCACCGGATGAGCGGCTGCGTCCGCTATCCCGACCACAACTCCGGCATGCTGGATGGCGCCGCCCGGATACTCGAGCAGCGCACCCGCAATCCCGACCTCAGGCCGCTCAACCTGCGCGACCAACGCGTCAAGCCAATCAGAATCGAGCGGCCGTACGTCGTCGTTCAGGAACACGAGCACTTCGCCATTTGCCTCGCGGACGGCCGCGTTGTTCATCGCAGCGAAGTCGAACGGACCGGCCCAGGGCACCCGCACATCTCCGAGTCCGTTGGAAAATCCGTGCTGCACGACAACCGTCTCCCGCGGCGAGTAAGTCGTCCGTGACTCCAGCGCCCGCAGACACTGCGCGAGCAGCCGGGGCCGGCAGGAGCAAACGATGATGCTCGCGAGCGTTCCGCCGTGCGGCTTGCGCTGCAACGAGTAGGCAAACGGCTTTCGGCCATCGCGAATGGCGGCCGGGATGCGGCTCCGCCGCGCCGCGTCCTCCAGCGCACGCCTGCCCGCCTCGTGCGCCTCCGGCTTCGATTCCGGGTTGCCCGCGGATGAGCCCGGGTGCTGCCGCCAGTGGTACAGCACTCGCGGCACATGGGCCACCCGCGCCCCAGGCTGTTCCGTTACCCGCAGCGCAAGATCGTAATCCTGGCTGCCGTCGTACTCACTACGGAATCCGCCGGCAAAGTCGAACGCCGTGCGCGAGACCACCAGCAGGTGGCCGAAGTACATTGCGCTCGTCAGCAGGTCGGGTGACCAGGCTGGTTTGAAGATCGGCCGCAGTGGGCGGCCTGCGGCGTCCGTCAGGTCCTCATCGCTATAGAGGATGTCGGCCGGAGCATCGTGCAGGGCCGCCGCGATCCACTCAAGCGCATGCTGCGCGAGGGTGTCGTCCTGGTCCAGCACCGTCAAATACTCCCCCGTCGCAGCCGTCGCCGCGTGATTGAGTGCCGCCGAAACGCCGCCGCTCTGGTTGACGCGCTTGACGCAGATTCTTGCATCATCGGCCAGTGGCGCGGGTCCGTCGCCATCCATGCACACGATGAGCTGCCACTGCCCGTAGGACTGATTCCGAACGCTCGCAACTGCCGCGTCGAGCCATTCGCTCCGTGCGCCGCGCACCGGCATCAGAATACTGATCAGCGGTTCCCGCGTGAGGCCGGCGCCCGGCCGTACACGCTCGTGCTGTTCGATCCAGGCGGCGTAATCGAAGCGCTCCGTGTAGCCCAGGCGCACGGCCCACGATCGCGCACGTGTGCCGGCCCACCGTGCCGCGCGGAACAGAATGCTGTCCTCGACCCGCGCCAGCCTCCGATCCTGGTTGCGCTGCTCCCGCGCGAGCCACTCGAGCCGGGCCTTGATCTGGTCCGGCGTCACCGGCCCCCCATCGCAACCGCGCGCACGAACACGACAAGCGTGTCGAGCGGCAATGGGGTGAGAGCAAGCAGGCAGAGGGCCACGCGAAACGCCATGGGTGCATTCTATCGCTGCCGTGTAGTGCCCGTCGCGGTTGGCTCCGATCTGCCCGCACTCAAACTCAACAGCCGATCAATGCCGCCCGGCGCGCGCGGAACCCGGTGGTAGACTGTGGAATCCAATGCCGGACCGCTATATTCGGGCGCCTCACGTTCGCGTG
>DATMXS010000184.1:0-6326 GCA_035561355.1 Bryobacteraceae bacterium | reverse complement strand
GTCGAAGGGGGCGCCGCCGATACGCCGATGCAATTCCGCAACATCTGGATGCGCCGACTGCCCCAGTAGCGCACCATTTTCTCCAGGAGGAATGCTCAACCATGGAAAACCGACGATCGTTCCTGACCAGGGCAGCCCTGGGATTGGCCACGACGGGAGCCTCTTCGGCTCCGGCCGCCTCCGACCAGTTCGTGGTCGGGTTTATCGGCACTGGGATCCGCGCCAATGCAGCCCTGATCCCACAATTTAAGTTCAACCCGGCCTTCCGCATTGCCGCGGTGTGCGATGTGTACAAACCTAACCTGGACCAAGCCGCCACACTCGTAGGTGGCAACGTAGCCACGTACAGCGACTACCGGCGTGTCCTCGACCGCAAGGACATTGACGTGGTAGTGATCGCCACGCCCGACCACTGGCACTGTCCAATGGCGATCGAGGCCTGCCAGGCAGGCAAGGACATTTACCTCGAGAAGCCGGTCTCGAATGACATCGACATGTGCCTCAAGGCGGTAGCAGCCGCCCGGAAGTACAAGCGCGTGGTGCAGGTCGGCTTGATGCAGCGCAGCAGCGCGCCGTTCACGGAGGCTTACAAGGAGGTCCAGAGCGGGATTCTCGGCAAAATCCGTCATGTCGTGGTGATAAACCCGGGCGGCAGCGCGCCGCGAGGACAGGGCGTAGCCGGACGCAGCGGTAGCGCCGCGGCCGAGTCCTCTACTCCTCCTCCCGGCCTCGACTGGGAGATGTTCCAGGGGCCGGCGCGACGACGGCCGTACAGCCTTCAGCGCCAGCGCAACTGGCGCAACTATTGGGAGTACGGCGGCGGGGCACTCACCGACTGGGGCGTGCATCTCCAAGACATTGCGCACTGGTATATGGGGGTCACGGAGCCCCCGCGTTCGGCGGCCGCAGTCTACGGATGGTTCAACCGGCCGCAAGACGACCGCTTCCCGGACACGACCGAGGTCTCCTGGCAGTATCCGAACTTCGTCGCCAACTACAGCTCGCGCTCGGACGTTCTCGGCACCTATCTCTGGGGCGACGACGGCGTATTGTTCGTCAACCGGAACGGCTATAGCGTGCGGCCTTTGAGTCGCAACTGGCGCGGCGCCGGCAGACAGGCCTTTGAAGAGAAAAAGGTAGCCCTGCACGATGAGCCGCCGAACGGCACTGCATCCTTTGAGTCCGACTCCGGCAGGCACATCATGAACTTCCTCGCGTGCTTGAGGAGCCGCGAGCGGCCGGTGTGCGATATCGAGATCGGCGCTTTCTCCACGATTCCCCTCCTGATGGCCTGCATGTCGATCCGGAATGGCGGCAAGACCATCGCCTGGAACGGCCGCGGCGCCGCACCAATGGCGTAGGGAGCTTTCCGAGTTCGGCTTATCGGTGCGAGTGCTAGCCGGCGGAACCTCGCCGGCTAGGATTCGCCTTCCGAAGTTCCTCTTCGATGAGCACACTTGATTCGATTCCCGGCGTGGACAGGGGCTACAACTGCGACCACTTCGCCACGGCCTTCTCGTATCGTCGCCGAGTTCACGCATCAGCTCACCAACTGACAGGGAAGTACTCGGACTTATGTGTGCGCTACTTCGAACAGCGCGGACGATGCCTTTACGGGCGCCCGCATCGCCAACGGTCAAGAATTTCATCGACAGCATCAGGGCAGGCAAGGCCAATAACGACACGGCCAGTGCGGTGCAAAGCAAGTTCAGCGGCATTCTCGGCCGGATGGCGGCCTACTGCCGTGACGTCGTGGCCTGGGACGAGATGGTTGCACGGAAATGTGGGAAGCCAGCCTGAGGCTCAGATGGTAGCGTAAGAGGAGCGGCGCCGGCGTCCGTTTTCCCGCACAGTGCGTCAGGCGCGGGTCAGAAGCTCAGCAGCACGTGCCAGATGTAGAGATACGCCAGGGATTCATTTTCCTCCCAGACCCGGCGAACCAGGGCTTCGTCGCCTAAAATCGAGGGCAACTGTGTCAGCTTCTGCTCAAACGGAAGGCAAACACCAGGGTGGATTCCCGGCGCCGTCACCCAAGCCGGCAGCCCTGGCGTGGCATTTGCGGCAGTCTGTGGAGGCAGTTTAGCTGAAGGCGACGACTGCGAACGGTACACGCCGTACTCGCGGGTCGCGTCCGTCATCGCTCGCACGTTCTCGATGGTCGCATCGTTCTGAATGATCGCGCTCGCGTCCATGATGTAGCCGCCGTCGGCCCCGATTGTCTCGATCAATTTCCTGCACTCCGCCTTCACCTGCGCGGGGTTCGCGAACGCGAGCAGTACGTTTGAGAGACCGCCGCTGAGGCAGAACTTCTTGCCTAGCACTCGACGGACTTCGGACGGATCGCCCCGGTCTATGTGGTAGATGATGCTGCCGGCGGGCAGTTCCGCAAACCGGTCCAGGTGAGCATCCCATTTGCCCTCGGCATAGAACAGCGTCTGGTTACCTTGCGCCCAGAGCGCTTCGACGATCGGCTTCAGCGTCGGCCAGTAAATGCGATCGAAGTGGTCCCGGGAAATGAAGGGCGTGCAGCCGCGGTGCATCCAAATGGGAATCGGAATCTGCTTCTGCGGATCGGCACCGGTGAGCGCTAGGTAGCCCAGGTGTGGCATCAGCGCTTCGCAAGCCTTTAACACCTTGTCCGGTATCTCCATCAAGTCGAAGGCGAGCGCGACATAGCCACGCAGTTTGTCGGCGAGAATGTCCAGCGGCGCCTTGAGCATCCCGCAGAGAGCCGAAACTGTCCCGCATTCCGCCCGCATGCGTGCCACTTGCGGACCGTATGCCGAGAAGTAGCTGAGCATCGCCATCCCGCCCTTTACGAAGGACAGGTTGTTGCGGTAAGAGGTTGGGCACCCTCTCGCACTGACTTCGGTCGAGACGCGCGGCAGCCAGGTTTCGTACAGGAAGCGGACCGGATCTTCAATCAGTTCGTCATATTCCTCTCGCTTCATGAACGCCTGATCTTCTGAAGGCTCGCGATACTGGAAGCCGACGTCCGGCTCGACATCTATCCCGGGGACGCCGTAATAGCGGAGACCGATCGCTTGAGTCAAGCCCGTCCACACGTACACCATGTTGGACGGAGCGGCGTCCCAATCGAAGTCCTTGCAGCACCGGATCACTGTCTCAAAAGCCTTACGGTAGTCGTGTGTGACTTGCTGGCAGGTATAGCCGGCGTATCGAGCGGTTATTTCAGCGGCAAATGGCCGCAACGGCACGCGGTCCGGCATCGCGTTCCGCATGGCGGTGACATAGCGGTTCAGGCGCTCGGCGTAAAGCTGATCGTTCGGGAATTCCATCGGCAGAAGTCCTCGCAGAATGAAGAGATGGATTATAGCTGATCAGGTGCCGCAGCGTGATGGAACCGCACCGGGCATCGTCGAAACTCGACAATGCCCGGGCTCGTATGCGTTCCGTGTCAATCCGGATCAGCCGGGCAGCGGGCCGGCGGAACCGGGGATCACTCGCGTCAGATCTTCGCCAAGAATCGATGGGCACCAGTTAGCCTCGATGTGCTCGACGACGAGTTCCGTGCCGCGCGCGTGGCTCACGAAAGGACGCTGGCGCGGATCGTACATCGCGTCGGTCAGATCCCGCGCTACCACCACGTTGAAGCCGAGCCGCCTTAGTGAGCGGACGCCGAAGGGGCGGTTGAGAATGCAAATATTGGTATGAACGCCCATGAGGGCGATGTTGGCGATACCTTCCTGCTTACAGAAGTTATAGATCTCCTGTCCGCTATCGCTGATGCCGTCGTAACCCGCGATATGGATCGCGTCGTGCTCGCGCTCCCATGGGTACGGACCTCTGGTGGTGGCCGGACCGCTTCCCGTAAACTTCGTCGTCACCGGGTCGTCACAGCCGCCGGCGATCGGAAATATGCGCTCCTCGTCACGGTCTGCCCGAACCTCCCCGATCCGGAAGGGGGCAGCCGTCAGCGGCGCACGCTGCATTCTCAGGCGCTCCGGCCTTTTCTGGTAATAGTTCATCGTGTCGCTGGGAGCGTGGATGATCATCACACCCAGGCTGCGGGCGGCATCGAGCACCTCGTTCATGCGCGGCGCCATGGCGGCGACGCGTTGCGCCGAAAGAGCGCAGAGGTGGGTATCCCACATGTCGACAACGATAATGGCGGTCTGGGCCGCGTCCCAGCGCAGCACCTCTTCGGAGACTTGCATCTTGCCGCTTCCGGGCGGCTGCTCGCTCCGCCGGCGCCCCCGCAGACTAAGCGTACCGGGGACTTTCGGCCGATTCGGCAATGACTCGGGTTGCGACTGCGGCGCTTGCGCCACGGCCAGTCCAACCGCTCCAGGCAGGATGGTAAGAAAAGATCGCCGATACATAATCCTATTTACTCCAGAAGCCGTTTCGGAAAGGCGTTTGTAAGCCCGACGCCCTTCAGATCGATCTGCTTGATACCCATCTTCAGCGCCGGCGATTCCGGCTTCAGCCGAAAGTCGCCCGGCTTCAAATCGACAAACATCGGGTCCGCGTATGCATCAGTCATCGAGACACCTTGCGACCGGTGCGTCTCGAGAAACCCAGGCGCCGGAGTCGCCTCGATGCCGCCGCAGTAATACAGGTTGTTCTCGATCTTCGATTTCGCAACCTGCTGTGGGCCGACAGCATAAGTGTAGAATGCGGCGCCGCCCTTCGGATGATAGAAGATGTTGCGCTCGATCACGGTGCCGTCGATGATTTCGCCCGGCCCGTTCCTAAAGATCCGGAAGTAGCCCTTAGGAAGGACGTCGATGGCGTAATTGTTGATGACTCTGTTGGGACCTTTGTGCTCCCATGCGCCCGCGTTCGATCGGTAAACCACGTTCTCTTCCCAGGTCGTCCCGCGCTGCCAGTCGTCAGTGCGTAAACAGCCGCTCACCCACTCGTTCGTGAAGATGTCATGGACGTAATTGCGCCGGATGATGTTGCCTTCACCCGCACCGGTGACGTTGATTGCTGCGCCGTCGCCCAGTTTCTGCAACACGCGCTCCACTTCATTGTCCTCGACGAGATTGTTCTTCGTGTGCAGAAACGGCATGATCTCGTCCCATGTCTTCCGGCTGCCAATGTCGGGCCAACGTAGGCTTTTACAGATTTCCCGACTGTCGCATGGACGCTGGAAATAGGGGACGCGGACGCCGCTCAAAGAGATGGCGTGGCGCGGCATGTGATGGATATAGTTATTGGCAATGTGATTCTCGCCGCTCTGCCACATCATCATCCCGACGGAGTGCCAGTAGATCAACCCGCAATCGTGGATACTGTTGTTGAGAATCTCGTTCTGCTTGTTGACATCCTTTGAGCCCGGTCCGTAGCCGATCAGCATCAGGCCGCCCTGGCCGATGTGACGGATCTCGTTACCCTCGATGCGGTTCTTCTGTGCGTAGAGATCCAGCCGAATGGCATCGCCACCGCTGTCGCGGAACTTGCAGTTCTGCACCGTGCATTTTTCCGCGCCGCGCAGGCGGAGCAAGGCGTCCGGCTTGTCGATCATCTCCCAGTCGTGCTGGATGCCGATATCGCCGGCGTTCCAAACATCCCGGTCCGCGTGGGCGAACGTCAGTCCGCGGAAAATCACATTCTTCACCGGGACGTCGGCAGTCCCGTCAGGGTCATTCTTGCCTTCCACCCGGATCAGTTCCCGCAACCGGGGCGCCATGATGCCTTTCGGATCTCCAGTCCTCGGCCAAAGGTAGAGTTTGCGGGTGTGCGTGTTGAGCACCCATGCGCCGGGGTGATCCAGAGCCTCGAGAACGTTCTCCATCCAGACCGAGCCGGTCCGCTGCCGGCCCTGGAGCTTTCGCAGGGGATAGGTCCCGGGGAGGCTCGTGCGGGCTACCCGCGCCGTTTCATCCACCGATTCCAGCCCCAAGATGTTCATGGTCGAGGAATAGCGGATGACGATCTCGATATCGTCCAGGTTGTTCCAGTTGCGCATCGCGCCGGGCGGGAAATAAAGATTCCGCAACCGGCCCATGCGGTCATTTCTGTCTGCATCGGCTGGAGGGTCATCCGGGACGAAGCCGTCGCTCTGCGCCCGGGGCAGGTGTCCCTGCTTGTCGTATAGCGTGTAAAAGCGGCCCAGCGATTCGGGGACATCCGCCACCCACACGCTGCCTTGCGCTGGAACCAGCAGACCGGGGATCATCGTGTCGAGCTTCTTCCAGCCTTCGATTTCCACACCGGAACTGAGGATGGGCTCCTCACCGGGAAAAGCTTGATAAGTGATCGAGTACCGATCCGTGCCTGAGTCCTCGGGTCCGAAGACAACGGTGTCTTGCAGCGTGTACGTCCCGCCACGAATCCAGACCGTAACGTTTGTCTTC
>DATMXS010000183.1:0-21696 GCA_035561355.1 Bryobacteraceae bacterium | reverse complement strand
CGAACATGGCCTGGTGCAGACGGCCAAAATCGTACCTCCCACTTCGCAGAACCAGAAGCGGATCGAGGACGATCTGTGGTATTTCCTCCCGCAGGTGGCGCATCGCGCTGTGGAGGAAATCACGTGGAAGTGCGAGCAGGCAGTACGGAACTATGACCCGTGCATCTCCTGCGCCACTCACCATCTGCGGCTGACTATCGAGCGCGAGTAGTATGTTGATTCTCGGCTGCGGGAACCCAGACCGCGGCGACGATGGCGCCGGACTGGCAGTCATACACCGGCTTCACGAACTCGGCGTGAAGGCCGTGGAGTACACGGGAGATATGCTCGCACTGCTGGACGCGTGGCGCGGGTCCCCGGAGGTGGTACTGATCGACGCAGCCGTGAGTGGCGCCGCGCCGGGGACCATCACCGTCTGGGACGCGGGTGAATCTCCTTTGCCGTCTGGCACGCTCCGGTGTTCCACACATAATTTCGGCGTGGCCGAAGCCGTGGAGTTGGCGCGGGTGATGGACTCGTTGCCGGCCAGGCTGACGGTGTACGGGATCGAAGGCGCAACGTTCGACCACGGCGCGCCACTTTCGCCCGCGGTTGCCGAGGCGGTCGAGCGCTTGGCCGGCACGATAAAAAAGGGCGCCCCGAAGGGCGCCCTGAAGTGAACCGAATCTACAGCTCCGGTGAAATCTAGAAGATGAACTTCACCATGAAGCGGCCGGCGAAGCCGGGGTTGAAGATTACGTCCTTTTTATAGCGGGGGTCAAGCGCCCACTGACCTTCGGAACTGGACGCCGCCATCGCCTGCCAGTCGAAGCCCCTGGACAGGTCCGTGCCGCTGAGATCGATGCCGATTGCGTCGGCATGCTCTTCGCGGTTGTAGCGGTCATACTTCAGCATGCTGGTCTTCTGGTTGAAGAGGTTGGTCGCGTTGAACTCGAAGCGAAGGCGCTTCACCTCGCCCATCTTCACCTCGTGCGCGACGACCAGGTCGGTCTGGCTGAACACGGGCGAACGGCCCATGTCGCCGCGGCCATCCACGTAAACCGGGATGTCGTTGAGCGTCAGGACCTGGGTTGTCATCGGGGTGCCGCTCATGAGGCGGTAGAACCCTCCGACTTCCGTGCCCCACTTGAACGTCTTGGAACCGTAGAACTTGAAGACGTGCGGACGGTCAGTAGGCAGACGGCCGTACAGGCCGGCGTTGCCGTGGGAGTCGAACATCGCCTCGTCGAGGTCGAAATAGCGGTTGGCGTTGCCGCCGGAACGGTAGATCTGGCCGGCGAACGACTGGTTGCCCGGGGAGCTATAAGGCAGCGTCGGGGGACGGATTTCGTCCGTGCTCTGGAGCCCCGAGTAATTGCCCCACAGGCGGCTGTACACGTAGCTGGCGTTCGCGAACCAGCCGCTGCCAAAGCGCCGGCTGAGGGACATCTCGAGAGCGTCGTAGACGCGCTTCGCTTTCGGTACTTCAAAGCTGCACGCGCCATCGGCGAGCTGAACGCTGCAGGTGGCTGTCGAAACGGAGCCGTACACGAATTTGCCTTCGCCGGGGTTCCCGTAGCCGTAGGCCTCATTGCCTTCGGCGTCTAGAGCGCCGATGTCCTCAATGGTGCGGCGAAGTTGGTTGCGGACGTAGCGAACCGAGAACACGGTCGACGGAAGGACTTCGTAGTCCACACCGACGTTCATGTTGGCCGCGCTCATCGGCTTGACGTCAGGGTCGAGCAGATCGAAGCCGGGGACGCGCATGTTGCGGACAGTGCCGCCGGTGGACTCGTTCCACAGGTTGCGGCCGGGCATGTTGGCGAGATTCAGGCCGAACACGTCGGTCGTATCCAGCGAGCGATAGTTGATCATCCAGACATCGCCGCCGAAGGTGCCACGGGCTACATCGTACTTGGTCCAGTCAAAGAATCGGCCCCAGGAGCCGTAGATCTTCAGCTTGCCATTGCCGAGAACGTCAAAGCTCGCGCCGAGCCTGGGCGCCAGTTTGTCGCCCCAGTTGAAGCGGAAGGCGTAGTCCTGGACGTCGCGGGCGAAAGATGGAATGGTTTCGCGCTCGGTGCGGAGACCGAGGTTCAGGGTGAGGCGGGGGTGGACCTTCCAGGAGTCCTGCACGTACATGTGCGTAATGTGGCCGCCGCTGGAGCCCTGAGTACCGCCCTCTTCTACGAAGTAATAGCCGTACTGTCCGGTCAGGCCGCGGAAGTCGCGGCCCCAGAAAACGCGGGTACGACCGAGCGGGCCGTAGTCGAGGTCACTCACTCTATTGACGTTCTTCGTGGTGCCGATGCCGGCTTTCAGGTTGTGAGAGCCGAGCTTGTTGATGAACTGGCTGAAATCGGCCTGCACGTAGGTGCGAGTAGTGAGGTCGGAAGCCGTTTGGGCAGCGCTCGGCGTCGAGTAGCCGTTCGGCTTCATGACCGAGTCCGGCAGGCCGGGAATGCCCTCAGGCGAAGATTGATACCAAGTGCTGAATGCATACGGGATGCCGACTTCCTTGTAGTTCAAGTAGTACCGGCCGCCGCGAACGTTCAGCAGCGAGGTGGTAGTAAGCACGAAATCGACGCTGCCTGTGAGGCTCTGCTCGGGCTGGTTGAAGCCTCGAGTGGAGGATCCCTGGGCGCTCGCGAGGTCACGCGTGCTGCCGTTCGGGGCCATCGCATCGTAGCCATACAGTGAACCCGTCAGGTACGACGGCGTATAGAGCCACGTGAAGTTGGTGCGGATGCGATCCGAAGGGTCGAATGAAACCTTGTTGAACCAGTTCATGAAGTTGGACTTGCGGTCCATCGACCCGGGGCCGTCGATGAACTGGTAGTCATTGGAAGCGCGCTGCCAGCGTGGGGAAAACGATGTGAAAAAGAACAGCTTGTTCTTCACCAGCGGTCCGCTCAGCGACCCGCCGAACTCGTGGTTATCGCGCTTCTGCTTGCCGTCCTGAATGTAGCCGACGGTGACTTCGTCGTTCGGATCGAGCGTGAGGCGCTTCACCGGACCGGCGTTCAGCTTGTTGCCGGAGTAGTAATAGTGCACCTCGCCGTGGAAATCGTTTCCGCCGGACTTCGTAACGGCGCTGACGACGCCGCCCAGTGCGCCGCCGTACTCGGCTTCCATGCCGGCCGTCTTGACCTGGACTTCCTGGAGGTACTCGAACATCGCGCCCTGACGGGCGCTGCCGTCAATCTGGCTGTTGGTCGAGACTCCGTCGATGTAGTAGTTGTTCTCAGCGGCACTCGCGCCGTTGACCTGCAGGCCGCCTTCGATCTGGCCGGTGTTGACCGACGTCGAAAGCAGGGCCATGTCCTGGAAATCGCGGCCCTTGGGAAGCCTCAGGAACTCCTCGGCGGTCACGTTGTGGGCGATCATCGTGCTGCCGGTGTCGATGACCGGAGCGGCCTCAGTGACCTGAATGGTCTGCGAGAGGGAGCCGATGGTGAGCGATGCGTCCACTTTCGACGTCTTCCCAAGCAGGACAACGATGCTGGGAGCTTCGAAACGCGCAAAACCGTCCTTTTCCATCCGGACGATGTAGCGTCCGGGCTCAAGCTCCGAGGCGGAGTAGGAACCATCGGACCGGGTCTTAGTAGTGAAGGCGCGGTTGGTGCCCTGATTGGTCACCGTGACCACCACGTCGGGGAGGACCGCACCGCTAGAGTCCATCGCCACGCCGGCGATGTTTCCGAACCTGTCCTGACCGGTTGCGGGCAGGACGAGCAAAAGTGCCGCCAGGAGGCACAACAGTAGCCGGACATGCTGGCGAGCAACAATGTTCATGAACAAATCTCCAGTTCTGGGGAAACGTCTATCTCCCGCACCGGCATAACGCAGTCAGACGCACCCGGACGCAAAACTACGATCGCGGGCTGAGCCGCCGACTCTGCAACGGCGCGAATCCAATTTGGAGTTGAAACTCCGGGTTCCGGGCGCACCTATGGCGCCGAAACCGACCCCTAACCAGAGCTGCCTCAAAGAATGGTAACCAGACCAACACGGGGGATGCTAAGGAGCTCCACCGAGTTGTGGTGGCTTGAACTTGAGTACAGCGGGAGGCAAACGACTGCTCGGGTCAATGCAACCCAACGTCAACCTCTTTTGTATTTGTATTTTAGCGCGCACGAGGGAGATGGGCCATCGAAAATGTTTATAGCTGGATTAAAATAACGAAGGTAACAACCTGAGCGAGTGGTGGGCGAGGGGAGACCGCCGGTTCGATAGGCATGCCGGGTGGACACCGCAGAGCGGCGCCGCGAATCATGCCCTCTGGTCACAACCGGCGCAGACGCCGCTTGATACCTTTCGCCAGTTTCTCGATCTCCTCGGTCTTCTTGACCGAAGCTGCGGGCATCGTCGCATAGCCGCTTTCATTCAGTGCCTGCTCGATCTCGTGCGCAAGCACCTGGATGCGGGCGGCGTCCTTCACGTTGTTCGCATGATCCGCCTTCAGGATCTCATCGCGTTGTGCCTTGTTGAGGGCTGCGTTCCTGGAGGCTCTTTCTCTGTCCTCCGGGCGTTCGAGCCTTGGTCCATCGGGCAGAAGAATCTTTTGGGGTAGGGATGGAGCGTTGGTCTGGGCCATTGCCGATGCCGCGAGCACGATGAAGATGGGCAGTAGCCGGAACATGTGTAACGGCGTCATGCCTAATCCTATGTCAGAGCAATGCGCTGGTTGGTCCGGAAAATAGCGAATGGCCGATCCGGGGGGCGCCAAAACGTCGAAAGCCCCGTGCTTTTTGGGGCGCGGGGCTTTACTCAGAGGGGCTGGCGACGGTCTGGGAACCGTCGCCGGGGATGCTATGTAACCTCAGTGTACACGTAGTCCAGTCATTCAGACCTCAAATTCCATTCATGTGAACTGGACCTAACCTTTCGTCTTCTTAACCTGGCGCGCCGGACCCGCGAGAGCCTGCCCAGCGCCTTACTCGACGCCCCTCGGGTAGGGGAACGCGGCTGCCGGCGGCAGTGCCGGATTGACATGCTTTCGCATCGCCGCGTCCGCTACCGCATACCCCCAGTTGATTAGCCGTTCCTGGTCTTCGTTCGCCAGCTTCTTCAACCGGGTCGCAATTGCTGCGATCTTCGTCGTCTCGTCGAACGGGCACGGCAGACTGTCTGTGAGCGCATATCGCGAGATGTCCGTTCGAATGCCCCAGTAGGTTCCGAGCCGAGTCCCCGCCTCGAACGCCCCGATCACCTGCCGCTTCCGCAAGCTCCTCACCTGGTTATCGATCAGTTCGAGGACGCGGAAGGAATGGCGCCCCCAGTCCTGGTGCGGTTGCGGCTCCGCCGCCAACTGCCCGCCTGCATCGCTCACCAGGACCGTCTTGTACCTCTTCCAGGCGGTCTCGAGGCCCAGGTTGTCGTACACGCCCCCGTCCGTCAGGACTGCCTTCGAAATGTACGGCTCCTTCTGAAGATCCGCGCCGGAGCCCGCCTCGAAGACGCAGCCGTACTCGGAAAGATCCAGCTTCGCGGGAGACAGCACCGGAGGGAATGCCGAGGACGCCCCCACCGCGACTGCAAGCGGCACCCGCGGGTTCAATACGCGCCCGACCCGCCAGTCCGCCATGTACGGCTTCGAAAATCGCCACAGCACGCCCGATTGCACGCTGGTGGCATTGAACACGAAACGCGGCGCATCAGGCAGGTCCTGGAGGGACGCCCCGTGGAACAGCAGCTTGTCATAAGCCGACTGGATCTTATCCGAAATGGCGCCCGGACCGAGCACCCCCGCGAAGATGGACCCCACGTCAATCGTCTCGCTCGCCATTCGCCGGACCGCGTCCACCACAACCCCAAAGCACGGCGCCGGCGCGTCCGGCGTGACGCCCAGTTCGTTCCAGTGCAGTGCGAGCACACCAGCCGTAATGGACCCGCCCGAGACGCTTGAGAACCGGTCGATTCTGCCGAGGTATCCCAGTTCATTCAGGCGCCACAGCGCCCCCAGATGGAACACCATGGCGCGGTATCCGCCTCCCGAAAGGCACAGCGCGATCTTATCCTCCAGCGCCCGCGACGGCTCGTTTGGCACGCTTCTTACGGGCGACTCCGCTCCGAGCGGCTGGTTCGTCTTTTGCTCCGGCATGCTTCTCCCCCTTGCTCAAATCAAAGCGGATCTCGTGATAAAGCTCGGTCGAGGTCAGCGTCTCTGTGTCGTACAGCTCCGACTCTGTCTCGAGTTCGGCCAGCAGCGTCCGCCGCGGCACCTCGGTGCTGCTTTTCGTGCTTCCGTGCTTGCCCGGCCGAGTGGAGAGCAGGGAGGTGAGCACCCCTTTCTCCCCGCCTCGAGACCGCCGTTTCTCAAACAGCTCCCAAAGCGAGCGCGGTGTCGCGTTCGTACTGCCGTGGTGCCCGACTTTGTAGACGTCAACGCCGGCAAGCAGCTTCCTGTAGCCCTCGTTCGCCAGCGCGTAGGACCAGTTCTCCCACTGCGCGTCGCCCGGGAACAGCAGATTCAGTGGCCCCGCCTGAAGCAGGAGGATCACGCTGGTGTTGTTCATCGCGGCGTCCAACTCGCGCACGATTTGCAGCAACTGGTCCGCGCGCACCTGTTTCGCACGCGCCACGAACCACCGCAGATTCGGGGGAATGTCGTCTGCCGAATACGACGGCGCGCCGGGGAACAGGGCTCGGTCTCCGCTTGCGCCCGCCCCAGCCACCGCCTGGGCGCCCCAGAACGCGTGGAACCAGAACTCGTCCGGGTTCTTCGCGCTCTCCTTCCGGATCTCGTCGCATTGCTCCAGCGTGGGCGGCCCGAGCACGTTGACCGTCACGCCCGGCAGCACATCCTCGAGTCCGGATGCTGACCCGCAGTGGACGTACGTGGCGCGCGCCTTCCTGCCCATGTCCATCAGGTTCTTGACAGCCGATGTGTTCTTCAGGTTCTGTTCGCCGAGAAACGCGAGGTGCGCGCGCGTGTCCCTTCCGATATCGAGACGGTTCGCCGCGGCCTCGAGCGCCACACTCTCCGCGAACGTATGCATGTGGTCGAGCGCCGCGCGGAAATGCAGTTTGCGTGTAGCGGGATCGGGCTTGCCTGCGGTGTAGGATTCGACCGTAGCTTGCGTCGCGTCAACCGGAGCGTCCGGGTCTTCGGTCCAGGGCTGGACGACGACATCGGGCGCAAGGCCCGCGATGACTTCCCCCGTCTCGGCTTCTGTCGAAAACCCGCTGATGTGGTCCAGGTGCCTGTGCGTAGCGACAATCGCGTGCAACTTGGAGCTGCCGTCCGCCTCCCGGCACTGCTCGCGGATGTCTGCCGCGATTTCCTTCATGAAGTTCTTCACGGGCTTCAGAGGAGCCGCGCTGGTCCCGAAATCAATCAGCACGCGCCGCTCGAACCCGGCATAGCCGAACTTCAGCAGCATGCAGTCGCCGAACCCGGCGTTGTAGACCCGGATGGTCAGGTCTCGCGGCTTCGCCTGTGCGGCCTTAGTCGGCATTGTGGGTCTCTCCGTTCACGGCGGCGGCAACCGCCCAGTTGGCCTCGCGGCTTGCGCCGGAACTGAACCGCCCGGTAGCCCGGACCCGGTGCATCGCAGCAAACCGCTGCAGCTTCGTGGAGCCTGGGCTAAAGAATGCGTGCTCCCACAGATACTCGAGGCGGCTGGACTGCGTTTCGGCGTTGAAAATGGAATTACCAATGCTGTACTTCACCTGTCCGTATTGGTCGAGGATGAGCGCGTTTCCGCCGTATAGCGTCACCTCCTGAGTGCCCGGCATGGCCGGAGGTTTTCGGATGTCCAATTGCGCCAGTTCGTTCGCGCGGATCTTCAGGAGTTGCAGATACTCGACAGCCGTCTCATGCAGCGCAAAGCCGTCCCCACCCACCCGGATGCACGGCCGGACGCTGAGCACGCGCGTGTAAGCGCCATCGTGCATCTTGAACGCCTTCCGGTTCTCCCATAGGAACCGGAACAACTCGTTCGGATCGCGCTGCATCTCGGCAAAATGCGTGCGATCGTATCGCATTTTAGTGTCCGGCGGGTCCCAGGTGCCCATCTCGCCTTTGCCGTCTGAGGTCGGCTTGATCCCGTAGGCCTGGAACGATTGCCGCAGGTGGCGCCGGAACCGGTATTTCTGATCTTTCGGGTACATCTCCCAATCGGCCGTGAGGAGCGCACTCGCGAAATCGCAGAACTGCAGGTCGGTCGGCGGGCAGTAATCCAGTGCGCGGACGCAGATGGTCAGCAGGTGGTCGGCGACGTCGGCGCCTTCTTCCACCGTTCGCTGCCGGTCGATTTCGCCGTCGTGCTTCAAGGCCTGCAACCGGTGGCTCCAAACCTCGAGGAACGCGTTGATGATTGCCGCCACCAGCACCTCGCCGCGCCGGTGCGGCTCTTCGAACTCCTCTTCGTGCAGATAGTCCACTCCGGGCTCGAGGTTCACCGAGCGCCGCAGCACGTCGCCGCGGATGCCCGAGAGTTCTTCTCCGAATTCCTTGCCCAGCCCGGTGAGGATGGAATTGCGCAGCGCCTCCGGCCCCACGTTCTTCGCCTTCATCTTCGGCCCGATCTGCGCCGGATCGAGCACGCGCTCAACCACCTTACCCAGCGAGAACATTGAGAGCAGCGCCACAATATCGGCGAAGCCCTCGTGGAAGCCGGCCTGCTCCGGCGATGACGGGTCCGTGTAGCGCTGCCGCAGACCGTCGAGCAGCGCGTGCGTGGTCTCGTGCGCGACGATGTCGTGCGCGAGGCAACTGAACACATGCCTGCCGTCGCCTGCCTTCGGGAAATAGCCGAACATCAGAGCCTGGTCGTCCGGCGAATAGAAGGCATTCGCATCCGCGAAGGCGTGCGGCGCCAGTTGTATCTGGTGACCCGGAAAAGCCCATGCGACACGCCGTCCGAGCGCGTGCTCGAAGCGGGCGAGCGTGCGCATCACTACCGCGTACGCGCTCATCGCATGGAAATCCGGACTGTTCAGTAATTCGTCGTCGCTCTTGTCTTCGAACGGATCGGGCGGCATTCCGTTTGAGCGGTTAGGCGGCTCGGCCATGGTCTTGTATAACTTGCCCGTGCTCGCGTCGAAATCGGCCACCTGCACGCGATAACCGCGTGGACCGGCGCCGAGCGTCTCATTCGGAATCTCAATCTGCGTCCT
The DNA here is from genome assembly GCA_035561355.1 of Bryobacteraceae bacterium. Lineage (GTDB taxonomy): Bacteria > Acidobacteriota > Terriglobia > Bryobacterales > Bryobacteraceae > DATMXS01. The sequence continues at coordinate 12,594 of DATMXS010000183.1, read as the reverse complement.
CAGAATGTCGCCCGCCGGCGTCCTTACGCTGGCATCCTTGGCGAAGATTGTGACCTTTCGTGTTGGGAAGTACGGCATTGGTCCCCCGGGTACCGCCCGAGAATAGCCCATTTCAGTTCTGTACTCAATCTATTTTGTAAGACGTGTCTTGTCGCTGTTGTTCCAGGAGGCGGAACTCGGAGACAAGCCAGTGGCGAAAGCTCAGTAAGTCGAGGATGCTCTCGAACCGGAAGTGATTCGGAACGTTATGAGCCTTACTGAAGAATCCGTGCAGGGGACCAGGCTGGAATTGTGAGGATGGCCGGAAGCGCGCCTGCTCACACCGTCACGCCGCGCGCGAGCGACTTCAGCAGTTCGATCCATGCATCCATGCCATCGCCCTTCTTTGCTGAGACTGTCAAAACCCCGATCCCGGGGCGAACTGCCTGAATATTCCGCTCCGCTGTCGCCCAATCGAATTCCACGGCCTCGGCAAGATCCATTTTGGTAACCACAACGAGATCCGCGCCGTGGAAGATGGTCGGGTACTTCAGCGGCTTGTCTTCGCCTTCGGTGACAGAGAGCAGCACGATGCGCAGATCCTCGCCCAGATCGTAGGAGGACGGGCAGACCAAATTCCCTACGTTCTCGATGAACAGCAGCTCGGGGTTTCCCGCGTCCCAGCCCTCGAGCGCGACCCGCACCATGTCGGCGTCCAGGTGGCAGATCGTCCCGGTGACAATCTGCTTCACCGGCGCATTACTGCGGGCGAGACGGGCTGCGTCGTTCTCAGTGGCGAGATCGCCGACGAGCGCGGCGACCCGTCGTTCCGGCTGGAGTAGAGTGAGGGTCTTCTCAAGGAAGGCGGTCTTGCCGGACCCGGGGCTCGATACCAGGCTGACAACGTACATGCCGGAATCGCGGAACTGCTGGCGGAGTTCCCGAGCGATCACGTCATTGCGCTTGAGAATGTTCTGCCGTACCTCAACCAGCCGTGGTTCCTTCCTCATGTTCCTCGTCCTCCTCAATCTCGAGCGCGGTGATCTGTAGCTCCGTGCCCTGCACCACCTCGGGCGTAGGCGTGTCGCATACCGGGCAGGCCAGCCACTGCATCGAGTGCGGCTCGCGCCGTTCAAGGCACACGGGGCAGAAGACTACGACCGGCACGTTCTCCACGACCAGGCGCGCCTGCGCAAACTCGGTGCCGTACGCCGCAATCTCGTAAGCGGGCACGAGCGCTTCCTGGATCACGCCTGAAAGCGGGCCGACCTTAACGTGAATCGCCGAGACGCGCACGCCGCGCCGATCGGCCTCCTCGCGGGCGACCTCGAGAATACTCATCGCGATGGACAGTTCGTGCATGTATGCTCGCGCCCAGTCGATGGCTCACGGAGAGGCCCCTCTGCGTCATGATAACGCCCTGCGTCGCCGGCACGCGCGCGGGCATTAGCTCAAGCGGACGCCGCGCGGTCCCGGCGGACCTTCGAGGTGCACCGTGTCGATGAAGCGGACGGTGTTCGAGGGCATGCTCATCACCAGCGAATGGGTCCGCCACCCGGCGCCGAAGAACCTGACGCCCTGGAGCAGCGTGCCTTCCGTAACGCCGCATGCGGCGAACACGATACGCTTGCCGGGCGCGAGGTCGCGGGCGGAGTAGACCCGGCGGGGGTCGCTGATGCCCATGGAGCGGACGCGCTCCTCCAGTTCCGGCTTGTCCACCACGAGGCGAGCGACCATTTCGCCGTGCAGGCACCGGAGCGCGGCCGCCGTGATGACGCCCTCGGGTGCACCGCCGGTTCCCATCACGGCATGCACGCCCGCGCCGCGGACGGCGGCTGCGATTCCAGCCGAGAGGTCACCGTCGCCGATGAGCCGGATGCGTGCGCCCGCGGCACGGATCTCGCCGATGAGCTTCTCATGGCGCGGGCGGTCGAGCACCATCACCACCAGGTCCTCGACGTCGCGATCCAGGCAGCGCGCGATGGTCTTCAGGTTCTCGAGAACCGGCGCATCAAGGTCGAGCGCTCCGCGGCACGCCGGTCCCGCGATGATCTTCTCCATGTAGCAATCGGGGGCGTGCAGAAGCCCACCGGGTTCGCTGGCCGCAAGAACCGCGATGGCGTTCGGTGCGCCGGTGGCGCAGAGATTGGTGCCTTCGAGCGGATCCACCGCGATATCGATGCGGGGATACTGGATGCCGTCGGGGGCTTCCGGACCCACCTTCTCGCCGATGTACAGCATGGGCGCCTCGTCGCGCTCGCCTTCGCCGATGACGATGGTCCCGGCGATCGGGGCGGTGTCGAAGGCGCGGCGCATGGCCTCCACGGCGACGCGGTCGGCTTCGGCGCGCTCTCCACGGCCCATGGTGCGCGCAGCGGCGATCGCGGCGGCTTCGACGACGCGCGTCAATTCGAGCGCGAGCGCCTGCTCATTGGCGCCGCGTAAGGACACTTCTTCGGCGGAAATTGACTGTTTGGTCCCCGACACAGATGCCCCCGCCGCTAGGCTAACACGATCGTGCGTTACATTAGAGAAGACCTCGCATGCCCTCCGGACTCAGTTTGGCCTTGCTGGCTACCCTTATCGGCGTTGCCGCCGCCGCGCTCGGTGTGTTTTCGCGCGTCGGATCGCCGCGCCGCATCGTTCCGTTCAGCGGCGGCCTCCTTATGGGTATCGCGCTGTTCGCCGTCATCCCTGAACTGGCCGAAGAGCACAGTTGGCCGTACGCCTTGATGCTGGTGGGCGGTGGCGTGGCGCTGTTGTGGGCGTTCGGTCGATTCGTCTATCCGGTCTGCCCGTCGTGCTCGCATACGCACGATCACGATCACTGCACGACCGCACTGCATGGCTTCGCACTTCCGCTGATGGCGGCCGCCTCACTGCACGCATTTCTCGACGGACTCGGGGTAGCGGCGGCACAGACAGACGCCGCCAAGGGCCTGGGTGTGCTCGTATTGGGCGTGGTGCTGCACAAGATTCCGGAAGGCATCGCACTCGGGATCATGCTGCGGGCGGCGGTGAAGCGAAACGGCGTCGCGTTCGGGCTGGCGGCGCTGGCTGAAGGGGCGACGTTTCTCGGAGCGGTACTCGAATCGGCGGTCACCGCCCGTTTCGGCGACGAGTGGGTAATCTATGCGCTCGCGCTCGCCGGCGGCAGCTTCGTCTACCTCGGATTCCACGCGATCCACGGCGAATGGCAGCGCCGCGGAACACCCGCGTTCATGCCGGCGCTGACCGGCGCGGCTGGCGCAGCGGCCCTTCAGCAGGGATTACGTCTCTTCCTGCGATAGCCATCAGACATTGATCCCATAACGCTTCATCTTGCGATAAAGCGTTGTCCGCCCGATTCCGAGCGCGCTTGCTGTGAGCACACGGTCTCCCCCGGTCTCCGCGAGCGCATCAACGATCGATTGCCGCTCCATCTGCTCGAGCGGAGCGATGCGCGGGCGTAGGAACATCCCCACCGGCGTCGACTCAGGCCCGCCGGCCGCGGGCGGAGTGGACGATTCCGCCCAACCTGCCAGCGATGATGGCAGGTCCGGCATATCCAGCACCGGTCCGGAGTTCATCGCACACATCCGCTGAATGCAGTTCTCGAGTTCACGCACGTTGCCGGGCCAGTCATAGCCGAGCAGCGCAAGCTTGAGCGACGGCGTGAGGTCGTGTTCGCCGCCGTACTTCGCGAGGAAGTGCTCCGTCAGAGCGACGATGTCCTCCTTGCGCTCGCGCAGCGGCGGCAGCCGGAGGGTGATGACGTTGAGGCGGTAGAACAAGTCCTGCCGGAACGTGCCGCGCTCCACCTCACGCTTGAGGTCGCGATTGGTGGCGGCGATGACGCGGAAGTTCGCCTTGCGCCGCATCACGCTGCCCAGTGGCCGGTACTCCTTTTCCTGGAGCACGCGCAGGAGCTTCACCTGGAGGTCCGCGGGCATTTCAGCGACTTCATCGAAGAACGCCGTGCCGCCGTTCGCCGATTCCAGCAGTCCCGGCTTGTCATTCAGCGCGCCGGTGAATGCTCCGCGCGTATGGCCGAAGAGTTCGGATTCGAGCAGGGTGCCGAGTACGGAACAATCCACCGGCACGAACGGCCCGTGCGGACCCGACATGTGGATCGCGCGAGCGGCCACTTCCTTGCCCGTTCCCGTCTCACCGAGCACGAGGACCGGCGCCGATGAGCGCCCGAGCTTCTCGATCTTCTTACGAATTTCCGCCATCGCGGGAGATTTCCCGATGGGAAGGCACACGTCCGGCACAAAAGACTCCCTTCGGAGACTTAGTTGTCCGAGGGCGGCTCAACTCTCACAACAAATCCAGCGCCGGCTTCGAGTCTGATGCGGGCGGCCAGGGCTTCGGCGCCTTCAGTAGTTGACTCGCGTCCGACCAGCACACGCCAAAGCGGGGGATCGCCCTGGCGAAGCTGGAGCTGGGCAGAGCCGAAGCGCTGTTCCATACCGGCGCGCAAGCGGTCGGCCTTGGTGCGGTCGCGAAAGGCTCCGGCCTGGACGGCGTAAAACGCCGGTGCGGTTTCTACCGGGAGAGCGAGGACTCGGAGCTGAACGCGAGCCGTGCCGGGGCCGATCATGTGAATCTCGCGAGCGGCCGCTTTGGAGAGATCGATGATGCGATCCTTCACGAACGGGCCGCGATCGTTGACGCGAACCTCAACTTCGCGCTCATTGGTGAGGTTCCGCACTCGAACCATCGTGCCGAAGGGCAGGGTGCGATGCGCAGCAGTGAGCTTCTCCATGTCATAGATCTCGCCGCTTGCCGCCGCACGGCCGTGGTAGGGCGGACCGTACCAGCTCGCGACGCCTTCTTCGATGACTTTTATCTGTGGCGGCGCGGGCGGCTTCGGCCTCTTCTTCGCGCATCCGGACAGGAGCGCGAGAGCCACCAAGACGGCGGCCAGGTAGCGTTGCATCGTCCTTGATGCTACGACTGAACGGCGTTCGTCTTCAACAATGGCCGGAACAATTGCTTGATGCCACGTTCTATTCGCGGGAACGAACGCGAAGTAGATTTTTTTTCTTGACTTTCCATCTCAACGAATTTATATATGGATCACAACTGCGATCGCCCTTGCGGTTGCAGAATTTGATGTCAAGGGAGAATGGATCGATGAAGAACGCTACCAAGAAGGCTGCGAAGAAGAAGGCCGCCCCGAAGAAGAAGGGCAAGTAAAGAGCCGCTTCTCACGAAGCAGCAGCAAGGATTCGACAAGGGCCCCGGTTTCCGGGGCCCTTTTTGCGTCTCAACCCTTCTTCTGAAGCAGCAGCCTGAACGTCTCCCCCATCCCGAACAACAGCGTTTTGAGCTGCAGACGCCGCCTTTGCTCTTCCGCAGGGCTCTCCGCCGCGAGCGCGGAGGCGAATTCGTCGCTCTCCCCAGTCCGCATCAGTGCGCGTGCCAGCGTCTCGAACCGGACAGTCTGCAGCCCCAACGCCTCGCCGTGCTCTTGAAGCGCCGTGAAGTTCACATGCGCCGTGATGTCGCGTTCGCCGGGTTCCGCGAGCACGTCCTCGAGCGCCGTGTGGCGGCGGTAGCTCATCAGCGTTCCGCGCGGGAAGCGGATCGACTCGCGGCGCGTGTACCCGTAATCGATCGTGACGATGTACCCGCGATCGAGCGAGCGCGTAATTGTGTCCATCCACGCAAGCGATGCCAGGTTCGCCTCGGCGAACTCGCCTTCTTCCCGCGGACCATGGAACCGCTCCAGGTAATCGGCCACTTCGGCGCGTGCGGGACCGCCTTCGATCCACTCGAAGCGGCTATCTTTCACCGTCACGCGCATATCGTGAAATTGTCCACCGCGCCGCACCACTGCTTCCACCGGCAGCGCATCAAAGAACTCGTTCGTGAACACCGCTCCCGCGAAACCCGGCGGCAAACGGCCGCGCCCTGCGTCCATAGGAATGTAGCGAAAGCCGGAGAGAGCGTCACGCATCTCCTCGCGTCCCGCGCCGAGTTCGACGACGGTGAACTCCTTGCATCCCAGTTCATCCCTCAAACCTGCGAGCAACCGGCCGATCAGGATTCCGAACACCGGCTGAAGTTGCTCCGCGGTGAAGAAATCGCCGCTCTTACCGAAGGGGTCGTGCGGGCGGCGGTAATAGCCGTACTCCAGGTCATAGAGCGCTAACTCCATGAAGCGGGAGAACGGTATGGGGCCGGAGGCGGCAATCTCGGCAGCGATCAAACTCGAAAGCGGCGTCACTATTCTATTCTGGGGTCAATGGCGCTCCCCGACACGATTCCAGTGAAGATCAGTTCCGAGGCGGCGGGTTACATCTCGCTCACAGCCGTCGTTGCGCGCCAGATGCCCGTGCGCGAACTCGTGGAGACGATGCTGGCCGTCACCGGTCCCGATCACGAGCGGATCCGCGAACTTCTGCGGCGGGGTTCGATCGTGAGCGGCGCATCACGCTTCCGCTGGACCGGGTTCGAAGCTGCGGCCGGCGACATCGCAACGCTGGTCGCCTCGCTGCCCGCAGCGGATCCGGCACGCCCCTTTGTTCCTAACGCGTGTACGCGCGCCGTTCTTCGCGGCCCGGGTGTGCGGATCGAGATTCCGCGTGAAGTGGCGGAAAGGAAGCGCCTGCTGCGACGCGGAACGTTCTGGGAACTGCTGATGGACGTCGCCGGCGGAACACCGCCGCGTTACGTGGAGTATTCATACGGAGAACGCGCCGATCGTTACTCCGCAGAACTCGCGCCAGGGCCCGCGGCGCGCATCGCTGAGGGCGCCGGCCTGCTCCGTTATTCCGGAGTGGAGGCGCAGTTGCGGCGGACAACTCTGGATTCGGTAGACTTCCTGGTTCCCCGCTAGCGCCGCTTCGCGCGTTCGGTTATCATTCTGGCCGGAGGCTGCCGTCATGCTTCAGGTCACAGCCAATGTCCCGCTTGGCAGCGTGGAGGCCGCCCTCAGGCGCGCCTCATCCCACCACGCCGCCGCAATCGTCACTTCAACACATGTAGGCCACCATGTCCCCGCGCCGGGGGCGGCTCATGAGGCGATCGTCTTCAGCGTCTGCCATCCGGAGATATACGGCGCGCTGCTCCAGGCCGACGTGCGGATGTCCGCATTCCTACCGTGCAGGATCGCCGCGCATCCCGCCGCAGGAGGGGTCGTACTGATCACTCTGCCGCCGTCGGAGTTCTGCCGAATTCTGGAGCGCCCCGATCTCGTCTCGCTCACCGCTCCGCTCGAAGCGCTGCTCGCCGCAATTCTGGAAGACGCCGCGCGCCCGCAAGCTTCATCGGCGCATGCAACCGCTGCGGGACGGGGGTCGCTGGGCGCCACGGAAGACCAGGTGAACTTCCGCGGACTGGTGCCGCAACGGATCGATTGCCGCGGGACGAAAGTAGAAGATCTCGCCGGGACGGGCAAGACGGATACGCAGGGCGGGTAGAGGAGAGCCGTCAGCGGTCAGCCTTCAGCGATCAACCGGGCGGTGCGTGGCCGGCCTGCCTGCGAGCCCGATGGCTGAAGGCTGATCGTTTCCGCTATACTGGCGCTCCATAAGAGTTCAACCGAAGGAGCGACCGATGTTGCCAGATTACATCTCAAAAGCGACGCCGAATCCGACCAACAGGCGCACGCCCTGGTACAAGAGCACCGCGCCGGCCTATGCCGGCACATTCTTATGGGTGGTGTTCTACGAGCAGATCGCGCAGGGCACTCTCGATAAGAGCGGCCCATGGGTGGGACTGGCAGCCGTGGCCGTAGCCGGCCTGCTCAGCTACCTTCTTTATTACTACGCCCCGGCAATGCTCGGCATGAAGACCGGGTACCCGCTGTACGTGGTTGGCAGTTCGACGTTCGGCGCCACCGGCGGCTATCTGATGCCGGGCCTATTGATGGGCCTTCTGCAGATCGGCTGGTTCGCGGTGAACGCGTCCATCTCGACCAGCTTCATCCTGAAAGGCGCGCAGCAACCCGATGCGCCCGGTTCGATTGCATTCACCGTGATCGCCGTCATATGGGGAATCTCGCTGGCGTTCATCGGTGTTAAGGGGATACAGTACGTTGCCAAGGTCTCGCTGTGCCTGAACCTGGTTGCGTTTCTGATGGTGCTGTTCGTCTTCATCAAGTCGGTGGGCGGCCTCGCTACATATAGCGCTCCGGCAACTGCGCCGCTGCTCGGCTTCGCCCTGATCGTACAGGCCATTATCGGCTTCTTCGCCACGGCGGGTGCGGCGGGCACGGACTTCGGGATGAACAATGGCACGGCCAAGGACGTCCGGATGGGCGGACTGGTAGGAATCGGCGCAGCGGTCCTCTATGCGGGCGGCCTCCCACTGCTCGCCGTGGCGGGCGCCCGTGGTTCCGGGCAGAACGCCGTATTGTTCTCAGACGTGATCGGTTTGGGCGGAGGGTTCATGGCGAGCGCCATGTTCTTCCTGTTCGCCATCGCTTCCATAGCCCCGGCGTGCTTCTGCGCGTTCATCGCCGGCAACAGTTTCACTACCATGCTGCCGAGCGTGCCGCGTATGGCGAGCACAATGGTGGGTGCGGGAATCGCGATCATCCTCGCGGTCACCGGGCTGGCGAGCAATCTGGTGAGCGTCTTCACCGTCGTTGGCGCGTCCTTCGGACCGATCTGCGGTGCGATGACGGCGGATTACCTTCTCTCGGGCCGAAAGTGGGCTGGGCCGCGGAAGGGCATCAACCTGGCTGGGTACATCGCGTGGGCGGCCGGATTCCTGGTCGGGATCATCCCCTTCCTGCCGGTGTCGGACGCCGTGAAGAACGGAGCGCAGCCTGTGGTGGTGTGGAGCTATGTGGTCGGCCTGGTGGTCTACGTGGCGCTGGCGAAACTGGGGCTGGAGCCTGCGGTCGAGCCGATTGCGGCCACCAGGAAGGCAGCCAAGGCGTAGTCGGGAAGTTACTGCGGGAGCGGCGTCCGGTCGCGCCGCTCCCGGCACACCTTACTTGCGGTGCCGTGACCGCGTCTTGATGACTACGGGCGTTCCGTGGAATCCCCACTGCTTCCGGATCTGATTGGCGAGGTACCGCTCGTCGGAGAAGTGCAAGTCCGCAGGACGATCGGTGAAGAGAACAAACGTCGGCGGGCGGACGGACGTTTGCGTCATGTACATCAACTTCACCTGGCGCTCCCAGGCGAGGTTCTTCAGGAAGCGGTTCAACTCGCCCGTCGTGACGCGGTGTGAGGCGGATTCGTACAGTTCGCTCGCCAGCGGCCAGATCCTCTCAACGCCCATCCCCGTCTTCGCAGAAATGAACACGATGGGTGCGTAGTCGAGAAACTTGAACTCGTAGCGGACCTTGTCTTCGAACGCTTTGCGGTCTTTGTTGGCTACCGCGTCCCACTTGTTTACGCAAACGATCACCGCCCGGCCCTCTTCATGGGCATAGCCGGCGATGGTGGCGTCCAGCCCGAGCGGCCCTTCGGTGGCGTCCAGCATCAGCAGCACCACGTTCGCCATGCGGATATGGCGGCGGGCCATTACCACGCTGAGCTTCTCCGCCATGAGGTGCGTCTTGCCCTTGCGCCGGATGCCGGCCGTATCGACCAGGCGGAAGTGAACGTTGTCGCGTTCGATATCGACATCCACGGCGTCGCGCGTGGTGCCCGCAACCGGCGAAACGATCGCACGTTCTTCGCCGACCAGGGCGTTGAGCATCGTGGACTTGCCCACGTTAGGACGCCCGATGATCGCGACCTTAACGACGCGCTCCTGCTCGGCATCCTCTTCGGGCGGCGCGGACTTCTGAAACCCCTCCGTGATGTGGTCCAGCAGGTCGTCCAAGCCAAGACGGTGCTCGGCCGAAACGGCGAACAGATCCTTGAACCCGAGCGCGTAGAATTCGTGGGTGAGCGATTCGCGCACGGCAGCATCGATTTTGTTTACAGCGAGCGCGACCGGCTTGCCCAGTTTCCGGAGCATCGCAGCGAGATCGCGATCCGCCCCAGTGATCTCTGTGCGGCCGTCAATCAGGAAAATGATGCGGTCCGCGCGCTCCAGGGCAACGCTCGCCTGACGCAGGATCTGCGCGGGAATGTACTCGGCATCGAAGGGGATAATGCCGCCTGTATCGATCAATTCGAAGCGGCGTCCAAGATGCTCCGCCGTACCGTGCATGCGATCGCGCGTAATGCCGGGCTCATCGCCGACGATCGCGCGCCGCTGCCCGGTGATGGCGTTAAACAGCGTGGACTTCCCGACGTTGGGGCGGCCTACGATTACGACAATGGGGAGAGAAACCGGTTCCGACACTTATCTATGATACCGTTCCGCAGGGCTCCACCCCCGGAAATCGCACATAACCCGCTGATTGCAGGCAAATTGGGCTAGTTTGCGGCGGGGACGACGGGCCGCTCCTGAAGCAGTTGCTCGATATCGCCGGCCAGCATGTCCTCGCTCACTGCGCCCAGATAAGTCCGTGCGATGCGGCCCTGCCGGTCCACTAGCACGGTCGTCGGCAGCGACTGCACCTCCGCCGCCATGCCGAAATCCGCGGTCGGGTAGAGAACGGGGTAGCTCATCTTGAACTGCTCGACGAAACGGGGGACGACGGATTCAGGGTTGTCGTCGAGAGAGATACCGACAACGCTGAACCCGCGCTGGGCGTACTTATCGTGGATGCGGACGAGTTCGGGCGTCTCGCGCCGGCACGGCGGGCACCAGGTGGCCCAGAAGTTCACCAGGATCACCTTGCCACGATTGTCGGCGACCTTCCACTCGCCGCCGGACGCCGCCGGCAGTGCGAACTCGGGTATTGCCTTGCGGGCAGACGCCGCTTTCACGGGCCCTGAGGTGGCAGCGTGCTTCGGCATGAAAGCGTAGATCGCCACTCCTACCGCCGCAGCCAGCACGAGCAGTTTCAAACGCCGCGCGCGATCCGATTCAGCCATCTGTCGTTTGCCCCTCCGAGTACCAGGATGCAACGGAATGGCCATCAGTGACACCTCGAGAGATCCGGTCCGCGTTCGTGTATCCTTCTGTGGAATGATCCGGACACCAGTGATCGCGCTGTGCGCGCTCGCCTTTGTGGGCTGCAACCGCGCCGGCGCGCCGCTCCGTCCGGAGCCCGCGAACATCGCCCTGACCGCGAACGGCTTCTCATCCGCCCGGCTCGCGCTGGACACGCCGGACGCAACGATTGAGGTAACCAGCGGAGCACGCCGGATCAGGGTCGAATCCGTCGTAAGCGAAAACGGCCGCACTGAAGTGCTGCTTCGCGCGGGCGTGCTTCCCGGCGATGCCGTTCTGCAGGCCAAAGCACCGCGTCGCGCTGCTGTACGCATCCCCGTAATGCTCTCGCCTGATGATTCGGATCGCGACGGCGACGGCGTCCCCGACGTTCTCCTTCTCACGGACGAGGCCGACCGGGCCGCCTTCACCCACTGGTTCACCTTCCTGGCCGAAGCCCAGTACGCCGCGCAACCGCTGCCGGCCGAGGTGAACGACTGCGCCGCGCTGGTGCGTTTCGCGTACCGGGAAGCGCTCCGCGAGCATGACACGGAACAGGCTGCAGCGCTTCGCCTGCCTGCCCTGCCCGCTTCGGGAGGCGTGCGCAAATATCAGTTTCCCTTCACGCCGCTCGGCTCAAACCTTTTCCGGACACCGGCCGCATTTACCGAGTTCGCCGATGCCGAAACGCTAATGCGCCTGAACACTTGGTTGGTGTCGCGGGACATCGCACGCGCTGCGCCGGGCGACTTGCTGTTCTTTCGCCAACTGGAACAGAGCATGCCGTTTCACGTCATGATTTACGCCGGTCCCAGCCAACTTGAACCAGACGCCGGCCCCGTCATCGTGTACCACACCGGGCCGATCGGAAAACTGCCGGGCGAAATCCGCCGGCCCACCGTGAGCGAACTACTCGCGCACCCCTCGCCGCGGTGGCGGCCCGTGCCGGGCAACAGCAACTTTCTGGGTTTCTTCCGCTGGAACATTCTGAACGACCTCTAGCTGAAATGCGTACGCTACGCCTACTACTCACCGCGGCACTCCTGTCGGGAGCGCTGCCAGCCTCCGCTCAGGATGACGATGCGCCGTTCTTCTCGCTCTCGACCGATCGGACATTTGCGCCCGGTGAGAAGGTCACGGTGCAGCTCAATGCGTTCAGAGTGAACCGGCTCGGTTTCCGCGTCTATCGCGTGAAGGACCCCGTCCAGTTCTTCTCCAAGCTCGATTCGCCGCACGAGTTCGGCACGCGCATAGCCCGCCCGCAGATTGGCAAACGCTCTCCGCTCGAACGGTTCCATACGTTCAAGGTGCGCGCGCGAAGGTGGGCCAGGAACTTCCTGCGCGCGCAGTTCACGACGAATTCCCGCTCGGAAATTCGCGTTGCGATGGCGGAGCGCTCCGCGCGCAAGGTCACCAGGAAGGTCGACTCCACCTCTTTCGCGGGCGTTCCGCTGCTGAATCCCGAGCGGTTGGTCACCACCTGGGAGCAGCCCGTAGGCACACCGAACCGGTGGGAACGGCAGGTGATTCCAGTTGACGTTCGCGAAAAGGGCCTGTACCTGGTGGAGGCCACGGACGGCACGCTGCGCGCGTACACCATCGCGTTGATCACGGATCTCGCCGTGCTCTCAAAATCGGCTCCGGGCCGGGTGTTCGCCCAAGTGGTAAATCGCCGCTCCG
>DATMXS010000182.1:0-5945 GCA_035561355.1 Bryobacteraceae bacterium | reverse complement strand
GAAAATCCCGGCGCGGTCGAGGTGAAGCGATTGCCCGACGCGGTCCACTTCAAGCTGCCGCCTCCGGACACCCCGCCCGACCCATTCAACCCGCCGGCAACGCCGCGCCCGACGCATGCGGCCATCTTCGGCCGCGGCATCGCTCATGTGGACGCCATCTCCGGCGAAATCCTCCCGACCGAGCAACAGATCTGGGAAATCGAAGGCGGCGGATACCGCGCGACCGGCGGACCTGTCACCGTCCGTTTGGTGGACGGTCCCGGCAACTCTTCCGTCATTGAGGTGTACGGCCAATCCGGGCGAGCCTTCAAGCTCAACTCCAACCGGGCGACCTACCTCGGGGAGAACAAGTTCACGTTCGAATGGGAAAACCTGACCTGGGCCGTTGAAGTCATGCCCCTCGGATGGGACATGACTAGCTCGCCGATCGCGACCTCATTGGGAGCGCACACCTACCAGGCCCCCTATATCCAATCTCTGGTGTCCCTGTCCGCCGACGCCGCCACGGGCGATCTTGTCGGCGACGGCGGCGAACGCTTGTCGCGAGCCCAGATGATCGGAGCGGACGGCCTCGCCCGGCCCTGCTCGGCGTGGAGCCTGACGACGAAGGTCATGTCGTTTGTCTGTGATGACTCTGCCCTGCCGCCCGAAGCCTTCCCGTACAAGATCGATCCGACCTACAGCGCCGTCGCTCCGGGGACCGTGCGACAAGACTGCTATCAGGTATTTATCGAACCGTACGGTCATCCGGGGGTGCTGCTAGGGTGCGACCAGTCATACTTCGGCGCTCAGGATGGGATCTGGGCGCTCGGATTCGGTGTGTGGGGCCGCTACGACAATGCTGCGTGGTTCCGCTTCGACACGTCCTCAGTCCCGGCAAACGCAGTCGTCACCGGAGGGACCTGGCGAATCCTGGGTGGGCAAGGCGGCACGCTGTTCGACAACGTCACCCTGCCTGTCTACTGGTGGAATTACGCAGCCAAGTGGCCCGTCGCCATCACCGACCGACTGACGAATCCTACCCTCCAGTGGCAAGCGGGAAGCCGCGGCCCGACGGGCGCAGACTGGCCCAACTGGGTGTATTTAGACTTTCCCCTCACGACCAACCTGGACCGGGTCGCCAAAGGGCCGGGAGCATACACTGCGATCAAGATGGGCGGCGACGGGGCCACGGGCACCGGGAGTAACATCCAGGACTATTACGGCCCGTGGGGCTACGGCACGCGGCACTGGAACGCGCCCCTGCTCATGCTGACGTACACCGTGCCTCCCGTGAACATCTCTTCGAGCACGATCTCAGGTTCCATCGCGGCTGGCGTCTGGAACACCTTCACGGCGGCCTACCGCGACCCGGACGGCGTTGCGGATGTGCGAGAACTTCGGCTGCTCCTGGCCTATGCCGTGGACGGCACAAAAGCATGCCACCCGATGTATCAGAAGGCGTCGGATGCGTTCTACCTGTTGAACGACGCCGGATCCAGCTGGGGAACGGGATACGCCGGTGGCACCGCGCTCACGCTCTCGAACTCTCAGTGCGATTTCGACGTCCAGAACTCGACCGTCTCCTGCTCCGGCACTGACTGCACCGTGAACTGGCGCGTCCGCTTGAAGCCGACGTTCACCTACGGCGGGCTGACGAAGCACACCTACACGCATATCTACGACATGGCGTATGCGGAAAGCGGCTGGTCTGACTGGGGAGCCTGGACGCTGCTCGTAGGCGGGCCGAAGCTGATCGTCGTGAGCGAGTAGAATGCCAGGGTTCGACCGCTCGCTGTTTAACGGCTCGCTCTTCGACGGCAACTACGTCCTGGGGAGTGGCGCCGCGCTCGGCGGAGCGCACGCAGGTTGCGGATGCACGGTCGTCAAGGCCGGCGCGGCTCGCGTGATCGGCGTTGCGGCTTCAACACTGCGTGCCAGGCGCTTAGCGGTCGGAGCTGCCGCTAACCGCGGTGCGGCACTGACGACTTGCCCGCTCGTACGCATCCGCAGATCCTGGTCCGATGCGATCGGTAGTGTGACCGCCACATCCGATGGCCTGCGGGTCCGCAGCTTTAGTGTGGCGGTCCTCAGCTGTGGACAGGCGACTGGTACGGGGCTTCGGTTGAGGACGTCCCTACTTGGGGCCTCCGGCGCAGCCCTGCTAGACTGCACGGTCCAGAAGCTTGCTTTCCCGCCCCTCTCGCAAGCGCTGCGCGTTCGCCGGTGGAGCAAGCCAGCGGGAGCGCTCGACCTTCGAACGTAGCGAGGATGCCAGGTTTTGCGGGGTCACCCCACGCGAACCGCTCCGGCCGGAGATGCTCTCAGGATGCCATTTCGTGATGGCGCTTGAATGCGGCGACGCGCCTTAGTCCCCTGAATCATTCCAGTCGAAGCGGGTCAGGGCGCTGATGCTGACTGCTCGTCATGTCACCTCTGCGATGTCCTGCGCATCGTCTACTCGTAACAGGTCCCGGCATCTCCTCTCTGCGAGAGTTCGTGCCGTGTACCTCGGCCATGAGGGGGAATCTTATCCCGGCGGTGACACGACCGGCGGTAACAGTTGCCGCAAACTCAGTTTCCAGCGGGTTTCACCACCCCGGCTGACCTCTGGACCGCTACAGCCATTGCACGGATCCACACCTCTCGCGTAGCCTGCATCCGGACATGCCTGAGCCGTTCCGGGCCCTGTGCGGACCCTAGTTCTTTTTTCGTTGCATTGGGAGCGCGACTCGACGTACGATGACTTAACTCTTGGAGGGACAGATGCTAGCGATTTCCTGGGACAAAAGGCAACCCGTCTATCCATTTGTTGTCATTGGCTCCGGCTATGGCGGATCGGTCATGGCCGCCCGGCTCGCGGCCGCGTTGAACCAGCCGCACGCGGTGTGCATCCTCGAGCGCGGCAAGGAGTGGACGCCCGGCGAGTTTCCTGCCGATGTGCCGGGAATTCTGCGGCATACCCGCAGCAGCGCCAACCCGCTCGGCCTGTATGAGTTTCTTCCCTATCGCGACATCTCGGTAATCAAGGGCTCCGGGCTTGGCGGAACCTCGCTCATCAATGCGAACGTGGCCATCGTGCCCGATCCGGAGATTTTCGGCTTAGTGGGCTGGCCGCGGTCGCTTCGCTTCGGCGAGATGATAGCTTACTACGACCGGGCGCGCGATACGCTTGCCGCGAAACCGGTTCCACAGGTTTCGGATCTGCCTAAATATCAGGCGCTCGACCGGCGCGGACGCCAAGTCAGCCATCCGGCCGAACCGCTGAATGTCGCGGTCAACTTTGAAATCGACGGGCCGAACGCGCACGGCGTCGAGCAACGTCCCTGTATCAAGTGTGGCGACTGCATTACCGGATGTAACTTCAAATCGAAGAACACGCTCGACAAGAATTACCTGCCGATGGCTGCAGCCAAAGGCGCCGACATCTTTACGCAGGTCAAAGTCGAGTGGATCGAAAAGCTCGCAGGCGGAAACGGCTGGCGCATACACGGACGGCGGTATAAGAACGAGCACGACTCGGACTCGTTCACGCTCGAAGCCCGCAACGTGGTGCTTTCCGCGGGATCGATCAATTCAACCGAGATCCTGCTGCGGTCCGAAATGCACGGCCTGAGCGTCTCTCCGGCACTCGGCACGGGCTTCAGCGGCAACGGGGATTTCTTCGGCCTCGCTTACAATGGCGATCTCCCAACAGACGTGCTGGGTTACGGCAATCGTGTTCCCGCGACCGGGAACTCGCAGTATCCCGGACCTTCGATTGTAGGCGTTGTGCGATACAACGGCGCTGCGTCGCCGGAGAATAGGATCACCGTCGAGGACTTTTCCTTTCCGAGCGCGTACGTGGATGCCGCGAAGACAGTGTTCGCGGCGATCCGGGGCGAGGACACGGTCCTCGGCAATGAAGCGGCGCAGCAGGCGCGTCTGCTGAATGATTTCGAGCCCGGGGCGAGGTACGCGAGTCATGGCGCGCTCAACCACACGATGCTTTACCTTGTCATGGGCCAGGATGACGCGCGGGGAACGATGAATTTCGACACGCCATGGTCCGAGCCTGACGGACGCATGACAATCGAGTGGGACCAAGTCGGGCAGCAGATCGTTTTCCGGCGGATGAACGAGGAGTTGCGGCGCCACGCCCGCGCACTCGGGGCCAACTACATTTCCAATCCGGCCTGGAGCGTCTTCCAGACGCGCCATCTGGTCACGGCCCACCCATTGGGCGGATGCCCGATGGGCGAAGACTACATGCAGGGCGCCGTCGATGAGTTCGGACGGGTGTTTTCGGGCGATGGCGCTGTCCATGACGGTCTCTTCGTAGCCGACGGGGCCATCATTCCTTCAGCCCTCGGGGTGAACCCGTTCCTCACCATATCCGCGCTCACGGAGCGGATCGCCGAACGGAAGGTCCAGGACCTGCAAGGGCACGCGTATCCGAAGCGGGCGGCCAGGGTAGCGATTACGACGCTCGACCCGATGGATGTTATTCAGCGCAGCGAACCCGAGTTGGAGAAACTCTTCCGGCGTTGCCCCACACTGGGGATCGACACCTTGGTCAACAGCGGGACCGTCGAGCTCGATACGTCGAAGCTGACCGTTCGGAACGACGCTTACTGGAAGGGCTTCTTTCCGAAGCGGCACGTCCTCAATGCGCTGTCTTCGGCCCTGTTCACCGGGTTCAAGAAGACGTTTCGAAAGGACGGCAATAAGTACGTCGGCATCACCAACGACACGGACGGCCGCATCACCGCGCATAACTCTCTGGAAAAGATCGATGTCACTCGTCAGAACGGCACACTGGAACCCGGAAAATACATCCTGCTCAGATACCTGGATCCGCAATGGGCGGCGTTCTACGATGTTCTGAAGCCGATCAGCGACGATCTGGTCATCGGACGCGTATATGTGGGCGAGTATCCGAACGGCGTCCGGCTGTTCACCTTCGTGATGTCCCGGAAATACGGGTTCGCCCAGATGACGGTCAGCGACCACGCGATGCTGTACCAGGGGGGAACCGTGCCGTCGAAGGAAGACTTGAACGGCGTCTGGCAGATGGATCTGGTGTCGAACAACAACCATCTCGGCCGCGCCGCGTACCTTGGGTTTGCTCTGAAGCCGGACGGCAGGCTGGAGGCACGCTACCGGCTGATGGGGCTGCTCGAGGGCATGGTAATTCCTGGCTTCGCCCAGGACCACTTCCAACTGAATGATTTCACGCCGTTCCGCGACGAAATCCGAAAAGTGACCGGCGACCTGTTCGTTGGACGCTACATCACAGGCGGGCTCCCCGGGTTGTCGTCGATGTTGAATGGGCCTGACTTAGGCGTGTTGCACGCGGTTCCGGGCTCGAACGACTTCGGCATGTACTACACGCTCTCGCGCACCGGCGAGAAGGCTCTGCCGACCAGCCCGCTACTGGCGCCGTTCCTCGAGGCGCAGCTGCCGGATGGCGTCGGCATGACTTTCGACGAAACGATGACCGGCTGGTTCTTCGAGGGCGCATCGACTATGGCCGCCGGCAAGCAAGCCGACTTGCAGATCGCCGACCGCATCCCGAGCGCGGGCACGCCGGAAGGCGCGGTGGAGTGCAAGTTCCAGGTGCGTATTACAGTGCGCGACGTGAACGAGTTCATTGACGGGCTCGCGCACGAAGCCGGCATGAGCGGAACAATCACGTTCAACCGATTTCAGGGCAAGAGCAATGCTGCGTTCGCCGTGGACGAAGCGTCCAGTTCCTTCCACTACATAATCCTGAACCAGGCGACCGGTGAAGCCCAGATGCGCTATCACCTGGAGTTTGCCGGCGAGGGCGGGGCGAGGTACGTTCTGGAAGGCCGGAAGTACATGGAGCGGAGCGGCCGCGGCGGCGTCGAGGCGATTCGCGAACTGCTGTACGACTACACGACCCTCTTCTGCCGCGTGTACCGTCGCGGCGACGCCGGCGCATTGCAGCAGTTGGGTCCGGC
>DATMXS010000181.1:0-18114 GCA_035561355.1 Bryobacteraceae bacterium | reverse complement strand
ACCACACCCGGAGCACGCCGCCCTCCTGGGTAGCCTGCCGGAACAGCGGGCCCGAGTACTCGATCTTCTCGCCGAAGGCAACGGCCCTCGCCGCCAGCGCCAACCGCAGGCCGACATCCTGCTTATTGGTCGGGTGAATGTCAGCCGGGTTGCCAATGTCAATCGTGACCGCCATGCCGGTGTTGTTCAGAGCCAGCGTATCGAGTTGCGCTTCCCTCAGTTCCGGCCACGTGCTCTCGGGCGAGGTCTTAAAGTTTGCAAGCTGCACGAAGAAGAACGGGAAGTCGCCCACGCCCCAGGCTTGGCGCCAGTCGCGAATTATGGTTTGGAACAGGCGGGCATAGATAGGGGAACGGCGCGGCGACGCGTTGCTCTCGCCCTGGTACCAGATGGCGCCCTTGATCGGGAAAGGCGTGAGGGGCGCGATCATCGAGTTGTACAGGCCCGCTGGCGTCCACGGTCCGCCCGGACCATTCGGCGCGCCAGGCTTCCGCGGCTCGGCTTTGCCCTCGGCTTTCGCTTGTGCGGAGGCCGCCTCCCAATCCCTCAATTGCAACTGGTACCGCGCCATTGCAGCCGCATGGCCACCGGTCATGCGCGCCCAATCACTGAACACCGGCATGAGCGATGCGTCTTCGGAGATCGCTCCGAGGCTCGTCCACGCGTCCACCGGAGTACCGCCCCATGCGCTGTGGATCAGCCCCACCGGCACGTTCAACTGTTGGTTCAGGTGGCGTCCGAAGTAGTACGCGACGGCCGAGAAATTCGGCACGGTCTCGGGACTGCAGGCGGTCCAGCCCTTGCTCCCGACGTCGTCGAGGGGGTAATCCGAAACAACCTTCGCGACTGTGAACAGCCGGATGTTCGGATACTTCGCGGACGCGACCTCGGCCTGCCCGTTTACGGACCTCGCAACGGTCCAGTCCATGTTCGACTGTCCGGAACCGACCCACACGTCACCCACGAGCACGTCGCGCAGCGTGACCGTGTTCGCACCTTTGATCGTGATCTCGTGCGGCCCGCCGGCTTCGGCAGGCGCCAGATAAACGCTCCAGCGGCCGATCGTGTCCGCTGCCGTGCTCTTCGCCTCTCCCCGGAACGTCACCGCGACGGGCTCGCCGGGCGCGGCCTTGCCCCAGATATGTACGGGAAGGTTCCGCTGGATCACCATGTGATCGGTCAGAATAGCCGGTAGCGTGACATCCGCTCGGGCTCCGATCGAGAAAACTGCGATAAGGGCTAATACGATGCGCATAGAAGGCTGATGATACAACCTTGATGTAGTATCCTGCCGACAGATGGGACGCTTGCTCGCACTTTCGCTCTTGCTATCTGCCGCTGCGGCGGCGCAAATCGGCCAGTTTGAATCCAGCCAGAACATCGGCGATCCCCGCAACGAAGGCACCGTTCACTTCAATCGCGAAGCGGGAGAATACCGCGTTACGGGCGGCGGCGCCAATGTGTGGGGCGCCCGCGACGAATTCTATTTCGTCTCGAAAAAGATCAGGGGCGACTTCCGGCTGACCGCCGACGTGCGCTTCCCCGAGCCCGGCGGCGATCCCCATCGCAAGGCCGGCTGGATGGTGCGGAAATCCCCCGATCCCGGCTCGCCATATATCGACGCAGTGGTGCACGGTGACGGCCTCACGTCACTTCAGTACCGTGAAGCCAAAGGCGGCGAGACGAAAGAAGCGAAAGCCGAGATCGCAGGCCCGCTCACGCTGCGACTGGAGCGGCGAGGCAAGCTCTTCACAATGTGGGCCGCCAAACCGGGCGAACCGCTTCAGGTTGCGGCCTCAGCGACAGTGGCTCTGAAGGATCCCGTGCTCATCGGCTTGGCCGTCTGCTCCCACAATGCCGACGCGCTCGAGACCGCCGTTTTCTCAAACGTGCGAATCGAAAAGGCCCCGTGACGCCATCTGCGCCCCTACGCCGGCGCTACAATCGAGGCAAGAGGGGGATGCTATGGCTGTTCAAATCCCCGGCGCCACACAGCGTTTCCGGAACTCCAACTTTCAGTTTTGCAAAGCCCGAATAGCCGCCGCGACGGCGGTGATTTTCATCTCTCTGCCCATTGCGGCGCAATCTCAGCAGACCAGCAAAGGGAACCCGGATTGGCGCATGTACAACGGCGATTACACCGCCGACCGGTTCTCGTCATTGCAGCAGATCACCCGAGAGAACGTGAGTTCCCTTACTCAGGCCGGGAAGTACCAACTCCCGGAGACTACCTCATTTCAGGCGGGGCCAGTGGTGATTGGGGACAAGATGTTTGTCACCACGGCCACAACGACGTACGCCATCAACGCGACCACGGGCGCATTACTGTGGGCGCACAAGTACCCTGCGAAAAGCCTAGGGCTGGGCACGCCGGTTCGCGGAGTCGCTTACGCCGACGGACGCCTGTATCGTGGCACACCTGACGCGCACCTCATCGCGCTGGACGCAAACACGGGCAAGCTCATATGGGACGTCGCGGCAGGCGATCCAGCCAAAGGCGATTACTTCACTGCCGCTCCGGTGGTCTGGGATGGCCGGCTGTACGTCGGGAACTCGGGAAGCGACGTCGGCACGATCGGCCGCGTGATGGCAGTGGCGCTTAAAGACGGACACAAGATCTGGAGTTTTGACGCCGTTCCTTCGTCCGGTCCCGGATCTGAGACATGGCCTGCCGATCCGAACAAGAAGAGGGCCGGGGGAGGAATGTACTCGTCCTTTGCACTGGATACTTCTGCAGGATATCTCTACGTTCCCACGGGCAACCCCGGGCCGGACTTCGCCGGCAGCTACCGCCCCGGCAAGAACCTCTATACCTGCTCAGTTCTGATGCTGGACGCAAAGACAGGAGCCCTTCACAGCTACCACCAATTCACGCCGAATGACGTTCACGATTGGGACATTGCGGCAAGCCCGGTCCTCTTCACATCCAAGGCAGGACGCAATATGGTTGCCGTGGCCAGCAAGAACGGATACCTCTATGGCCTGGACCGGAACCTCTCAAAAGTCGCATACCAAGTCCCGGTTACGACGATCGCCAATACGGACGCTCCGCTTACCCCGGCAGGAACGCGATTTTGTCCGGGCACGCAAGGCGGCGTGAACTGGTACGGGCCAGCGTACTCTCCGCAGCAGAATGCGCTTTTCGTCAACTCAATCGACTGGTGTACAGTCATCAAACTAGGCGGCCCCGAGTCTCTTCAATTCAAACCCGGGACTCCATTTCTCGGTTCCAGCAACCAGTTCGGCGACTCGGATCCGAAGAACAAGACAGGGTGGCTGACTGCCGTGGATGCCGATACCGGAAAGGTGCTGTGGAAGTACCATGATTCGCAGCCCATGGTGGCCGCCATCACGCCCACTGCGAGCGGCGTTGTATTTACGGCTGATCTGGCGGGCAATCTGCTCGCGTTCGATGCCGCATCGGGGAAGGTCCTGCTCCGCAACAAAGCAGGCGGCCCCGTCGGCGGCGGCGTTGTCACATACATGGTAAATGGAAAGCAGTACGTGGCTGTCGCTGCGGGATGAAGAACGCCATCATGAAAACCGAATCCGGACCGGCTTCAGTCGTAATTTACGCATTGCCCGCAGGCAGGGCGCAGAAATAGCCAGGACTTACATATGCCCAGGAAAAAGCGAATCAGACGTATCGATGAGGATCAGGAGACCAATCCTGAAGCCGACGCTGGACAGTCAGGCGATACGCAGGGATTGTCAGACGTACCGGAGGCGGATTCCGAAAGCGTTGAAGAACTGGCGGAAGAGGGGCAGGCGTTCGAAGCCGAAATAGTCAACGCCATCGAGAACGCGCCTGATCCCGACGTCGCGGAGGTCACGACAAGACAGGTCCCGGAGGACGATGTTCCTCCGGAGTACGACGAGCAGGACTGAGACCCAGCGGCGCGGGAGTGCTAGTCGTTTTACGCTCCGAATTTCTGTGAAGTCCGGCCCGAGAATGTACCGCGAGGTCGCCAGCACGCTCCTGTGAACAGATTCCCTTACGCCGCCGTCCTCTTGTACTTCTTCCGGCGCTGATAGGAGCGCGCCAGTTCCATATACACGCCCAGATCGCGGTCCAGGTCGTTTTGGGTGCCGTCGAAGTAGAAGTTGCGGATCGGGATGCCGCCCAGGTCGCGGCTCAGGCGCGGGTAGATCGCTTCGCTCACGATGCCGTTCATGCACGTGAACGGGCTGATGTCCACGATTCCGTCGGCGCCCTTCTTCGCCAGGTAGACGGCCTTCCCGATGTTGAGGACCATCTCGCCGAGCGCTCCGTCAGGCGGCAGATAAGGCCGTGCGTACTCGAGCACTTCGTTGATGTCCGGCTCTTCGTAGCCAACGAATTCGGCCTTGAAGGGCTCCATCAGGACGTGCTCATCGTGGCGCTGGACCTTCTTGCGGATCCACGTCTTCAGCGCATCGACTGACCACTTCTTGTTCAGCAGATCCAATTTCCGGAACTGCTCGGCCATCGTGTACCAGATCCACTCGGTGATGTCGGAGATCCAGCCTTCGGCCTCGTACTCTTCTATGCGCCGGACCAGATCCTCATTCGAGAACGAGTGCAGGCGGCAGAAAATCTCGCCCACAACGCCGATCAAAGGGAACGTGCGATCGGGCCTCAGCGCCACCGTCTTGAACCGGGCGTACGACCGCACCATCGCGGCACGCATGGCCGCAAGCTGTTCCTTCGGCTGGACCGTGGTGCTCTCGATCACGCCGCACAGATCGTCTAGGCACTCCTCATAGACAACGTCGGTCTGACCTTGTTGCAGTTCGTACGGGCGCGTCTTCAGAAGCATCTTCTGAAGAACGTCCGCCGCTACGAGCGATCGCCAGCCGCCGCGCAGGAACGCCATGGTTGCCGAACCCAACCCGGCATACGCGTTCTGGGAACTGGGCGATAGGATCTCGGTGTGAGGGTAGCCGTTCGCGTCGAGGATGCGCCGCAGGTAGGGCGCATACTGCCCGAAGCGGCATGGGCCCTGCGCCGTGGGCATGAAGAAGACCGTGTTCGCAGGATCGTTGCCCGGCGTTTCGAGGACCCGGAAGAAATCGCCGACCGTCACCTTGGCGGGATAGCACTCGTCGCCCGAAGTGTACTTCGCGCCGAGCTCGCGCGTGCGATGGTTCGACGGCGGTGTGATCTCGGCGTCGATGCCCAGGGCGCGGATCAACGCCGTGAACGTCCGGCCGCTGCCGTAGGCCATCGGCGGGACATAGATTTTCTTCCCCTTGAGCGCGTGGTCGAATTCGATACGGGATGATGGCATCTGCTCTCGGTCCTCTGTGATCACTGGATGGATGCGGAGACGCCCGTCGAAGGCGTTCCCGGCTTATAGCACCGCAGGATTCCCTTACTGTCCAGGTAGGCTTCACAGCGCGTCATGTATCCTGCGTCGTTTCCGTGGCCATCGAACTGGAGCACCAGGTATGGACTGCCAGCCGCTTCCCGCGTGAAGTGCTTGATATAGGAATCCGGCCCGCACTTGAAATTCGAAATGTAGATGACGTGGAGGTTCGGCCGCGACGCCGCCAGTTGCGAAGCCGCCAGGATCTTCCTTCCCGAGGCCCAGTACATGTTCGAGTGCAGATCGCCGATGTTTTCGCGCCCGGTCACAAGAAAATCGATCGGGATGACATTCGCGCCGTAGCGGGCGCGCAGCTTGCGCGGCACGTCACAGTTGATGCTGCGGTCGTAGATGTTGTACCCGCGGCCCACCAGCAGGATACCCGGCTCGCCGGCTTCGTCGAGTTGCTCCAAAGCGCGGCGCCCCGCGGCGAGCAGCTTGTTCTGGTACTCACGCTGCGACGCGTACGCCGCATCCACCGCGCGATCGCTCAACTTCTGCTTGAAGCCGAGCCTGGCCGCGATCTGAGCCATAGCCTTGCGGATATACTCCCGGCCCAACTGGAAGTGCAACATTGGCACGAGGAACTTGTCCCGGTGCGGCTCCAGCCGGGGAGAAGACGCGAGGACATACGGTAGCGTCTGGTTCCACGGGCAGAAGTGATTCTCGCCCTTGTGGTCGTCCGAGGTTTCAGCGTCCAGCAGGTTGGGGAGGAACACATAATCGACGCCCATGTCGATTAGCGATTGGACGTGGCCGTGGCTAATCTGGATGGGGTAGCACGGCTGCGCAAGCGCCATCTCAAGGCCATCAGCCGCGATCTTCGGATCGGTCACCGGGGAGAGAACCGTCGCGACGCCCAACTCCTTGAAGTACCCGTTCCAGAACGGATAGAGATCGAACGTGGACATTGCGCGCGGGATTCCGACGCAAGCCCGGCCCGGTTCGCGGACGAACTTTGCACTGAGGGGGTGCCCGGTCATTTCCTCGAGCAGCTTGTCGCGGTAAGCAAACAAATCCTCGATGACCGCCTTGCGACCCGCCGTCGAGGGCTTCCGGAACTTATCGGAGCACTTATCACCCCAGTAGGTCTTGTGGCCCTCGATCGTGAACTCCTTGATGTCGCAGACGTTTGTGCAGGCCTTGCACACGAAGTCGCGGGAGGTCATCTGGAGCTTCGAAAGATCATATCCACGGAACTTACTGGCCGTTCCCGTCGCCTCGCGCCACTGGCGGGCAATGAGCGCCATTCCAATCGCGCCCATCACTCCGTTGTAGGGCGGCACGGTGATCTTCTTGCCCAGCACGGACGCGAACGCAGCGGCAACCGAATCGTTGTACGCGGTCCCGCCCTGGAAATAGATCACCTTGCCGATGCGCCGGCCGCGCACCACGCGGTTCAGATAATTGAGGACGATCGAGTACGCGAGGCCCGATACGAGGCTCGGTACGGTCTCGCCCTTATGGAGCCAGCCCGTGACGTCGCGCTCCATAAACACCGTGCAGCGCTCGCCCAGCCGCGTCGGCGCTTCCGAGGAAAGCGCGAGACGCGCGAACTCACCTTTGATCGAGATACCGAGCTTCTCCGCCTGCTCCTCCAGGAACGAACCCGTGCCGGCTGCGCACGCTTCGTTCATCGCGAAGTCCACCACTACGGAGTTTTCGATGGAGATGAACTTGGAATCCTGGCCGCCGATCTCGAAGATGGTGTCCACGGGCTCGCCGCCGTGCGCCATAGAGATGTGGATGGCGCCCGTCTTGTGCGCCGTGATCTCATCGTTCACAACGTCGGCACCCACCAGTTCCGCGATCAGTTCCCTGCCTGAGCCCGTTGTCCCGACGCCCAGGATCTTCAACCGGTCTCCCCAGGTCCGCTCCAGTTCCGCCAGACCGTCCTGCACAGCCTTGATCGGCTGGCCTGCGGTGCGCAGGTAAATATCGTGGATCATCACGCCGTTCTGATCCATGGCGACGACGTTGGTGGACACGCTGCCGATATCGATTCCGAGGAACGCTTCAATCGGGCTTCCATCCGCGGGCGCGACGTACGGCGCCACTTTGTCCCGCAGCAGATTGACGTTTTCCATCGAGAGCGGCTTGGAATCGGATGCCTGCTCCTCGTCCTGAGCATGCTGCGAAAGCCGGTGGATCTCGCGGAGGCTGCGCTTCTTGCGCTCCTCAGCCTCCAGCATTGCCGTGCCGATCGCGCCGCACCAAGCGTACAGCTCAGGCACGAAAAGGTCGTCCTCGGCCAGGCCGAATGCCTCGCGCAGCGCGCGTGAGACGCCCGAGTTCAACGCCACTCCGCCGATCAGCGCCACGGGCCTCGAAATCGGCCGCGCCTTCACGATCGAGCTCTTGAAGTTCCGCGCTACCGCGTCGCACAAGCCCCGCAGAATCTCCGACGGGCTGTAGCCCTTTTGCTGGGCGTGAATCATGTCCGATTTCGCAAACACCGAGCAGCGGCCTGCGATTCGCGCGGCGCAAGTCGCGCCGCAGACGAGCCCACCGACTTCCTCTACCGAGTAGTCCATGCGGAGCGCCTGCTGGTCCAGGAACGACCCCGTGCCGGCAGCGCACTCGCCCGAGCGGTCGTAATCGATGATGCTTGCGGTGCCGTCAGCCTGCGGTTCCAGCCGGATGTACTTCGAACTCTCTCCACCCAGTTCAAATACGGTGCGCACGTTGGGGTAGAACGCCGACATCATCCGTGCGATCGATTTGAACTCGTTCTCATAGAAGATCCCGAGCAGCTTCGAGATCGTCTTCGACCCCGAACCGGTGACCCGAAGCCCTTCCACCTTCTCTTCCGGGACGCACGCGTACAACTCGTGCAGAAGATCGTAGGTGGATTGGATCGGACTTCCGGAGATGCGCCGGTAATCGGAAAGCACTAATGGACGTTGCTTGCCGTCGGGTGCATCCCAGGGAATCAACCGGAAGGGCGAACCGGGGCGGCACAGTGTTTCCAATAGTTTGCGGTCCTCGGGACGGCCGAGGGCGGCGAGCTTGAGCGAAATCGCGCCGATATCGATGCCGATGTTGATGCTCATAGGATCTGCGGAGTTAAAAGCTTCTCCATGATACACAGCCAAAGCCGCCTTTCCAGTGTAAAAGGCCCGAATTGCGGTATTCCGGGGTTGAACGGCGAAACCAAACAGTTCAGGCACGCCAGGAAGGCGTGCTGACGGTTCCGAAGGGCTGGCCATCGCCCGCAATCCTTTGTGGGACGATAGCGTTGGAGACAACATGAAGGTTTTCTTAACCGGAGCGACGGGCTACATCGGCGGAGCGGTCGCGCAGGCGCTGGCCGCCGCCGGTCACGAAGTGCTTGGCCTGGCTCATGCCGAGGACCGCGCCAAGTCTCTGGAAGCGAAGGGAATTCGGCCCTGGAGCGGCAGTCTTGACGACCCTGCCTCCATCGCGGCCGGCGCCGCCCAGGCCGATGCTGCCATCCACGCAGCGCTCGGCCGGGACCCGAATGCACCTCTAGCCGATCGCGCCGCGGCCGAATCGATCCTGAAGGTGTACGCCGGGACCGGCAAGGCTTTCATTTACACCAGCGGCGTCTGGGTGATGGGCAATACCAGCAAGGACGCCGATGAAACCGCTCCACTCGCCGCACCTCCCGCCGTGGCGTGGCGCATGGGCGTAGAACATACCGTGCTCGATGCGGCCGCAAGCAACATTCGTACGGTGGTGATCCGTCCCGCCATGGTCTACGGCCGCGGCGGCGGGATGGCGATGGCGTTTGTGCGATCCGCACGCGAAACCGGGGCGGCACTGATGGTCGGAGATGGCGCCAACCACTGGACGTTCGTCCACATCGACGATCTGGCGGAGCTCTACGTTCGTGCCCTCGACGCGCCTCCCGGCACCCTCCTGCTTGCCGCCGCGGGAGAATCGCTTCGAATGCGAGACGTGGCCGAAGCCGCCAGCCGGGCTGCCGGCGGCGCGGGCAAAGTCCGATCCATCGAGATCGAAGAGGCATTCGCGACGATGGGACCCTGGGCGCAGGGCGTCATTCTGGATTCGAGGGTGTCGGGCCGGAAAGCCCGCGAACTACTCGGCTGGAATCCCAGCGGGCGATCTGTGCTCGAGGAACTGGCGGGTTGAAAAGGCTTCGGCAGCTATACCCGTGGTGGTACGCGTCGCTCGCGATTGGATTCTTCCTTCTCGGGTGGAACTTCTGGCTCGTCACCGGAGGCGCGGAAATCGGCGGCGCGGCACTCCGGTGGGTGATCGCTGCGGGGTTCGCCGGGCTTGCCTGGATGGAATTCAAAAGACGGCGGCGGTGACAAACTGCGAGCGGCAGATCGAGAACTGCGTTAGACGACGATGCTGGTCTACTGGGATCGCAAGCAGACCCTCAATCCGAGGGTGCACCTTCGCTCTGCCCGAGGCGCCGGGGCGCTCGACTTCCTGATCGCTTCTGGTGAGGTGGAGTCTGGAGTTGCGGATGCCCTTTGGCCGGAACGCGACAGCGAAAACGAAACCTCGCGCACCCTGCGGCGCCTGAGCCTTGCTGTCGCCCACGCTTTTCTCGCCTCTGGCCCGGCCCCTGGCATCGACCTGCCCTTCGATCTGCCCCCGCGCGTTCACGTCGGCATTCCGGAAGGATATGCGTATTATTGCCTGTATCCAGAGACTTACGCTTCCGCTGCTAAAGTGTTTGTTGATGTGCGCGGGACGGTTTCAATCGGAGTGGTCGGGGTCCGGAATATCGGCTCCAGCCTGAGCGCCGTGGTCGCGGCCGCGCTGGAGCGGACCGGCTGCCGGGTATCCACCTGGACAGTGCGGCCACACGGGCATCCCTTCGATCGACGGCTGAGCCTTACGCCGGAGTTGGAGCGGACCTGGCGCGAAGCGCCGGTCGATTACTGGGCGATCGTGGACGAAGGCCCGGGCTTGAGCGGTTCATCAATCACGTCCGTGGCATCGTACCTCTCCGGCCTCGGCATCCCTGACGACCGCATCGCCTTCTTCCCGAGCTGGGAACCCTCCGGCGATCAGTTCGTCTCGGAAGCCGCGCGACGCCGCTGGCAGCGCCATGCGAAGTACACCGGCAGCTGGAAAGCGCCTTTCGTAGCCGGAGATTCGCTGATCGAACTCTCGGCGGGCGCATGGCGCTCGCACGTCTTCAAGAGTGAGGATCAATGGCCGGCAGCGCAACCGCAGCACGAGCGGCGCAAGTTCCTCGACGGGGAAACCAAGCTGTGGAAGTTCGAAGGTTTAGGGAGATTCGGTAAACAGAAACTTGAACGTGCGGAATCACTCTGGAAAGTCGGTTTCGGCCCACGCCCACTCGGCTTCGACGGCGGCTTTCTCCAGATGGAGTGGCTCCCAGGACCGCGTGCCTCACTAAGCGATGCCGGCGATCCCGACCTTGTGCAAACCGTGGGGCGGTATCTCGGTTACCTCGCCCACGAGTGGTCGGTCAGCGATGGCGCATCATCTGACTTGTTACGTGAGATGATCCGCGTAAACACAGGACGCGAATGGACCCAAGCGATCCCCGCGGCTCGCTCTTGTGTGATTGATGGCCGCCTGATGCCGCATGAGTGGGTCCGGACGCCCTCCGGATACCGCAAGACGGATTGCCTTCATCATCACGACGACCATTTCCTGGCCGGTCCGCAAGGAATCGGGTGGGATGTGGCCGGCGCATCCATTGAGATGGCACTCGGCGCGGAGGCGACTCACACACTCGCAAGAGCATGCGGAGTCCCAGAAACTGACTTGGCGTTCTGGAGGACTGCATACACGGCTTTTCGTCTGGGGTATTGCGAACTGGCCGCCCGGGCGCTTGCCGGCACGCCGGAGGAAACTCGATTTCGGTCCGCATCCGCCCGTTACGGCCGGGCTCTACCGCGAGCCTGATCGCTAGCTCCCCCCGAAAGACCTCGCCTTGGGACTGTTCAGCAGGGCATCGACGTGATTCACGAGAACTCGGGCGGGAAAGGGTTTCTGAAGGAAGGGATCGGTCGGGTGCAGTAACCCGCGTTCGATCAGGTGCTCGGACGGGAAACCTGAGACGAAGAGGATCGGCAGCCACGGGTGCATCTCGCGGATCCGCACAGCAACTTCAGAGCCGGGCAGCATTCCCAACATTACGTCTGAGACCACGCCGGACAGCTGCGCACCGGACTCCCCGCAGCAGCGTTCGAGAGCTTCTTCCGGAGTGGCGGCGTCCACGACGTCGTAGCCCGCCCGCTCCAGCACAGACCGGATGACAAACCGGCTGCTCTCGTTATCTTCGATGATTAACACCGCAGGCATCGTGCGGGTCCCCATTTCCTTTTATGATACGCGACGTAACAAAGATTGAGTACGTTTCATCTTTGAGCCACCGCGGTAAGATCAAGTTAACGCAGCTTAATGACAGAATACCGCAAACGGAGGCCATTCCATGCGTAACGCCGTCTCGAGCGGAGATGCGCTCGACCCGCGCGAACTTCTCAGCGTCCTCACCGCCTTCAGGCGTGGCGACTTCACGGCTCGTATGACGCCGGACAAATTAGGGATCGCCGGCAAGATCGCCGATTCCCTGAACACGGTGCTCGAGCTCAACGAGCGCATGGCGAAAGAATTCGAGAGGGTCTCCAAAGCAGTCGGCAAGGAAGGCCGGATTACCCAGCGAGCATCCCTCGGAACTGGCGAAGGGGCGTGGACCACCTGTGTGGATGCGGTGAACACGCTCATCAGCGACCTGGCGCAACCCTCCACCGAGATCGCCCGGGTAATCAGTGCAGTAGCGAAGGGAGACCTCTCTCAATCGATGTCGCTGGAGCTTGACGGCCGGCCGCTCAAGGGTGAGTTCCTCAAGACCGCCAAAGTCGTGAACACGATGGTGGACCAACTCAACCTGTTTGCGAGCGAGGTAACGCGAGTCGCTCGCGAGGTCGGCACGGAAGGCAAACTCGGAGGACAGGCGGACGTCCACGGGGTCGCGGGGACATGGAAAGACCTGACCGAGAGCGTCAATTCAATGGGTTCGAACCTGACGAACCAGGTCCGGAACATCGCCCAGGTGACCACGGCAGTAGCACGGGGCGATCTCTCGACGAAGATCACGGTGGATGCTCGGGGCGAGATTCTGGCGCTCAAAAACACCATCAACACGATGGTGGATCAGCTCAGTTCGTTTGCCAGCGAGGTCACGCGTGTGGCCCGCGAAGTCGGAACGGAAGGGAAACTCGGTGGACAGGCGGAGGTAAGGGGCGTCGCCGGCGTCTGGAAAGACCTCACCGAGAGCGTGAACTCGATGGCCGGCAACCTGACGAACCAGGTCCGCAATATCGCGACCGTTACCACCGCGGTGGCGCGGGGTGATCTCTCCCGTAAGATCACCGTGGATGCCCGCGGCGAGATCCTGGAACTCAAGGACACCATCAACACGATGGTCGATCAGCTCAACTCGTTCGCCAGCGAGGTAACCCGAGTCGCCCGCGAAGTCGGCACCGAGGGAATCCTTGGAGGCCAGGCTGAGGTGGGCGGAATCGCGGGCACCTGGCGTGACCTCACCGTGAGCGTCAATTCGATGGCTTCGAACCTGACCGACCAGGTTCGGAACATCGCCATGGTGACTACCGCCGTAGCGGACGGCGACCTCTCCACCAAGATCACCGTGAATGCCCGCGGCGAAATCCTGGAACTCAAGAACACCATCAACACGATGGTCGATCAGCTAGGCTCCTTCGCCAGCGAAGTGACCCGGGTTGCCCGGGAAGTCGGCACGGACGGCAAGCTTGGCGGCCAGGCGGACGTGAAAGGCGTTGCAGGCACGTGGAAGGACCTTACCGACAGCGTCAACTCGATGGCGTCGAACCTGACCGACCAGGTTCGCAACATCGCCCATGTCACCACCGCGGTCGCCAACGGCGACCTTTCCCGGAAGATCACCGTCGATGCCCGAGGCGAGATTCTGGAACTCAAGAACACCATCAACACGATGGTCGATCAGCTCAACTGGTTCGCCAGTGAGGTGACCCGCGTTGCCCGCGAAGTCGGCACCGAGGGCAAACTGGGCGGCCAGGCCGAGGTTCGCGGCGTCGCCGGTACATGGAGGGACCTCACCGACAGCGTCAACTCGATGGCGTCCAACCTGACCAATCAGGTCCGGAACATCGCCGAGGTGACCACTGCGGTGGCTCGCGGGGATCTCTCCACCAAGATTACCGTCGATGTCCGCGGCGAGATCCTGGAACTCAAGAACACCATCAACACGATGGTGGACCAACTCGGGTCGTTTGCGAGTGAGGTGACCCGAGTCGCGCGCGAGGTCGGCACGGAAGGGATTCTCGGCGGGCAGGCTGACGTGAAAGGCGTCGCAGGCACGTGGCGGGACCTCACCGAGAGCGTCAACTCGATGGCGTCCAATCTGACGAACCAGGTGCGGAACATCGCCGCGGTCACCACCGCCGTGGCCAACGGCGACCTGTCGCGCGAGATTACGGTTGACGCCCGGGGCGAGATCCTGGAACTGAAGGACACCATCAACACGATGGTGGATCAGCTCAACGCGTTCGCGAGTGAAGTGACGCGCGTCGCCCGGGAAGTGGGCACGGAAGGAAAGCTTGGCGGGCAGGCGCAGGTGCGCGGTGTCGCGGGC
The DNA here is from genome assembly GCA_035561355.1 of Bryobacteraceae bacterium. GTDB lineage: Bacteria > Acidobacteriota > Terriglobia > Bryobacterales > Bryobacteraceae > DATMXS01. The sequence continues at coordinate 4,155 of DATMXS010000181.1, read as the reverse complement.
ACGTGGAAGGATCTCACGGACAGCGTCAACTCGATGGCGTCCAACCTCACCAGCCAGGTGCGGAACATCGCGCAGGTGACGACGGCGGTTGCGAACGGCGATCTCTCGCGGAAGATCACCGTGGATGTCCGCGGCGAGATTCTGGAGCTGAAGGACACCATCAACACGATGGTGGACCAGCTCAACTCCTTCGCGAGCGAAGTGACGCGCGTCGCGCGCGAGGTCGGCACTGAGGGCAAGCTGGGCGGCCAGGCGGAGGTCCGCGGAGGGGGCGGCGTTTGGAAGGACCTGACCGAAAGCGTCAACTCCATGGCCTCCAACCTGACCACTCAGGTCCGTGGGATCGCGAAGGTGGTCACCGCAGTGGCCAACGGCGACCTGAAGCGGAAGCTGGTGCTGGAGACCAAGGGAGAGATCTCCGAACTCGCCGAGACCATCAATGGCATGATCGACACGCTGGCCGTCTTCGCCGATCAGGTCACGAGCGTGGCCCGAGAGGTGGGCGTGGACGGAAAGCTCGGCGGCCAGGCCCTGGTGCCCGGCGCCGCCGGCATCTGGCGAGACCTCACGAACAACGTGAATCAGCTTGCCGCGAACCTCACCGGCCAGGTGCGTGCGATCGCCGAAGTCGCCACCGCTGTGACCAAGGGCGACCTGACGCGTTCCATTTCGGTGCAGGCGTCCGGCGAGGTCGCTGCGCTTCGCGACAACATCAACACCATGATCCTCAGCCTCCGCGAGACTACGCGGAAGAACACGGACCAGGACTGGCTCAAGACGAACCTCGCCCGGTTCACTCGTATGGTTCAGGGGCAGCGCGACCTGCTCACCTTCTCGCGTCTGGTCATGTCGGAACTCGCTCCGCTGGTCAACGCGCAGCAGGGCATCTTCTACATCAGGAACGGAGACGGTGGCGTGCTCAAGCTTATAGCCAGCTACGCCTTCCGCGAGCGCAAGGGCTTGAACAACCAGATACGGGTCGGGGAAGGGCTGGTTGGGCAGTGTGCGCTCGAAAAGGAGCGCATTCTGCTGACGGACGTTCCCTCCGACTACATCCGGATCAACTCCGGCCTGGGCGAGGCGGCGCCCTACAACATCGTGGTGCTGCCGGTGCTCTTCGAGGGCGAGGTGATGGCCGTCATCGAGCTCGCGTCCTTCAAGGCGTTCAACGAGATCCACATGGCGTTCCTCGATCAGCTGACGGAGTCGATCGGCATCGTCCTCAATACGATTGCGGCGACGATGCGGACGGAGGAACTGCTCAAGCAATCGCAGGCACTCGCAGCGGAGCTGCGCAGCCAGCAGGAAGAACTCACCTCCACCAACAAGCGGCTGGAGCAACAGGCGGCGACGCTACAGGCGTCAGAGGAACTGCTCAAGAGCCAACAGGAGCAATTGCAGCGCACCAACCAGGACCTTCAGGACAAGGCCCGCCTGCTGGCGGAACAGAAGGCCGAAGTGGAGCGCAAGAACCGGGAGGTGGAGCAGGCGAAGGAGGACCTCGAGGAGAAGGCGGAACAACTCGCGCTCACGTCAAAGTACAAGAGCGAGTTCCTCGCCAACATGTCCCACGAGTTGCGCACTCCGCTCAACAACCTGCTCATCCTCGCGCGCATGCTGGCGGACAACATCGACGGCAACCTCACCGCCAACCAGATCAAATTTTCCGAGACCATATATTCTTCGGGAACGGACCTTCTCGCGCTGATCAGCGACATCCTGGACCTATCCAAGATCGAATCCGGCGCGATGGACGTGGAAGTCGGAGACCTCTCCTTCGAGGAGTTGCGCGAGTACATCATGCGCAGCTTCAAGCACGTAGCCGACGAGAAGGGGCTGCAGTTCTCGGTAGAGGTCGCGCCGGGACTTCCGCGCAAACTGCGCACCGATTCGCGGCGGCTCGAGCAGGTACTGAAGAATCTCATCTCGAATGCGATCAAGTTCACGGACCGCGGCGGGGTCAGGCTCCGCATGGAGTTCGCCGGCTCCGGCTGGACTGCCGACCACCCGGTCCTGAGCCGGGCCGCGCGCGTCATTGCATTTTCGGTCAACGATACCGGCATCGGCATTGCGCCCCAAAAGCAAAGAATTATCTTCGAGGCATTCCAGCAGGCCGATGGCACCACCAGCCGGAAGTACGGCGGCACGGGACTGGGGCTGTCCATCAGCCGCGAGATCGCACGGATCCTGGGCGGCGAGATCGCCCTCGAAAGCGTCCCGGGTGAGGGCAGCACATTCACACTATATTTGCCGGAGAGCTATGTGGCGCCTGGCTCCGTGCCCCGCGAAACGGTAGTTGAGGCCCCGGCGCCGCGTCCGCTCCCGCACGCTGAGAAGCACGCGCCCGTGGTCGCTCCGCAGCGCGCCATGCCTGCACCCGTGGCCCAAACGGATCTCACCGATGACCGCGATTCGATTCAGCCCGGTGATCGCACCGTCCTCATCGTCGAGGACGACGTGACTTACGCTCGTGTGATTCTCGACGGCTTGCACAAACGCGGCCTCAGAGGGATTGTGGCAACCGACGGAGCCTCGGCCTTCGCGCTCGCGCAGCAGTTCAAACCCGCCGCTATCACGCTGGACATCTTCCTGCCCGACACCGCGGGCTGGACAGTCCTCGATCGCCTCAAGCACGACCCGCAGACTGCCCATATTCCCGTTCACGTGATCTCGATTGACGAGGACTGGCGCCGCGTCCTCGCGCTCGGCGCCGCGTCGTATGTTGAGAAAAGCACTCATGGGTACGAAGCGGCTGCCGTGCTGGCTGCACTCGAACGGTCGCTCGACCCGGGCCGCCGGCCGAGGCTCCTGGCGGTTGGAAACGCCGCAACGGCGGTGGGGCTGATTACCCACACCGACATCGACGTGACGGCTCTCGCGTCAGGAGCAGAGGCGCTTGGGGTTCTCCGTAACCAGAGTTTCGACTGCATGATCGTGATCCCGGAACTCGCGGACATGGACGTCCGGGAATTCCTGCAGAAGCTCGGCGGGGCCGCAGGCGAACACCGCGTGCCTGTGCTCATGTACACGGCGCAGCAGGAACACCCACTGCGTGAGTCCGAAGCGCAGAACCTTGTGGAAACACTGCTTGTAAAGTGCATCGGCTCGCCCGAGGAGCTTATCCAGAACGCCGCAATCTATTTGCACCGCCGCGCCGAGGAGTTGCCGGATGCGCAACGCAACGTTTTGGAGCAGATCCGCCTGGTCAACCCGGCTCTCAACGGCCGCCGGATTTTGGTTGTCGATGACGACCTGCGGAACATTTTCGCCCTCACCAGCCTGCTCGAGCGCTATGGCATGGAGATATTGCGCGCGGAGGACGGGCGGGCCGCTCTCGACCTGTTGCAGAAGCGGCAGGATGTCGAACTCGTCTTGCTCGACATCATGATGCCCGGCATGGACGGATTCGAGACGGCGCGTGCAATCCGCAGCATGGACCGTTACCGCGACCTTCCAATAATCGCCCTCACGGCGAAAGCGATGATGGGCGACCGCGAGAAGTGCCTGGAAGCGGGCGCATCCGATTACGTTCCGAAGCCCGTCGATCTGGATCTGTTGCTTTCGGTTCTCCGGGTGTGGCTGCCGCGGCGCCAGCGAGCCAGTGCACGGTCGGGAGGACGGGAGTAGAAAGGCAGGAGGCGAGAAGGCCGGAAGGCCGGAAGCCTAGAAGGCGGAAGGCTAGAATGCAGAAGGCAGACGGGCTGACGGTGTCAGGTCCTCTTGTCCAGTCGCCCGACCGCTGCTCTGTTGCTCGACCGTTTGCTCTGCCTTCTGCCTTCTGCCTCGGTTCCAGCCTATACGGCCGGTTCGCCGTGTACTTCGATTTCGTCCGGATCGACGCCTTCGGGCTTTGGCTGTGGGAGCCGTCCCGTCAGATTGAGGAAGGCCCAGGCTATCGCGGTGGTCGAACTCAGGACTCCGCTCCACGCGCCGATGGTCCTCGGACTGGTGTACTGCGAGGCGATTCCGGCCGCCATCATGGAGAGCATCATGGTGGACCAAGTCAGCGTCTCGAGCGTGGAGAAAACGCGTCCGCGGTAATCGTCACGCACAGTGCGGAGCAGTTGCGACATGTTCAGCACGGAGCTCACTGCCACGGCGGCACGGGAGAGAGCGATGAAAAGCAGCGCTAACCCATAGTTGTGCATCTGGCTG
>DATMXS010000180.1:0-6724 GCA_035561355.1 Bryobacteraceae bacterium | reverse complement strand
GTGATATTTAGTGGGTTTTGGTTCCACCTATTTCACGGAGGAATAGTGTTGACCATTACCGACCTGCTCGTCCGGGTGATCGAGGAAACCCGCCGCCGCATTCGAAACGGCGAAGCCACCGAACGGGGATTGGCCCGCCGCGCCGGCCTTTCCCAGCCACACGTCCACAACGTGGTGAAGGGCGTGCGAGTGCTTTCACCAGCGTCGGCTGACCGACTGATGCAGGCCCTCGGCTTCAGACTCGTGGATGTGATGGCGGCGGACGGTCAGGAGAGGCGGTGCCCAGTCTGCGGCTGCCCAGCGCAGAGGAGCCCGGTGGGTCCGCAGGATCTAACGGCTGCCGCTTTCGCGCTCTCGCGTGAACTGCGCGCCCGGACGCGCCGGAGCTCGCCCGTTTCCGCCGCTCAGGACGGGATTGTCGCGCGCCCCACTTCGCGGTAGATTTCAAGCACCTCGGCGGCCGTGTTGCTCCAACTGAAGCGCCGCGCCTGTTCATGGCCACGCCGTACGAGTTCGACTCTCAGCGCATCGTCCGTCAACACCTCGCGGATGCCGCGCGCGATATCGAACACGTTCTCCGGGTTGACGAACATCGCGGCGTCTCCAGCCACCTCCGGCAGCGAGCTCACGCTCGAAGTGACGACCGGGGTACCGCAGGCCATCGCTTCCAGCGGCGGCAGCCCGAACCCCTCGTACAGCGACGGGAAGACGAATGCAGCCGCAGCCTCGAAGAAGACACGCAGCGTGTCGAACGGGACGAACCCGAGAAACCGCACTACATCCTCCACACGCGTCTTGATGACCGCGCGCCGCACAGCCGGATTCTGCGAAATCTCGTCGCCGATAATAATCAGGCGCAGGTCCTTGTAAACCGGGTGGCGTTCCAGGTCGCCCCGCAACACGGCGAAAGCCTCCACCAGCCTAGGGATATTCTTCTGCGGCCGCACCGCACCGGCGTAAAGGATGAACGGGTGGTTGATCTGATACCGCTCCAGGATCCGCAGCCGCTCTGTCTCGTCGGCGGGGTCCCCAGGGCGCCTGGCAAACCCGGGGTCCGGGGCGTCATAGATCTGCCGGATTCGCTCCGCAGGCACGCCGAGCAGATTCTCAACATCGCGGCGCGTCGCTTCCGAAACTGCGATCACACGTTTGGCGCGCAGCAGCCCCCGGCGGAACAGGAACAGGCGGAAGCTGCGACGTTGGGCGTCCACCGCGTACAGCAGACTGCTCATGTCGTGGATCGTCACAACGTACGGCCGCGGCATCAGCAGCGGCACCAGGTTCACCGGCATGTGGACCAGGTCCGCGCGCAGCTCCTTCAGGAAGAAGTAGAACGTAAGGTGGTTGAGCCAGTGATCTTCGGGCCGCGGGTACGGCGCAATCTCGAAGTTCGGCGGCAGTTTCGCCAATTCCGGCTCGTCGCGCCGGTGTGCGATCAGTCTGTACTCGTTCTCGCGATCAATCGCCGCCAGCGCGTGAATGAGGTTCCGGATATAGGTGCCGACGCCGAAGTCCCTAATCCTTCGAGCATCGAAAGCGATCCGCAACGGCATCGGCCCTCCAATGGTTCTCCAGCGTGTCTAGCGCGTTCCCGCAGGCGCCATCTTCCAGGCGTACAGCGGGAACCTGTCAGTCAGTACGCCTACGCGGCGCCGCACTTCATGCATCGCGCCCTCGTCCCCGATATTCCCGAGCACGAGTGAGATTAACGCCGCCACCTCGCGCATCTCGGTTTCGCCGAAGCCGCGCGTGGTCACCGCCGGGCTGCCCAGCCGGATGCCGCTCGGGTTCGCGGGCGGGTTCGAGTCGAACGGAATCTTGTTCTTGTTGACGGTGATCCACGCCTCATCGAGCGCCTTCTCGGCATCTCTGCCGCGGATCCCCTTTGAGAACACATCCAGGAGCATGAGATGCGTGTCGGTGCCGCCGGAGACGATCCTGAAGCCCTCCGCCGCGAGTCCCGCCGCGAGAGCCTGCGCGTTTGCCACGACGCGCTTCTGGTATGCCACGAACTCCGGCTGCATCGCTTCCAGGAAGCACACAGCTTTGCCCGCGATGATATGCAGCAACGGGCCGCCCTGGACGCCCGGGAAGACGGATTTATCGACGTCCTTGGCGTACTTTTCGCGGCATAGGATCATGCCCGAGCGCGGGCCGCGCAGCGTCTTGTGCGTGGTCGAGGTGACGATGTCCGCCCATTCGCACGGGTTCGGGTGTACGCCCGCTGCTACCAGCCCGGAGAAGTGCGCCATGTCCACCAGGAACATCGCGCCCACCTGGTCGGCGATCTCGCGCATGCGCTTGAAGTCGATGATCCGGGGATAGGCGCTTCCGCCGGCGATGATCAGCTTCGGTTTGTGCTCGCCGGCAAGCCGCTCCAGTTCGGCATAGTCGATCCGCTCATCCTCGCGGCTGACCATGTACGGCACGACGTTGTAGAGCTTGCCGGAGAAGTTCACAGCGCTCCCGTGCGTCAGGTGCCCGCCGTGATCCAGATTCATCCCGAGGATGGTATCGCCCGGCTTCAGCACCGCCATGTACGCGGCCATGTTCGCCTGCGCGCCGGAGTGCGGCTGGACATTCGCATGCTCCGCATTGAACAACTTCTTCGCGCGGTCCCGCGCGAGATTCTCGACGATGTCCACGAACTCGCAACCGCCGTAATACCGTTTGCCCGGATACCCCTCGGCGTACTTATTTGTGAGCACGGTCCCGGCGGCCTCGAGCACCGCCTCAGAAGTGAAATTCTCACTCGCGATCAGTTCCAGACGCGTGTTCTGGCGGTCCAACTCCTTCCGTACGGCATCCCACACGTCCGGATCCGCCTGGCTCAGCGGCTGGGCCTGCCTCTCCATTTCATCCCGCATGCAATCTCCTTCTCCGTTCCGCGATTCGAGCGCGGCGATTTTGTTCAGGCGGCGCGCGTGGCGCCCGCCCTCGAACTCCGTATTGAGGAAGGCGTCGAGCAACTCGCCTGCCGCCGCCGCGTCCAGGTAACGCGCTCCGAGCGTCAGGATATTCGCGTCGTTATGTGAACGCGTCAGCCGCACCTCGTCTTCCGTGGTAGCCAACGCCGCGCGGGCGCCGGGAATCTTATTGGCGGCGATCGACATGCCGACTCCGGTCGAGCATACCAGCACACCACGGCCTGCGCGGCCTTCCGCGATATCGCGCGCCACCGCCGCCGCAAAATCCGGATAATCGCAGGAATCCGTCGAGTACGTCCCACGGTCCGTCACCGCGTGGCCCTGCTCCTGCAACCTGTGCTTCAGCTCCTCTTTCAAGACAAATCCGGCGTGATCGGCGCCGATGGCTATTTTCATTCCTGCTCCCGGACGGCAAGTGAAGCGTGGGGACAATATGCCCCGCATGCTAAGATTCTTATTCTAAAGCGGGCCAGCCGCCCGCGCCCACACCGGGACTCGCAAAAATGTATTGGAGCCATCTCTTCATCCCGACCCTCAGGGAAGATCCCGCCGAAGCGGAGGTCACCAGCCACAAACTGCTGGTCCGCGCCGGCTACATCCGGCAGCTTGCCGCCGGCCTGTACAACTACCTGTTTCTGGCCCAGCGATCGCTGAATAAGGTCCAGGCCATCGTCCGCCAGGAAATGGACGCTATCGGCGCCCAGGAAATGCTGTTGCCCGCCCTGCATCCCGCCGAAATCTGGCAGGAATCCGGCCGTTGGGACGTGATGGGCCATGACATGTTCCGCCTCAAGGACCGTTGGGGCCGCGACATGTGCCTCGGCATGACCGAGGAAGAAATCATGACCTACGTCGCCCGTGGCGAGTTGCGCAGCTATAAGCAATTGCCCCAGGTCTGGTACCAGATTCAGTCCAAGTTCCGCGACGAGCCTCGTCCGCGCTCCGGCCTGATCCGCGTCCGCCAGTTCCTGATGAAGGATTCGTACTCCTTCGACATGGACGCTGCGGGCCTCGATGTCGCCTACCAGAAGCACTACGAAGCGTACTGCCGGATTTTTTCGCGCTGCGGCCTCGAGTTCGTGGCGGTCGAAGCGCATTCGGGCGCGATGGGCGGCAAGCAGTCGCACGAGTTCATGGTGAAGAGCGAGGCTGGTGAGGACTGGATCGTCCAGTGCCCCTCCTGCAACTACGCCGCGAACCTTGAGAAGGCCGAGTCCCACGCGCAGCCGCCGCAGGCTGCCGATCCGGAAGGCGATCTGACTCCGGAAGAATTCCACACGCCCGGCCAGAAGACCATCGACGACCTGGTCGCCTTCACCAAGTTGCCTGCGACCTCGCAGATGAAGTCACTCATCATGGTGGCCGACGGCACGCCGTTCCTGTGCGTGGTGCGCGGCGATCACCAGTTGAGTGAGACGAAGTTCGCCAGCGCCGCCGGGGCGCGCGACATCCGCACGGCGCATCCCGAGGAGATTCGCGAGTGGTTCGGCGCTGAAGCCGGTTCCCTGGGGCCTGTCGGCGTGAAGAACATGCGCGTGCTCGCCGATAACGAGTTGCGAGGCCGCAAGAACCTGGTCTGCGGCGCGAACAAGAACGACTACCACCTGCGCCACGTTACGCCGGGCGAGGACTTCTCTCCCGAGTTCCACGACCTCCGCCAGGTCGCCGCGGGTGACGGCTGCACCAAGTGCGGCACTCCGGTGCAGCTCAACAAGTCGATCGAGATCGGACATATTTTCAAGCTCGGCTACCGGTACTCGGAATCCATGGGACTCAGGGTGCTGAACGCCGCGGGAGAAGAGGTCACGCCGATCATGGGCTCCTACGGCATCGGTATCGAGCGCATCCTGTCCTCCTCGGTCGAACTCTTCAGCGATGCGGACGGCATGTCGCTGCCGGTGGCCATTGCGCCTTTTGAGGTGATCATCACACCTGTCAATTTTGCCGATCCGGCTCAGGCAGCGGGCGCAAAGCAGATATATGAAGAGTGCCGCAGCCTCGGGCTCGACGCCCTGCTGGACGATCGCGATGAGCGAGCCGGCGTGAAGTTCAAGGACGCCGACCTCATCGGGATCCCGTTCCGCATCGTCGTCGGCAAGAAGTTCGCCCAAGGCATGGTGGAAGTGGTGGAGCGCCGCGGACGCGACAAGACCGACATGGCCGCCGCGGATGCCGCCCGCTGCGTCGCCGATTGCGTGAAGGCGGCGAAGGATGCCTGAGCGCGCCGTGGCCGTTGACTGGGCCGCCGTTCGCGCCGAGTTTCCGTCTCTAAAGAATTGGGCGTTTCTCAATACCGCTACGTTCGGCCAGATGCCGCAGCGGTCGATCGACGCGGTCGCGGCGCATTTCACGCGTCGCACCGCCACGGCGTGCTCGGATTTCCTCACGTGGTTCGGCGACGCGGATGCATTGCGCGCGTCGCTGGCGAGCCTGATTCACTGCACCGTGGACGACATCGCCTTCATCCCGACGGCGTCCACCGCGCTCGCGACTCTGATTACCGGCATCGACTGGCGTCCGGGCGACCGCATCGTCACTTTTGAAAACGAGTTCCCGAACAACATTTACGCCCCTGCGCTCCTGGAGCGGCGCGGCGTCGAGTTCGTTGTAACGAACTGGGAGCGGTTCGCCGACGCGCTGACGCCTTCGACCAGGCTCGTGGTTGTGAGCGAGGTGAATTACAGCAACGGCTTCCGCGTGCCGCTTCCCGAACTGTCCCGGATGGCGCATCAGGCGGGGGCTCTGGTGTACGTGGATGGCACACAGAGCCTGGGGGCGCTGCATGTGGATGTGCGCGCGTTCCAGCCGGACCTATACTGTGCGCACGGCTACAAATGGCTTCTCTCGCCGCCCGGCGCGGCGTTCATGTACGTGCGTCCAGAAGTCCGCAAGTGGCTCGATCCGCTCGTGGTCGGGTGGCGCACACACCGCACCTGGCGCGACGTCAACAATCTGCATGACGGCATGCCGGAGTTTGCCGCTGAGGCGGAACGCTACGAAGGCGGCGTGCTTTCCTTCCCAAGTCTCTACGGGATGAAGGCGTCGGTGGACATGATGCTCGAACTCGGCCAGGAGGCCATCGAACAGCGCGTCATGGAACTGGCGTCACTGCTGCGGGAGACTCTGCGGGGGCTGGGCGCCCGCCTTCTGTTTGACGAGGCGCCGCACTTCGATTCACCGGTGATAGCAGCGCGTTTCCTGGGGATCAACCCCGGCGCGGTGTGCGCGGAACTCCAGAAAAGGGGTGTCCTGATCTCGGCGCGGCACCAGAATCTGCGGATTTCGACGCATTTCTACAACTCTGAAGCAGATCTCGAACGCCTCGCGGACGCTCTCAAGAGAGTACTAACCTGACCTAACCCTGACTTTTGGGAACTTGCGCGCCGCTGCGGAAAACCCTAGAATTCCTTCGATGCGGATTGCCAAGGTGCTGCTGATCGTCTTTCTGCTTGATGCCTCGCGGCAACTCGCATACGCGGCGTCGATTCTGACGCTCTGACCCGTGACGCTGGCGAATGAGACCGGGAAGAAGAGCATGGTCTTTACCCGCTTACTTCGTGCGCGGCTCGTGTGCTAGGATAAAAAAGTCTTCAACGACGACGTAGAACGCGGGGACGTAGTTCAGTTTGGTTAGAACGCCGGCCTGTCACGTCGGAGGTCGCGGGTTCGAACCCCGTCGTCCCCGCCATCTAACCTCTTTTGATTCCAACAACAACCAAAATCTGAGGGCCTTCCGTGCAGTAGTTTGCAGTAGTCTCGGGCGGTGCGGGTTTCTTGCTGGTTTCGATCACGTCTCC